>PWON01000083.1 GCA_003557385.1 Bacteroidales bacterium | reverse complement strand
CGTCAAAGAATGGACTAATCATAGGCTTACTCATATATCCGAGTTGCGGGTCTAGGCTTGGGCTTAAGCTTGATCACTGTACCTAATGTGCTGTGTACCGTACTTCCCCGGTATCCTCTATAGCTATCATCACATTGGATGGCTATACTGTACCCGTCAGGTCTTACGTGTATCTTATCAACCCATCCACGGATATGCCTTAGTCTATCACCATAGTATTCGATACCTTTGATGTAGTCTCCCTCATTAAGCTCAATCATTTATTTGCCTCCTTAATCTGCAGTGTCTCGAGCTGATTGTTGCGTAGCTCAAGCCATGCAAGGTAGAGCTCTTGCGGCACCATGAGCAGCCTACCATGACAATTAGGGCATATGCGGGCGTACTCATTGAGCTTGAGTAGGTCGCCAACCTTAACCTTGGACATGCAATTCCCGCATGCGGTATTATCTAAGTCTTTAACCTGATCGGAATATTCAAAGTGCTTAACCAGGTCATCAATCTGTACGTCAATACCCATGGACTGATCTAGTGTATGTAGATCAGCATAGGTCTTGCTGTCCTTGGTTATAAAGCCAACGACAATGAACTCTGCATCGTAGTGCTTACTCTCAGATGTTCTGCATCTTAGTCGTGCACCTACCTTCATTCTGCATCCTCCTCTCCTTGCTTATCGCCTAGGAATTCATCGATGATACTCAGTATCTCCTGCATCTTGTCATGAAACTCCCTAGTTTCAGGGACTGTAGGGTGGGGAATATCCCTGAGCCAGACCTCATAGCGTAGTTTCTGTATCCACTCATAGGTTGCATTACACATAAGGCAATGCTTGTTAGTCAGGGGCTGGTGATGCTTACGAATCCCCTCACGTCTATTACGATGTGCGGCTTGTGTACTGACATGTTGTCTGATCAGACTGGCAATTATATCTTCCTCTGATAGAGGAGCTTGATGATTGCCTAGTACCTCCTCAGTCATACGATTCATTGCCAGGGTACGCATTATTCTCTCTTGTCGTTTACTCATGTGTATCTACTCCTTGCGCATTATACATTGGTTATAGCGTGTACATAGGTCGAGGCCTGCAACTATCAGCTCAAAGCCGTGCGCATGCCATTCCTTCTGATGCGGGAAGTCTACCAAGATACATGGACCATGTGAACGACTATCACTCATGCGGTTGAATATTTCATGTACTACACCTATATCACCGTTGCGTATATTGCCCCATCCATGTGTGGGGCATCGACCTGAGATGTCGACAATGACAGTGGAACCTACGAATATGGGCTTACCATGGATGTCTTTCGGCATATACATTATCTCCGCATGGGGATGGATGAACGACGGTCTTGTTATATAAGGTACAGAGGTCGTGTGATACCACGATGAACTCGAAGTCATGTCCTAACCACCCTCCATGTTTAGGCATGTGAACGAGGATCTCAAAGCCATACATCTCAAATACGCGATCATTCTGTGGTTGCCTGATATCTAATACCTTACCTTCATCTCCATTGGCTACATAGCCCTGTCCGCGTACGGGTCCATTACCTTGTATGTCTAGCTTGACGGTTGAACCTATACGTATGGGGACCCCGTGACGGTCATATAGCTGCATAGTTATCACTCCAGTCTTGGTAGACCTAGTAGTACCAGTAGTGCTGGTATGCCCAAGGATACACCAGCGGTCAGCCATAAGATTGCGGATCTACCCTTGTATCCTGCCAATATTGCACACATAATACCTAGTAGTATGGGGATTAGTATCATGGAGTCTCCCGGATGCTAGTCTTTAAGATGGTGATACCCTCCGATATCTCAATCTGTAGATCGAAGTGGTCTTGTAGTTCTAAGTAAGCGTCGGAGAACTCAACCTGCATGCCATTCCAATTCACCACGGCCTTAATGGTCCTCTCGAGTATCTTCAGGAGTTCAGCATTTGTCATTGTTTCACCAGTCATGTGTATCCCTCCTCACATGTGTTACAGGATCTGTAATGCATTCCGTAATACCTACATTATACCATAGTTTACTGAATTACACCAGTATAATTCTAGCTATTCTTAGCATTTAACATGGACTTGGCATAGTCTTTCTGTTGCTGAGTACGGACGTGTCCGCGCGGTCTGCGCTGTATATTTGCAGCTCGCATGCGCCTTATGATGGTAGGTACGCTCACATCATATAGTTCAGCCAGCTCATGGATAGTCATGCCTCGATTGTAATGCATCTCTATTTCACTACTTGGTGCATGTACCTTATCGCCGCGTCTCTTATCCATTGATATACGATGTGTTAGGGGTAACTTATGCTTGCGTAGTACATTCATGACACGATATCTCTTAATGCCCAGTCTACTGGTGACCTCATCAATGGTTAGATCTTCCTCGGTCCTTAGCCTGACAATCTCCTGTTCCTGATGTACAGGGACGTGCCTGCGTAGGGACATACTGTATCCAGCCTTCTTCAGCTGCTGATGTATAGCCTGTCTGGATACACCGTGGTGGTCCGCCACTGCCTGTAGTGAACCCATACGTAGGTACTGCTGGTATAGACTATGCGGATTACGGAAACCTCGTATACTATGTCGTACCTTACGGCAATGCTTCATGAAGTTCCTGTAGTGCATGCCTAAGTCGCTCTTAAGTGCACGATAGACTGGAGATATACTTGTGCCTAGGTCGTTGG
>PWON01000203.1 GCA_003557385.1 Bacteroidales bacterium | reverse complement strand
TATCCACCCTCCAACGTACCCATCCGGAATGGTGGGGGTTGCCGGGTGGCGGCTCCCCGTCATGCTCCTCCATGTAAAGGGCTACCGTATAGTCATCGTATCCTGAATTTCGTGGCATGGCTGGCATCCGGTCATCGCCCTGGACGCCATCGATGTTGTAATTGTTTACCGCCTCCATCACCAGGTCTATCATAAATTGTTGCACTTCAGGATTATAAGCATTATAGTAAAAGTCGCTATTGTTGTAGTTTGCCGGCTCTCCCTGGTTGTTGATGCCCACCCAGTGTGGATGAACAGCCAGGATCCTGTCGTTTTGGGGTGTCGGTGGACTTCCCCAGCGTGCCATAAAGCCGTATTCGTACCAGAGGATCACCTTCAGCCCTTCGGCATGGGCCACCTCGATCAGGTCGGTGAGGGGGTCACCGCTCATGCCGGTATAACCCGGGGTGAACATGCCTTCGCGCGCCGTGTTGTAGGTGGAGTTGGCGGCAAGCACCTCGCTGGGGTAAAGTGTACGGGTCTTTGCCCAGGCCACCACATACAGGGTGTTAAAATTCAATTCTTTGGCCAGCGCAACCCCTTCCTGGATGTTTTCATAGCTTGTGAGAAATGTCGAATGGGTAGGGTCGGGTATCCAGAATGCCCTGACGCCGGTTTCCTGTTCCATGACGTGGGTATACAGGGTATAGGTTTGTTCATCCCCGTTTTCTGCAGTGACAGTGATATCCAGCGGGCTGCTTAAATCCACCAGGCTTCCCGGGGGCGGGTCTGCGCTTGCATGATCGGATATTTCCATTTCGATGAGCACCTCATCGAGCCCGGTACCGAAAGGCACTTCCAGGAAAACCTCCTGTCCCTGGATCTCTCCCTTCCGGAAAAGATCGGGGAAGCTGACCGACAACAATTCGTTTTCATCGTGCTCGCTGTAGGCCACATAGGATGTATAGCGCACCGTTTCCTGCCCCTTTCGGAGGGTGAACACAAGGGGTTCTGCAAAATTGTAGCCGAACCCTGAGGGGGGAGACAGGGTGGCCCCTTCGGTATACTCGACGGTAACGGCCAGGTTGTTGATATTGGCCGTCCGTGGGATCATCGCATGGATCTCAAGGGATTCATGGTCAATGTCGGCGGATACTTCCGGGTCCAGTTCGTGAAATACGAACGAATATATTTTCAGGGTGTCGGCAGGGGGAATATCATTGTCGTTGCCGTTGGGTGCGTCTTTGTCTTTTTCGCAAGCGGCAAAGGAAGCGAGGAGCAGCATAAGCAGGCTTGCCCGGAAAACATTGCGCAGGAGATGATAAGGCATCATATAATATATAATGTATAATGAGGCGGATACACAGAGGGGTTTTATCATCCCCCCTGTGTATCAAGCCGGTTGTTTAGTTTGAGAATTCATGCACGATGAATCCATGCATCAGGGCAAAACCCATCACCCTGGGTTTCCCATCGGGGCTGAATCCAACGCCATGGGTTCCGCCGACCCACAGGGCCCCGGGTCCGCTGAATACATGCTTGAACACCCGTTTTTCATCAATATTGTCGTCCGACAGCGCCTGCAGGGCATCCAGGAAGGTGGCCCCTTCCGAAATATTGATGATTTCATACCAGGCACCCTGTCCTTCCCATTCCCTGTTTACGGTAAAGCTGAGATAGAGGCCGTCGTTGTATTCCCATATCAGCGGATCGTAACTCCTTGTCTGGACCATGGGCTCAAAGGTTTCGTAGATGATATTCCCTTCAAAATCCATCACCCCGACGCCCATTTCAGCACCGGTTACCAGGAGAAGCTCAGGCTCGCCCGGGATGGTATTTACACGGCCGTACTGGCCTATCCGCATTCCCTCGATCGGGTTGATCGGCATGATGAAGGGACTGACTTCTTCCTTTTGCCCGTTGAAGTCCCATACGTAAAATTCGCTGGCGTTGTTGGGCCATGCAAAGTTCGATGCAAACACATAACCGTTTGCCGGCGGATTGCCGATGATCGAGATGGCGTCCCCCAGGCGGATGTCTTCATCTGGAATGGTATAGGAAAGGATCAATTCGGGGGCGGCATCGCCGACGTCTTCCCATTTGTAAATTTTAAATACTTGTTCTTCATTCATCACCATGTTCGATACGTAAATATTGCCACCCGCAACCCGGACGTCCGACACCGCCCATGTGCCACCTGAGACCACGTCGCCAAAATCAAGGGTTTTTGGATCTGCCGAGGGCTGCTCCATATCCCAGTAATAGACATGGTTGCCTTCCTGGCGCGAGGCCACAAAGAGGTACCGGCCGTCGAAGGCAGCCCCACGGTTGTTTTCCGTGCCGATAAAGGAGGGCACCAGGCCCGAAGCACTGCTTCTGTCTATCAGGGTAACATAGTTTTCGGGATCAAACCCGGCTTCGGTGATGTTGGTTTCGATATCATATACCACGTCTTCGCCTGCAAACGATACCGTAATGTGCACATCCTGCGACAGATCAAGCGTATCCGATTCTGTTGATGTGGTATACGTGGCACCCGGGGGCAACAGGCTGATGCTTTCGATCACCACCACGGTCGATTGCAGCTCGTTGAAGGTGACCACGATCCTTTTTTCTGCCTGCAGGATCTCTGCCGGAAAGATGTCATTGGTCACCACATTTTTCAACACAATGTCGGTGATCGACCCTTCGGTGGGATCATCTTTTTCGACCGTCACCTGGTA
>PWON01000051.1 GCA_003557385.1 Bacteroidales bacterium | reverse complement strand
TTTGACCAGCACGTGTTTAATCATGATGCCAGGGGCGAATACATGCCATTTATCTGGTTGGACGACAACGGCAGGAACTTTTCCCAGCAGACATTTGGATTATATACAGCCATAGGGGATGTCAGGCAGGGTCCGGATGCACATGGAGGAGAATTCCATGAAGCGATTAATTCGCTTGGGGCATTGATGAGTGCGGGTCTTTCAGGCATTGACAAACGTAATCAGCACGGTTTTAACTACGTGCGAATGGTGCAGAATTATTTTAACAGTGAGAATGGCTGGAATATCGTGATGAACAATACATCCGAAAGGGTTGGGCATTTGGGTGGCGGCTACGCCCGTGACTGGTGGTATGATGTTTTCCCAAACATGTTGTTTTATGCCATGACCGACCTGTTTCCCGGTGTTGAACGGGCAGATAGCATTTTGCATATGGTGGCCGAACAGTTTTACAAAGCCGACTCAGTGCTTGCCGGAAATTACAGCTATTCATATTTTGATTATTCGGAAATGGAAGGCAAACGCTCACATATCCCGTTTCAGGAAGATGCTGCCGCCGGACATGCCTGGTTGCTGCTTGCTGCCCACAATCACTTTGGAGAACAACGCTATTTGGAAGGCGCACACAGTGCCATCCAGGCCTTGTTGTCGCAAAAGGAAAGTCGTTTTTATGAAGTGCTGATGCCTTTTGGTGCTTACACAGCGGCCAGGCTCAATGCACAATATGGGGGCCAATATGATTTTCATCCCTTACTTGACTGGACATTTGAGGGCACACACGCAGAAGATGGCCGCTACGGCTGGGGTATTATTAACGAACGCTGGGGCGATTTCGACGTGCACGGACTACAGGGTAGTTGGGCACACGACGGCGGTTACGCTTTTTTAATGAACACCTTTGATATGGCCTGGCCATTGGTGCCCATGGTTCGATACGCCCCGCAATATGCTGAAACCATTGGAAAGTGGATGTTAAATGCAGCCAATGCCGCCCGTCTTTTCTATCCAAACGAAATTCCCGACACACATCAATACCTGCCGGAAAAGAAAAACCTGACCCGCAATGTAATTGGTTACGAGGGATTGAAAAAAACGAGCCTTTTCGGCGAAGAACGGTTTGCCGATGTTTCACCAATAGCCCTCGGAGATGGACCCTTGTGGGTGGAAGGCAACCCGGATGTCTCCATGTTCAGCCTTTATGGTTCAGCACATGTTGGCATCTTTGGGGCCATCGTGCAAAAAACCAATGTTGAAAAGATCCTCAGGTTAAATTGTCTGGCAACCGACTTTTTCAGGGATGAAGCTTTCCCTACATATTTGATATTTAATCCCTATGATAAAGAAAAGGAGATAGATTACTTTTTTGATGGAAATCCGGTATACCTGTTTGATATTATCACAGGAAAAGTACTGGCTGAAAACATCACCGGCACCATCAGCATGACCATACCTGGAAAAAAGGCAAGGCTGATCGTTGAAATTCCCCAGGACTTGCGCATTAGTATGCAAAACGGTAAAATCATGGCAGGAGATGTTGTGGTTTCGTTTGGCACAAAAAACATAAGCTTATGAAAAATATTAAAACGCACTCGCTTGCATGTTTGGTTTGGTTATTTCTATTCCCTTATCTGCTTCAGGGTCAGCATGGCCCTGGGCAGGTAACGGGAACAGTTACCGACAATGAAGGGCTAGGCTTGCCCGGTGTAACCATTATGATCGAAGGCACATCCGTTGGCACCACAACAAATATCGACGGTGAATTCCAGTTGAACATCCCCGATAACATTGAAAGGCCGGTACTTGTGTTCAGTTATATCGGATTTGTTCGCCAAAGGGTTGAAATAAGACAACGAACCAGGATAGACATTATCATGAAAGAAGATGTGCAACTTCTTGACGAGTTTGTTGTGGTTGGGTATGGCATCCAACGCAAGGTAGACCTCACGGGGGCGGTTTCAAGTATCGACAGTGATGCATTGCGAATGCTTCCTGTAGCAGGTGTCGATCAGGCATTGCAGGGGCGCGCTTCCGGAGTGAACATCACTCATAATACAGGCATGCCGGGCGAAGGGGTTAATGTCCGCATCAGGGGGGTAGGATCCATTAACAGCAGCAATGACCCTTTGTATATTGTAGACGGGGTGCCCACTGTAGATGCACTCAGCACTTTGTCCCCAAATGATATCGAATCCATCAGCATATTGAAAGACGCCGCTTCTGCGGCCATATATGGGGCAAGGGCAAATAATGGGGTCATTTTGATCACCACACGAAAAGGGGAAAAAGGAGAACCCAGGATTGAGTTCACCTCGCAAATGGGATTTCAACAACACGGCCATCTGACACCAATGACCAATCGCGACCAGTACATTGAAATGTATAACGAAGCCGCCGTAAACGACAATGCTTTTATTGAGAACGAACGGCTGCATCGCAAGTTGATTGATGATGCTTTAGCGGCTTCACTGCCGGACGTTAATCATCTGGATGCGATATTCAGAAGGGGGCTCATTCTGAACCACAGTATTTCAGTCAGCGGTGGCACCGATGATCTGACCTATATGGTTTCCGGGAATATGTTTGAACAAGAGGGCATTATTATGGGCAGCAGTTATGGCAGGTATTCCGGCCGGGTAAGCCTGAACAGCAAAATCAGTGATTATGTGCGGATAGGGGCCAATGTCAATATGTCAAGAAGCGATAATGACATCATAGGC
>PWON01000002.1 GCA_003557385.1 Bacteroidales bacterium | reverse complement strand
CTCTATCAGGCAAAGCGGCGGCACATCCTGTTGTATCATTGTATACTATGGTGCCCTGTTTATCGAGGATCCACAATCCATCAAGATCGAACCAGTACAACACCTCCCCCAGATTTTCCTGTGTCCATGCCGTATCAGGTTCTTTAATGAACTCGATCATTTCGTCCCACAACCCATACTCATGCGCAACCCAGTAAATGTGGATTTCCCAAATGTCCACAACCGCATCATTGGCCCCGTGTACCTGGCTCACCGTATATTCTAAAAAAAGACGTTCCTGGCGCTTATTGAACGATATAAAAATTCCAATGGCAATTATGGATATAACGAACAACACCAATATACTGATCCCGATTTTCTTTCTCGTGCTCATGGAATAAAAAATAAACGGCCACCGTTGCCAAAACAAAAGTATAATAATTCTTAAATTGTTTCTAATTTTGCCCGGAATAAATTGACGAAGGTCAACGCATCAATCATGCCTGCCGAAAATAAAAAAGAATCAAAAAAGGCTTCTGCCGGAAATGTTTTAAAAAAGCATTCCACCCGGCAACGCTTATCGAGCCTCGAAGAGAAAGTGGCTGCCGGACATGACACCTTAACCAGGAATGAAAACACGGCCGAAGAGAAGAAGAAACAGGCCAGGGCCCAGATGAAGCAAGATATTCAATCGTGGGGCGCCATCCTGATCCTCATCGGGATCATCAGCATTGCCCTGGCTGCCATCTTACAACCCATATGGGGCATCATGCTCATTGTGATCGGCGTTTTGAGCCTGTTTTACCAGCAAAGGTTCATGTTCCTCATCATTGGCGCAGCACTGTTGCTGGCCGGCGTGATGAATTTTATTGCCGGCCTGGAAGGGAACCCCGGCCCTGTTTTTCTCAGCCTCCTGCAAGGTTATTGGGGGGTACAGGAACTGCTGAAGTTTAAAAAATATTCGTTCATCAATGGTGCATAATAAACACCACGCCCGCCAAACAACAACCTACCGTCCGTATACGGACACAAGCATTGCGATACCGGACACCTGGATCAACATAACGGCATCTCTCTAAATTATTACTTATTCACAGTTAACTTATTAAGATTTTTGGCATGAAATTGGATCCTACCAGAGGATATTCTTATTGCAAAAATTATTTGATGCAGAATCTCAACAATGGTTATTTTTCTATTAATTTCTATTAGTTTTACTTAGTCTAAGTAAGTTTTTTAAAGCAAAAATCATGAAAAAACAAAACAAGACCTTGTCTTTATGGCGCCTAATGGTGACACTTTTTGCCGTGTCGTTCTTTTCTCTGAACCTGAATGCAAACCTGCCTCCACTGCTCGACCGCGAACTCTTTTTTGGAGACCCTGAGATCAGCGGCGGACAGCTGTCACCTGATGGCGAATTCCTCTCATTTATGCGGCCTTTTGAAGGAACGCGTAACATTTGGATTAAAACCCGCAATGCATCTTTTGAAGAAGCCATTCCTGTGACCGACCGCACCGACCGGCCAATACCCGGGTATTTTTGGTCGCGGGACGGACAGTATCTTCTCTACGTAATGGACCAGGGGGGTGATGAAAATTTCAATATTTATGCATTAAACCCGGCCAAAGCAGCACCGGGGGTCATCCCCAAAGCACGAAATATCACCGACATGGAGGGCGTAAGGGCCATGATATTCCATATTTCCCACCAGGACCCTGACTTGTTGTTTGTTGGGCTGAATGAACGCGATCCTTCGTGGCATGACCTGTATCAGCTAAGGATCTCCACCGGTGAACTGACACTGCTGCGTGAAAACAACAACAGATACACTTCCTGGATATTTGACTGGGATGATAACCTCAGGCTGGCTTCGCGCTCGAAGGAAAATGGCGACAATGAACTTTGGCGTATGGACAAAAACGGTGAAGAAACATTGATATACGAATGGGGCCTGATGGAAACAGCCTATCCTTATGGGTTTCATAAAGACAACGAAAAGATATACCTGGTATCAAATACAGGGGCAGACCGCGATAAAACCAAACTGTTTTTGATGGATATCAACAATCTTGAAAAAACGTTTTTGGAGAAAGATCCTGAAAACCAGGTTGATTTTGGCGGACTGTGGCAATCATCCAAAACCAGGGAGATCATTGCCACATTTTACACAGATGACCGCACCCGCACCTATTTCCACAACGAAGAATTTGAAAAACATTATCAGCATATTAAGTCCCTGATGGGTGAGGTAGAGGTTTCATTTTCATCAGGAACCAATGACGAATCTTTATTTATGGCAATAGCCTATTCAGATACCAAGCCATCGTCTGTGTATATTTACGACATGGAAGACATGTCTTTGACTTACCAGTACACTCCGCGCTCCGGACTTCCCGAAGAATATTTGTCGCCCATGCTTTCTATACGCTATCCTTCGTCCGACGGATTGCAAATCCCGGCATACCTGACATTGCCCAATGGTTTTGGAGAGAGAAATTTGCCGCTTGTGGTTGTCCCTCATGGTGGCCCCTGGGCACGCGACAGGTGGGGCTTTGATACCTATGCCCAATTCCTGGCCAACAGGGGTTATGCCGTTTTGCAACCAAATTTCAGGGGAAGCACCGGCTTTGGCAAAGCATTCTTAGATGCGGGTAACAAGGAATGGGGCGACCTCATGCAAGACGACATCACCTGGGGCGTAAAGTATCTGATTGACCAGGGCATTGTCGATCCTGAGCGCG
>PWON01000180.1 GCA_003557385.1 Bacteroidales bacterium | reverse complement strand
TCGGACTCTGGGGTTTTATGCCCTCTTTTGAGGAGCTGGAAAACCCAAAAAGCAACCTGGCAAGCGAGATCTACTCTGCCGACGGGGAATTATTGGGCACTTTTTACATTCACAACCGGTCTAATGTGCATTTTGACGAACTTTCGCCCAACCTGGTAAACGCCCTGCTAGCCACAGAAGACATCCGTTTCCGGTACCATTCCGGGGTGGATATACGCAGCATATTCAGGGTCCTTGTACGGAATATCATTGGCGGGCAACGCAGCGCCGGCGGTGGGAGCACACTGACCCAACAGCTGGCAAAGAACCTGTTTCCCCGCCAGGAAAGCCCCTCTTTTGCACAGATCGTCATCATCAAATTCAAGGAATGGGTAACGGCCGCCCGGCTCGAACGCAACTACACCAAGGATGAGATCATTGCCATGTATCTCAACACCGTTGATTTTGGCAGCCATGCCTTCGGCATCAAACTTGCCGCAAAAACCTATTTCAATGTGGAACCCTCTGGACTGAAAGCTGAAGAAGCAGCCCTGCTGGTGGGTTTATTGAAAGCTCCTTCATGGTATCATCCGGTCAGGAACCCCGAAAGGGCATTTAACCGCCGCCAGGTGGTATTGACCCAGATGGCACGATACCAGTTCATTACACCCGAAGAATTCGACTCCCTTCGCACCATCCCGCTGGATATGTCGAATTTCCAGATCCAGGACCATCACACGGGTATTGCCACCTATTTCCGCGAACACCTGCGTTCTGAACTCAGAAGGTGGAGCCAGACAAAAGTTAAACCCGACGGCACCCCCTACGACATTTACCGCGATGGGCTCAAAATATACACCACCATCGACTCGCGCATGCAAACATATGCCGAAGAAGCCTTGCGCGAACACATGGCCTATGAACTGCAACCTGAATTTTTCAGGCACTGGTCGGGAGAGGAATATGAGCACGCGCCTTACGATGTTGACCTGACCGAAGAACAGGTGGAAGAGAACATCCTCCGGACCATCAGACGTTCCGACAGGTATCGCAGCCTTCGCAGGATGGGGTTGCCGGAAGACTCCATCATGGCCAATTTCAGTGAGCCACGCCGCATGCGGGTATTCTCTTACCAGGGTGACATCGACACCATCATGTCGCCGCTTGATTCCATCTGGTATTACAAGCATTTTTTGCAAGCCGGCATGATGGCCGTGGAGCCCCATACCGGGCACGTAAAAGCCTATGTGGGTGGCATCGACTTCCGGCACTTCAAATTCGATCATGTAACCGGCAGCCGCCGTCAGGTGGGATCGGTATTTAAACCGTTTTTATACACCCTGGCCATGCAGGAGGGGGAATTCGGGCCATGCACCCAGGTTCCCAACACCCCCGTCACTTTTGAATTGTGGGATGGCACCCTGTGGACACCCAGCAATTCGAGTGACGATCGCGAAGGGGAGATGGTCACCCTGCAGTGGGCATTGGCCAATTCGGTGAATTATATTTCTGCATTTTTGATGAAACGTTATTCGCCCGAGGCGCTCATCAGGCTGGTGCGCAGAATGGGCGTGGAGAGCCCCATCCCCCCCTATCCGGCCATATCCCTGGGAACCCCCGACCTGTCGCTCTACGAGATCGTGGGCGCCAATGCCACCTACGCCAACAAGGGGGTTTACATCCGTCCCACTTACATCACCAGGATAGAAGATCAGGGCGGGAACCTCATCGAAGCCTTCATGCCCTACCGGGAAGAGGCCATGAGCGAAGAAACCGCATGGCTGATGCTGGAGCTGATGAAGGGCGTGGTGTCTGAAGGAACCGGGCGGCGCCTTAGCTGGCGTTACGGATTCAACCATCCCATCGCCGGTAAAACAGGTACCACCCAAAGCAACTCCGACGGATGGTTTGTAGGCATCACCCCCGACCTTGTAGCTGCTGCCTGGGTGGGCGGCGAAGACCGGGGCATCCGGTTCCGCGAACTCCTCCTTGGGCAGGGAGCCAATACCGCTTTGCCGATTTGGGCCAACTTCATGACCAGGGTGTACAACGATCAAAGTCTTAACATCAGCAAAGACGACTTTGAGCAACCATTGCACCCCCCATCCATCGAAATAGATTGTTCCAGGGTGGAGCAAAAGGAAACCCCGCGGGATTACTTCAGACGTGAGGTGTTCTGATCCGTTTGCCAGGAACAGTTATGAATATTGAAAACCCGGATTATGCATAGAATATCGCGCCACCACATCCCGAAACAGTTGTGGGCCATCTGTTTTGTTTTGCTGTCTTTCGGGGCCAGGGCCGGCGACATGGCGATCGGCCAGTGGAGACATCACCTTCCGAACAACACCGTGATCCGGCTCGCTGAAACCCCGCAGCGGATCATCGGGGCCACCCCTTACGGGCTGGTTGTGTTCAACAAGGTCGACAACAGCATGGAGCGCATCAACAAAGTGGACGGGTTGAGCGATTTCGGGATATCCACCATTGCCTGGTCTGAACAGCATAATGTGCTGCTTATCGGATATGAAAACGGCAACATCGACATCATGACCGATCAGGGATTCATGAACATTCCCGACATCATGCAGGCAAGCATCCTTGGGAGCAAGCGCATCAACCGGATCGTATTCAACGGACACAATGCCCTGCTTGCCTGCGATTTTGGCATTGTGGTGCTGGACATTGCCGAACGGCTCATACGCGATACGTGGAACATCGGGCCACACGGCAGCATGGTCAATGTCAACGACCTCCTGGTCACCGACACCATGTTGTTTGCAGCCACCAATGCCGGCCTGCTTTACGCCCATGCCGATGCCCCGAACCTTGCCGATTTCAGTCAATGGCACAGGGATGCTGTCAGCGGCCAGGCAGGAGAACAATTTGCCTATGTGGCGGCGCACAACAACGCACTGGTTGTGAGCCGCAGCGATGGGGCAACCGACAGTTTATATGTGTTCGACGGCACCTCCTGGCAGGAGTTCGCTCCCCCGGGTGGTTTCCATGGCCCCAGGCACCGGTTTGTAAAAACAAGCAACGGCCGCCTGCTGGTAGGCAGCGGCAACCGGCTCGACATTTTTGGCCAGGGTATGGCATTGGTGCAGCAGGTCGAAAACTATTTTTCGGGCACCCCTACCCCCAACGACGGCCTGTACGACACCCAGCAGGGATTGTGGATTGCCGACAACCGCCACGGACTGGTCCGCGAACGGGGACCACAGGAATACGACCGCATTGTCCTTTCAGGCCCCGACTACTCAAATGCTTTCGGATTGGCGATTGCCGACAGGCGCCTTTGGGTGGCGCCTGGATCGGTTACCTACGGGGGTAGCAACTCCTGGAACCAGAACGGATATTTCTTCTACAGAAATGGCCAATGGAGCCGTTACAGCCGGGCCGATTTTCCTGAACTGACCGACGTGGCTGATATCATACGGATCACCATAGATCCGGGCAATCCGGAGCGGGCTTATGCCTCCGCCTGGTATGGCGGCCTGGTTGTTATCAGCACCCAGGGTGTTGTTAAGGTGTACAACGAACACAACAGCACCCTGCAGCTTCGTGCCGGGGTTGGCGACAGGCTCCGGGTAGGAGGCAGCGCCATGGACCGTTTTGGCAACCTGTGGGTCACAAACTCAGAGGCCGACAGGCCCCTTTCGGTCAAAAAACCCAACGGCGACTGGCTGGCCTTCACCAGCGGAGCCACCTTCGGGCCACATACCATTGTGGGCGATATCCTCATAGACAACCATGATCAGAAATGGATCAACCTGCCGGCCAATGGCATTTTTCTATTCAAAGAAAACAGCCTTGACCATACCGGCGATTTCAGTGCCCGCCGACTGACAACCCAGCCAGGCAACGGAAGCCTTCCCAGTGCCAGGGTTCACAGCATGGCCGTGGACCACAACGGCTATATCTGGGTGGGGACAGCCCAGGGCGTGGGTGTATTCTACAATCCGGGGCGTGCCTTTTCCGGGGAGCCTTTCGATGCCCAGCGCATCATAGTGGAACAGGACGACGGCTTTGCCGGGTACCTGCTTGAAACCGAAACCGTTACCAGCATTACGGTAGACGGGTCAAACAAGAAGTGGTTCGGAACAGAACGTTCGGGGGCCTTCCTGCTGTCTGCCGACGGCCGCGAAACCATCCTGCACTTCACCAAAGACAACAGCCCCCTGCCAAGCAACTATATTTTTGACATTGCCATCAACGGGGAAACCGGCGAAGTGTTTTTTGCCACCGACCGCGGACTCGCCTCTTACAGGGCCTTTGCCACCGAAGCCACGGCCCGGCACAGCAATGTGTACGCCTATCCCAACCCGGTCAGGCGCGGATACGAAGGCTACATCGCCGTAAGGGGCCTGGTCAGGAACGCAAGGGTCAAGGTCACCGACATCAGCGGAAACCTGATCTGGGAAACCATTGCCGAAGGCGGGCAAGCCATCTGGAACGGACAAGACTTGCACGGTCGCAGACCCTCTACGGGTGTATACCTTGTTTTTTCAACCAACGACGACGGCGAAGAAACCATGGTAACCAAGATCATGTTTTTTAATTAGCCTTGAACACCGGTCTCAAATGATCTGCAAAACAGACGGCATCGTTATACACAGCCTGAAATACGGCGAAACCAGCATCATCGCCCGCATATTTACCAGGGAGCTGGGCATGCAGTCGTACCTGGTGCGCGGGGTGCGCAAAGCCAGGTCAAAAAACAGGCAGATGTTGTTCCAGCCCCTGACCCTGGTCAGCATGGTGGCCTATCACAAGGAAAAAGAGGGCCTTCAACACATCAAAGAGATCGAGCTGAAAGAAGCCTATCAGTCCATCCCCTCCGATATCCAAAAAACCAGCATAGCCATTTTTCTGGCCGAAATTTTTTCTTATGCGCTGAAAAACCAGGAAAGCAACAGTCCCCTTTTTGGTTTTCTGCACAATGCCCTGTGCTATTTGGATCAGACAAGCGGGCGTATTGCGGATTTTCACCTGGTGGTCATGTTTCAGCTGAGTCGTTTTCTGGGATTTCAGCCACGCAACAACCGCAGCCGCCACAACCCTTTCTTTAACCTTCGGGAGGGTCTTTATCAGCCGGTCATGGAGGATGCCACCATGTGCCTCGACAAAGAACTCAGCAAGGCATTTCACAGCATTTCACTTGTGGAGCTGCACGGGCTGGACAGCCTCCGCCTTACGAATCCATTAAGAAAAGCTTTGCTGGACAAAACCATTGATTATTACAGGCATCATGTGGCCGGCATGCCCGAGGTAAAATCGCGGGCAGTGCTTGAGATGGTGTTCGCTTAGTGGCCGGCATGCCCGAGGTAAAATCGCGGGCAGTGCTTGAAATGGTGTTCGCTTAGTGGCCGGCAGTATTCAGAACAATTGCAGGACCAGGGCCGTATTTCCAGGTATGGCCCAGGCATCGAAGCCCTCCATAACCCTTCCTGAGAGGATTTCTTCAGCCCGGGAATAACCATCCCAGCCTTGCTGGAAGCGGACCAGTTCAAGTGTTTTTTCCGCATCATTGTTGTTGAGGATGACCATGATGGTATCCTGATCATCATATCGGAAGTACACATAGATGTTGTCTTCCGGAACAAACTGCAACAGCCAGCCATCGTACAGGGCGGGGGTGTTTTTCCGGAAATTCGCCAATGCAGTGATATGGTCCACCACCATGTTCTGTGCTGCATTGCGGCCTTCCCTGGTGAATTTGTTTACCGGATCATCCGGCCAGCCCCCGGGGAAGTTGGTGCGCAGCTCCCCGTGCCCGTCATGTTCATATGCCGATTCCAGCAGTTCGGTACCGGTATATACCTGGGGGATGCCACGTGTGGTAAAAAGGAATGTCAGGGCCATCTTCAGTTTTTCCAGATCCTCTCCCACCAGGGTAAAAAGGCGGTTGGTGTCGTGGTTGTCGCCAAATATCACCAGGTTGTATGGGTCGGGATACAGGAAATCCTGGGCCAGGGTATTGTAGAGGCGCATCATGCCGGTTGACCACCCCTGTTCTTCATTGAATGCCAGTCCGGTATCATCATAGATGGCAAAATCAAACACCGAAGGGAAGTGCGAGTCGTAGCCGTCGTGGTTCAGTTTGCCCCCCTGGTAATAGCTCACCATGGCCGGAATGCCCATCCAGGCTTCGCCAATGATCATAAAATAGGGGTATTCATACAGGATATACCGGGCCCAGTCCGACATGAAAAAGCGGTCGGCATAAGGTTGGGTGTCCATTCGAATGCCCTGCAATCCGGCGTATTCAATCCACCAAACACTGTTTTGTTTCAGGTAGTGGGCCAGCAACCGGTTTTTCTGGTTCAGGTCGGGCATGTTGGTATCGAACCAGCCCTTAAGCATGCGCTCGTAATCATACCGCGATGCGTGTGGATCAACGATGGTGGTCATCCGGTAAGAGGTGCGGGTAAAGCTGTCCCACTGGTTCAGCCAGCCGGGTGTGGGCAGGTCGTCCATCCACCAGTGGTGATGGCCGCAATGGTTCAGGATCAAATCCTTGATGATCTTGATCCCCTTTTTTTCTGCTTCGGCCACCAGCTGACGGTACATTTCATTGCCCCCAAAACGGGCGTCCACCCGGTAAAAATCGGTGATGGCATAGCCATGGTAGCTGTAACGTGGTTGGTCATTTTCCAGCACCGGGTTCAGCCAGATGGCCGTAAACCCCATGTCGGCAATATGGTCCAGGTGCCGGATAACCCCCGGGATATCCCCGCCATGCCGCCCGGAGGGATTGCTGCGGTCGCTTTGTTCAAGCATGCCCGGCTGATCGTCGAGTGAAGGATCGCCGTTGGCAAAACGGTCTGGCATCAGCAGGTATATGGCATCCGACACATTGACCCCTTCGCGGTACCTGGAACCCGGGTCGCGTTGTTTCAGCTCATATTCATAGGAATACACCACCTCCCCTTGCGATACAAACCGTATGGGGAATACGCCCGGCGAGGCATCCCCAACATCCAGGTACAGGAACAGGTAATTGGGGCTGTCCACCGCCACTACTTCCTTCAGGGAAACGCCCGGATGGTTGATTTCCACACGGGTGCCCCCGATGTTTTCGCCATACGCCATGATCTGCAATTCCGTATGCATCATGCCTGCCCACCAAAACGGGGGTTCCACCCTTTCGGGAGAGTGGTTCGCATGCAGGCCGGCAGCCATAAACACAAACGCCAGCAAGAGCATAATGTGTTTCCGGTAATTTTTCCGGAAAAGGGTTGAGAGATATTTCATAGGACAGGGTGTATAAGATTACGTTTCTTAGACAAAACCAGCGTGACAACAAGGCACGCCCGGCAAAAATACAAAAAAGCCTTCTGACAGGCTGCCACCATCAGTCTGACCCGGTCAAATCGCGGATCTCGTCCAGGACTTTTTCTTTTTTTACCCGGGTCAGCCCCAGCTGATCCAACAAACCCGGTTTGCTTAACAACTGGCGGCACAACACCACCTCCTGGTTCAGCAGGGCCTGTTTTTGCTTTTTGTTCAGCAGGGTCAGTACCGTCACCGGAAATAAACCGGACCGTTCGATCAATTCTTTCAGGCTTTCCTTTGCGGGATAATCCCAGCTGACCATACGCAGACCCACGCAGCGGCCATAGTCCATAGCATCTGTGGTAAAACGGGTATTGGTGACCACAAAGCCATGGAAGCTCCGCTTCTGAAGTCCCGGAGACGATTTCCAGCGCTGTTGGATATCCTGGAAACGGGCCTGTATGTATAGCGGAACCCGCACATTGCAATTTTTCCCCTGGCTGTTGTAATATTTACATTCCACCATAAACTGCTGGTGGTCATTGTAAGCCACCACATCCACTTCGTGTTGCACGCACCGGCCCTGCACCATCTGACCCACTTCCACGGTGTAGCCCATACTTTCGAGCAATAGTCCGACAAGTTGTTCAAAGGCATAACCCGAAGGACCCAGTTCCATGATGGCCCTTTTCAGGCTGTACCGCGCGGCTGTGGAACGTTTCATTTTCCGCAGCAGTTGAAATGCCTTTCGATACACCGCATTGGTGGTGATCCCGTCGGAGAGGTAGGGGCGCAGGCCTTTCTCCACCTCCCGCGCCAGTTGCGCAGAGGCGCCTGCACGTCGCAACGAATTATGCAATTTATCCGGATCAAAGGCTTCCTTTTCGCCGGATTGCTTCTTTACCAGTATTTTTTCTTTCATGGATATATTCTTAAGCCGGGATGCCGGTACGAACAAATATAAAAGAAAAACATAACTTTACAGGAGAATAAAACCAACGTACCAGGGGGCGACTGAGTGCAACAAAACTTCCACGTATATAAATCATCGGCCGGAAGCGGCAAAACCTACACCCTGGTAAAGGAATACCTGAAGATCGTATTGCTGCAGCCCGGGGCAGTGAGGCATATTTTGGCCATCACCTTCACCAATGCGGCCGCCGCGGAAATGAAGGAGCGCATCATCGAGACCCTCGGGCAGCTTGCGTTGCCGGGACCTGCCCCCGGAAGCAAAAAAGGGGACTCCCTGCTGGACCAGATCGCAGAAGAGTGGCAGAAAGCCGGTGTGAATATTCCCCCGCGTGAACAAGTAATCAAAAACGCGCAGTCGGTCATTTCCTATATCCTGCACGATTATTCTGATTTCAGCGTCAGCACCATCGACAGTTTCGTGCACCGGGTGATCCGCACCTTTGCCTTTGACCTGCGCATCCCGTTTAATTTTGCCGTGGAACTCGACACCGAAGCTTTGCTGAACCAGGCAGTGGACCTGCTGATCAACCAGGTGGGAAAAGACAAAGCCCTTACGGAATTGCTGGTGGAATTCATCGTCAACCAGGCCGACGACGATCAGGATATTCGTGTGGAGCAAAAGATCGCCGGCATGGCCAAAACGCTCACCGAAGAAGACAGCATCATCCACATCAAAACACTCAAAAACACCCCCTTGAAAAAGTTTAAGGAGGTGGCCGGGCGCCTCAGAATGTCGGTGCATGTTTTTGAGCAGGGGATCCACGCAGAAGCCGAAGCAGCCCTTGACCTGATCCGCCAAAAAGCGCTTCCGCCTGAAGCATTCTACCGGGGCAAACAGGGAGTATACGCTTATTTCCATCACCTGGCTGTTGGAAATATCCGCGAAAAGGCCATTCCCGGCACTTACGCTGCCAGTACGGTCGAAGAAAACAAATGGGTTTCAGGAAAATGCACCTCTAGTCAACAGTCCGATATCCTGGGGATCCGGCCCTTGCTCATCCGTCATTATCAAAACATCCAGGAAAAGGTCCGGGAAGGGTTCGAACAATACATGTGTGAACTGGCCGTGCTCAGGACCATCTATCCGCTGGCCCTGCTCAACGAAGTGGAAAAAATGATGGAAGAGATCAAGTCAGAGCAGGTGATGCTGCACATCTCCGATTTCAACAAGCGCATTGCCGATGAAGTGTCCATGCAACCCGTGCCCTTTATTTATGAACGGCTCGGAGAACGATACCACCATTACATGATCGATGAGTTCCAGGACACCTCCCTGCTGCAGTGGCAAAACCTGTTGCCGCTGGTTGAAAATGCCCTGTCGGAAGGTTATATGAGCCTGGTGGTGGGCGACGGCAAACAAGCAATATACCGTTTCCGCAACGGCGATGTGGAACAATTTGCCAGGCTGCCCCGTCTCACAGAGGGCATCCGGGCAGTAGCCAAACCCGAATGGGAGGTGGTATTGATCAACAACTACCGGGAACGCTCGCTTGATACCAACTGGAGATCCACCAGGGCTGTGGTGGATTTCAACAACCGGTTTTTCCGCTTTGCCAGTCAAACACTGTCCGAAGAATTGCAAAGCATTTACCAGGATGTCAGGCAGGAGTATTTGCCTGAAAAAGCAAACGGTTTTGTGAACATTCGCTTTGTTGATGGTGACGATAACCAACACAGGACAGAAAACACCCTGGCAGCCATCATACAGATCATTGGCGATTGCCGGGAAGCCGGGCACCCCTTGCGCGACATCACGGTCTTATGCCGTGCCAACAGCGAAGCCAGCCTGGTGGCCCGGGAGTTGCTTTCACACCAGATTCCCGTAATTTCGGCCGAATCTTTGTTGCTCTCGCAATCGGACGAAGTGAACTTTTTTTTGGCCATCATCAAACTCCTGGACAATCCCCGTGACAAAATAGCCGCCCTGGAGATGCTGGGATTTTTGCATAAATACGGGCACATCACTCAACCGGACACCCTGCACGGGGTCTTAAAAGCCACCGGGTTGTACGCCGCAACCGGGCAAAAGGGGTTCCCGGCCGCAACAGGGACCGGGACGCCGGCCGGACAACAAACACCGGGCGTAGCCGGATCCGGCCCATCAAACGCGTCACCACAGCGCCCCGTTTCACTCCATGCATCCATCGAAGCACTGATGCAAGGCAACGGCATCGCATTTTGCTTCGGCGATTTTACCCACCTCAATATTTACGACACCTGCGAAAGCATCCTCAGGCAGTTTTTCTCCGTACAAAGCCCCCCGAACCCTTTCGTGGCCTTTTTGATGGATGCGGTGTATGATTTTTCTGAAAAAAACAACCTGTCTCATGCCGATTTTTTGTCATGGTGGGAAGAAAACAGCCACAAATACTCCATTGTGGTACCCGAAGGGGTGGAAGCTGTCCAGGTAATGACCGTACATAAGTCAAAAGGGCTTCAGTTTCCTGTGGTCATTCATCCGTTTGCCAAACAAAAAGCCGACAAACCGACCAAAGCGGGCCTGTGGGCAGATGGGAACAAAGCGGGTGTACCCGATCTGCCTGCCGTATACCTGCAAATGAGCCGCACCAACCTGTCGGGCACCCCTTTTGAAGAAGATCTTGAACGGGAACAACAAAAAACATTCCTGGATATGCTCAATGCCACCTATGTGGC
>PWON01000235.1 GCA_003557385.1 Bacteroidales bacterium | reverse complement strand
TTTTTTCTTGGTTTGCTGTTATCATGATCAGCATGGGATCCCCGCCCGGACGAACCGGGCAGGACCCCTTGCCATTGCTTTATCGTATAACCTGGAATTTATGGTTCTCAATGCCTTGTTCTGTTTGTAACCGCAAGATGTAAATCCCGCGACTGAAACCGGCCACGTTGATCACCGCACTGTTGTCATTGACATTGGCATCGTATACCTTGTGCCCGGTCAGGTTGAACACCTCAACATTGCTGATGTTGCCGGTGCTGCGAACCGTGAGCTGGTCACGTGCGGGGTTGGGGAATATCGAAGAGGTTACCTCCGGAGCAATGTCCGCAACATCAACAGTTCCCGATACGCTGATGGCATCAAGCCTGATCTGGAACCAGTCTACAGAATCCCAATGCCTGAAGGCGATAAAAATCAGTTCACCATAAAACTCAGACAGATCAACGGAGACCTCCTTCCAGTCAGCGTCGTCGGACGTAAGGGTTTCAGTATATATTTCCTGGAAAACACCCGGCACAATGGGTTCTCCGGTAGAGACCATGATGGAGTATTTTTCTGAAGGCCAGGCGGGGTCTTGTGTTTTAATCCAGAACGTCAGCAAATAGTCATCTGCAGCAACATCAATTTGCGGGGTGATGAGCCAGTTGTCGGGCTCAAGCGGGCTGCCGTCCCATGAGCGTGAAAGCATGAAAAAATCTCCCCCCAGGGCTCCGGCTCCCTCTGCAGTAACATATTCCCAGGCACGGCCATCACCATCGAGGTCAATGTTTCTCCAGTTCTCAGGCCATACGCCATCTTCAAAATCTTCGTCAATATAAAGTACAGGATCAGGTACCTCTTCATAATCATCCCATACGTCATTGATCGTATAATCACCAAAGTCTGGTCCTGCTATCAACGGACGATAAGGGTCTCCCTCCCACTCTGGATAATCCCAGGACGTGCCATAGATTACAATATAGTATTTGTACAGGTATTCGCCCTCGGCAAAGGGAATGGTTTGCGTAAACATTCCGGTTTCCTCATCCAGGTGAAGCCTGAAGTTAGCGTTGGCTCCCGGGATTGCGAACTCCGGCCCTGAAAGGAATACTTTATGGAACTCTGGGTTAAATGCGACTTCTTCTCCATAAGCAGTGAAAGTAACACCGGTCATGTCGAGGTTAAAGGTAATGTAGTATGCGTCCAACATGGTGACACTTGCGGTGATATCGACATGGTCAACATCGTCGGTTACTGTAAATTCGGCTGCCACTCTCATGTAGCCATCAGCTTCTATTGTGTAGTCGTAGGTGCCGGCCACCACGTTTTCAAACACATAGTCGCCTGCCTCGTTTGTTACCCCGGCAAAAGTGACCACCGCATCTGTGATGGCTTCTTCAGCTTCGTTGTATATTTCGAAAGTAACTGTCCGGTATAAAGGCAGAGTCACCACGATTTCCTGGTCGCCTGTCACCTCAACTTCATCTGCAACAGTATGATATGTATCTTTTGCCACAGAATACTCATAGATACCCTCGATCACTTCGAATTCGAAAACACCTGCTTCATCACCTTCTGTGGCTTCTTCACCATTAAACATGAATTCGGCACCTTCAATAGGTTCACCTGCCTCATCCACAACATGGAAAACAACATCGTATGTCACCTGCTCGGCCCACATGTCATGCATCGCCATTTCGCCTGTTACGATGATTCCCCGGTTGGGGTCTCCGACCCATTCGCTGTAATCCCAGGTGGGTTCATCACCGGGAACGATGAAGTATTTGTATTGATGTACACCAAGGTCAAGGTTCTCAATAGCCAGCTGGTACATCAAAGCGGGGGTTCCGGTAACGGCAATGTCATCCAGGAGTATGCTAAGCTGGTTAGAGTCATGGTGCCTGAAAGCGATGTAGATCCTGTGCCCTTCGTAAGCATCAAGGTCGATGGTTACCTGTTTCCAGTCAGCACTGCTGAGTGTTTCGGTATGGATGGTTTCAAAGTCATCGGGATCTGAGGTCCCTGTAGAGACCAGCACAGAATAGTTTTCAGCAGGATAATTCGGATCTTGTGCTTTTACAAAGAAACTCAATTGATAGTCATCAAAAGGGACATAGATCTGCGGGGTAAACAGCCAGTTGTCCTGAGGAATATCAGCACCTGCCCAGGATTCTGACCTGAGTGCCCAATCACCTGAATGGGGTTGAAATGAAGGAGTGGTTACAAGTTCCCAGTGGCGGCCATCACCGTTGGCATCAATGTTGAGCCAGCCGTCTGGTATTGCCCCGGCGTCAAAGTCTTCATGGATGATGTGTTGCACTTCCAGGGATGTCATTTGCTTTAACTGGTATAATGTGTCCGAGCCCGGGGTTGGCCATTCGGCAAAAGATCCTGAAAGGAACACATCATGATCGTCAGGGTCAAAAGGACCGCCGTCAAAAGTGGCATAGGACATTTCCAGGTTAAAGGTGACATTGTAATCCCCTTCAATAAAACCATGAAGGTTCCAGTCACCCTGAAAACCATATGCTTCGGTAAGACTCATCCAGTCACCGTCTCCAAACCTGATCATATCGCCTTTGCCGACATGGTCTGTAACTTCGTCCCTCACACCGGGGAAATTATCGGGGAAGTCACCCCATATTACGCCAATCCATAACTCCTGTGATGTGTCCAGCAAATAGGACTCATCGAGGTGGATCAGGTTCCAGGCCATATCTACCGGCTCAAAGGGTTGCTTTACGAT
>PWON01000242.1 GCA_003557385.1 Bacteroidales bacterium | reverse complement strand
TGATGACACAGATCAGCAACATCCGCAAACGACGCAGGGAAAAATAAAGAAAAACCGCTTGTGGTTTTAAATAGTTTTATAATTTTGCACCACCTTATCGGGCGGGGTAGCTCAGGTGGTTAGAGCGTCGGATTCATAACCCGAAGGTCACGGGTTCAACTCCCGTCCCCGCTACAAATTACAAACAATCGACACGACAGTGCCCCCGCTGTCATCGATCACCACAATGGTCAGGGTCCCGGATTTCCCCCTGGCCATTTCGTTTAAGCTGGTCCGGGCATACAACAACCCCAGTTCACCATACCCGCAATTGGTACACTGATACTGGTAAATTCCACGCTGCATATCCACATAACCATAGGTAGAGTCAAACAATGGATTCTGACTGGCACCCATGAACAATTGCACACGGTATCCATTTTCGCCGGCATCGATATTTACCTGGATATTGCTTGCGGTTTGATTGACTGCCCTGCCCTGTTCATAAGAAAAATTGGCAAAGGTATTGGTAAACCGGTGCGACTGACACGCAGCGTCAAGGCATATCAACAAAAATACAAGCAATGTCAGTAAGGTTTTCATACCAGCCGTTATATCTATAACCCGGCAAAACTATAAAAATTATCTGCTATAACGATTTTGTTCAGGTTTTTTATATGCTGTTTGATCGGGGGGCTTTGTTATTTTTGTAGTTGATTTGAACCATGATTCCAATGGGACATATGATCTATCCGGCAAATTTTGAGGAGAAAACCGGTTTTGACAAGATCCGGGAGATGCTCCTGGAGCGTTGTTACAGCCCACTGGGAGAGCGTGAAGTACGTAACATCGAATGCAGTTCCAGCCTGGAACATATCCGGTGCCTGCTAAACCGGACAGAAGAATTCCGGCAGATCCTGCTTGCAGGAAAGCATTTCCCGGGGGCCAACTATTACGATCCGGCAGAGGTGTTTAAACAATTGCGGCCGGCAGACACTTTTGCCGAACCGGAAACCCTCCTGGAATTAAAATGGTCGCTGGAAACCATTCTCAACATCATCAATTTTCTTGCCCGTGCCAGCGAAGATGGAAAACCGGAATATCCCTGGTTGGCCGAACTTACCATGAGTTTAAAGGTGGACAAAGACCTGCCGGCGCAAATTGAAGCGCTCATCGACGATCAGGCCATTGTCCGCAGCAATGCCTCCCAAAGCCTCGCAAAGATCCGGAAAGAACAGGATGAACTTGAAAAACAGGCCCTCCGGCGCATCAACAGCATACTCAATGAAGGCAAAACACAGGGATGGATAAAGAAAGACGCGGAGCTGGCCCTGCGCAATGGCCGGCAGGTAATTCCAGTGGTCGTGGCTTTTAAACGCAAAGTGCGTGGTTTTATCCACGACCATTCCGCCACGGGTCAAACGGCATTTCTTGAGCCCGAAGAGGTTTTTGAACTCAACAACCGCATTCGGGAGCTTGCCATGGAGGAGCGCCAGGAGATCATCCGCCTGCTTAAAGCTTTTGCCAACGTGTTGCGGCCCATGATTCCTGAACTGCAACAGGCCTATGATATGCTGGGGCACATGGATGCCATACGCGCCAAGGCAAGCCTTGCACTGGACATGGGTGCCACCAAACCCCAGGTAAAAGATCAGGCCCGTTTAAAATGGGTAAATGCCAGACACCCGCTCCTGTATCTTGCTTACAAAAAGCAAAACAAACATGTGGAACCGCTTACCATTGAACTCAACGAAGAAGACCGTATCCTTGTCATTTCGGGTCCGAATGCCGGGGGCAAGTCCGTATGCCTGAAAACTTGCGGGTTACTTCAATATATGCTGCAGTGCGGTTTGCTGGTTCCCATGGACAATTATTCCGAAGCCGGGGTGTTCCGGCATTTGTTCATCGACATCGGGGATGAGCAATCGCTCGAAAATGACCTGAGCACATACAGTTCGCATCTGCTCAACATGAAGCATCTTTTGACGCATGCAAACCAGGAGACCCTTTTTCTGATCGATGAGTTCGGGGCCGGGACAGAACCCCGGATCGGGGGCGCTATTGCACAAGCCATCATGGAAGAGTTGAACGCAAAAAAAGCAATGGGCGTGGTAACCACCCATTATACCAAACTAAAGCTTATGGCGGGAAAGCGCCCGGGCATGTTCAACGGGTCAATGCTTTTCGACAGCCAGCAGATGAAGCCACTCTACAGGCTAAAGACAGGCATTCCCGGCAGCAGTTTTGCCTTTGAGATTGCCAGGTCGATCGGGTTGCCGGAAGTGCTGTTGGAAAAAGCAGGCAGTCTTTCCGGGGACCGGGACCTGGATTTCGACATACAGCTGCAGGACCTGGAAGCAAAAAAAACAGCCCTGGAAGCCAGGGAAAAACAATTGCGCCATGCCGATGACTTTCTTTCTGAGATGATCGATAAGTATGAAGGCTTGCGTGACCAGCTCCGGGACCGGAAAAATGAGATCCTCCTGGAAGCCCGCAGGGAGGCAAAACAAATTCTGTCGGGAGCCAACCGGATGATAGAAAAAACCATCCGCACAATCAAGGAAGCCCAGGCCGGAAAAGAACCAACCCAAAAGGCCCGGCAGCAACTGAAAGATTTTACCCGTGAGCAGGAAGAGGAGCTTGCCGACATGCCGCCACCGTCTTCATCCGCAAAGAAAGCGCCGAAAAAACAGGCAAAGTCGCAGGACAAGCTGGATCCAACCCCCATCCGTGTGGGCGATATGGT
>PWON01000033.1 GCA_003557385.1 Bacteroidales bacterium | reverse complement strand
TATTGACCGGCCGGGGCTGCAGCGAAGCTTTCCGGTGGAGGTCAGCCATCCCGGCGATCCCGCCGGGGGCCTCAACCGGCACATTGGGCACCTGAACAACATGGTGGCCGATTACCTCGAAACCCATGTGGCCGGAACTGTCCGTCTCGACCACCGCCATTCGCTGCAGGCATTCGCTCCACGACTAAAGGATGCAGCCCGGCAAACCGGTGACCCGTTTGCCGGAACCCATGCCCGCTATTACCTGGCCTACCTGGAACGCACATTGAACACAAAAGGTTTCGGCACGCTGGTCAACACCTACCTTGTGGATGATCCCGTCCACTATCATCACCCCATGTACATGGACTTTTTACAGACCATGTTCGACAGCTATCTGTTTGCCGGCAGCCCCTCGTTCGGATTCAGGGACCTGCAGGAGGCGGTCAACCGGCAGGGGAGTTACCCTGCCCTGATGAATACCCTTGGCAAAGACCCGGTGTTCGCCGATGAGGTGTTCAGGGAACTTGTCATGCTCACCGGTCTGCAAAAAATGACGGACATGGAGGGTTTTGATGCGGATGGTGTGCTGGATATCTTCAGGCAGGTGCGCGAGCAGGGCAAACACGGCCGGCACAGGCAGATGGCGGCCAATATCCTGGCGCAACAAACGGCCCTCCGGCCTGGTTTTCCTGCCCCGGACCTCTCACTTCCGGGGGATGAGAAACACGGATTGTCGCTGCAGGAATACAGGGGGCAGTACCTGTACCTTTTTTTCTGGGCCGGCTGGTGCCCTGTGTCGATGGCGGAAGCCGGTCCGATGACCACCCTGGCCAAAAACCTGCCGGATGACGTGGCCTTGCTGGGTGTGCTTGTTGACCGGGACAGCCGGCACATGCCTGAATGGCATGATGCGGATGAACCGCCATTCCGCCTGGTGCATTTCGGTGGCGATTACCGCCTGCTCGACCGATACCGGGTCCGGACAATCCCCCAATATTTCCTGATCGATCCGCAGGGAAGGATCGCCGCCAGCCCTTTTTTCTCTCCGACGGGGGGTGCTGCTGATGCATTGCGGGAGCTCACAGGCCGCTGAGCGGGTGCTTATGTCTGTTTTTTGAACTGCCTGGCAAATGTCAGCAGCTCTTTGATGTTGCCATAGGTGTTTTGCATCACATCGGCCAGATGATCCGGATGTTTCCATTCCGCATGGGTGATCCCCTCGCTTGTCTGGGGTTCGGTCCGGCAGCATATCCGGGTTTGCATAAAGTACCAGTGGGTTTTTTTCAGTGTCCACGTCCCGTTTTGTGCTTCGTACACATGGTAGGTCTGCGGCAACGGGTGCAGGATCTCCAGTTTGTCCACACCGCATTCTTCGGTCACCTCGCGGATGGCCGCGTGGCGGGCCGGCTCATTTTTTTCCATCATCCCCTTGGGCAAATCCCACCGGTTCTTGCGGAAGATCAGCAGCCAGTGGCCGGCCGGGTCGCTCACCAGCCCCCCGGCTGCTTCGACATATTCAAACATGGCGGCAAACTGCCTGAATAACCTGCCGGGATCTTTGCTTACATAGGCCAGGGAGGTTTTGTCTGACCGGATAAACACGGTAAAATCCTCCCAATGAACCGATTCCCTGATCAATACCCCCCGGCAGGCTGCGGGACGCAATGGTTCTGACAGAAAGGAGATCTTCCGCTGGTCAAAAAATACGGCATAGGTAGGATCCATCGGGCGTATTGATTTTTAATTCGGATGCATGCTTTTTTTTGTAGCTTTGTGGGCCTTTTTAACACATCAGAAAATTCTGTCATGGGTGTGCATACACAACTTTCCGGTGAGATTGCCCGATTGCTACTGCAAATTAACGCAATAAAACTGAATGTTGAAAACCCTTTTACCTGGGCCTCGGGCCTGCGCTCCCCGGTATATTGCGACAACCGCCGCATTTTGTCGTTCCCGGACATTCGCCGCAAGGTGACCACGGGGCTTGCAGGCATTGTCAGGGAACGGTATCCGGAAGCTGAACTGATCGCGGGCGTGGCCACGGGCGCCATTGCACACGGGGTGCTGGTGGCCGGTCAACTCGGGCTTCCCTTTGTGTATGTGCGCAGCGCCCCCAAGGGGCACGGGCTGGCCTCCCGGATAGAAGGCCATGTGGAGGAAGGCCTGCGGACCGTGGTGATCGAAGACCTGGTGTCGACGGCAAAAAGCAGTGTGGCAGCCGTCCGGGCCCTGGGCGGTGCCGGCCTCGACGTACGGGGCATGGTGGCCATTTTTACCTATGGCCTGGCCCAAAGCCGTAAGCACCTCGAGGACGCCGGTTGCCCGTTTACGGCCCTGAGCGATTTTGATGCCCTGATGGCCCTGCCCGAAACGCAGCAACAATTTTCACCCGGGGAACTGGATGCCCTGCAGGCATGGCACAAAGACCCCATCGCCTGGTCAGAAGCCCGCACCCCTTAAGACAAATACCGTATATGACAACTTTTCAAAAACAAAATATCCCGGTCAACACCAGCTGTGAAACATTGTTTTCGTTTTTGAGCGACTTTCGCAATCTGAAGGAAATGATGCCCGAACAGGTCACCAACTGGGAAGCCGGTGAAACCTCCTGTTCGTTTACCATCCAGGGCCTGGCCGATCTGTCGATGCGCATTGACGCCAAATATCCCTGCCGCAACATCCGCATTGTGGCCGATGGGAAAAATCCGGTGGATTACAGCCTCGATTATTTCTTCAGAAAAGGGGAAGAGGCCCCCTGCCTGGTTAACATTGTATTTGAGGTGTCGCTGAACCCCTTTTTAAAAAGTATGGCATCGAAACCTTTACAGTATTTCGTGGATACGCTTGCGGAAAAACTGCAGGAAAAATTCGCCTGATCCCACTACAGAAAACGGATCTCCTTCATGTCGAAGGAGCGTTTTTTCCCTTCTGTGGTGTCCAGCTGCAGCATGCCAAATGCATTGACCCCGGTGATGGTGCCCGAGAGCACCTTGTTGCCGGCCATAAACCGCCGTTGTTCGTTATATCCCAGCAGGTGTACAAGGTAGTCCCTGTCGATCTGCCCGGTTTGACCGCTGCGCAGGCTCTCATACCTTGCTTTGAGCTCTCTGACCACAGCGTGCATGCACAGGACGGGGTCGTAGGTTTGGCCCGTGAGCATTTGCAAGGATGCGGGATTGGGGATGTCCGGGGGAAAGGCCTGCTGGTTGATGTTGATCCCGATGCCTGCTACCGAATACTCAAACTGTTTTCCGGTGATGCGGTTCTCAATCAAAGTGCCTGCGATTTTGCCGTTCCCGGCCAGGATGTCGTTGGGCCACTTGATCTTAAACCGCAGTGTGGGACATACCGGTGCCAGGGCATCCCGGATGGCCAGGGCAATGCACTTGTTGAGCATGAACTGCCCGGAAGGCATCAGAAAACGTGGTTTGAGCAGGATGGAAAACAGCAGGTTTTTGCCGGCTTCGCTGTCCCAGACCGTACTTCCCAGCCCCCGGCCCGCGCTCTGATAGCCGGCTTGTACCACGGTGAACTCGTCAGGTTCGCCGCCGGCATCGAGCATGCGCCAGATCTCCTTGTTGGTGGAATCTGTCTGATGCAGGTAAATGTGGCCGTTTGTGCGTTGTTCCATCATCTATGAACCGGTTGATTTTATGTCATAGGGCAAATGTGCGTAAAAATCCTTAATTTTGCAGTAAAAATTTAACTGTTTGCGAATGGCAGGAAAAACCTTGAAAAAAGATATATCGATTGAACTTGTAGAAGCGATTGTAAAAGGCGTATTGGAAAAGAAAGGCGAAGAGATCGTCAGCATACACCTGGAAAAAATTCATTCAACCGTTTGTGATTATTTTGTAATCTGTCATGGGAACTCCCGGACCCACACCACTGCCATCGCCGAATCGGTAGAGGAGGAGGTCAACAAGATCTGCGGGGTTAAGCCCGCACGACGCGAAGGTTATGTGAACGGAGAGTGGCTCCTGCTGGATTACCTGGATGTGGTGGTGCATGTGTTCCAGGAACCGGTGCGGCGTCATTACCAGGTGGAGGATCTCTGGGCGGATGCACCGGTCTGCCGGATACAGGAATAGGTTTTTACCGGCCGGTGACAGGCCTTATGAGCTAAATGACTGCAAATAACCATGGATAAAAAAGAAGAGATTAAAAAGAAGGGGTCGTTCCTGCAGCGGAACGAAAAACCCGGCAACAAGCCCCCCGGGAACAAGCCCCCCGCAGGTGATTCCGGCAGCCAAAAAGGCGGAAAAAAGCCCGGATTCAACTTCTATTGGATATATGCCATTCTGGCCGTCATATTCATTGGAATTCAGTTTCTTAACTGGGGTGGTTCGGCCGTGGAAATATCCCAGATGCGGTTTGAGAACGAAATGCTTTTGTGGGATGAGGAAACAGGCACCGACATCGAAAAGCTGAAGGTCATCAACCAGGAAACCGTTGAGGTATTCATCAAGGAGGACCGCCTGTACAAGGAGAAATATGAGGATGCAGCCCCTGCCCGTGGCATGGGAGATGCCAGGCGGCCGCAATATGTGTTCCAGATCGCCTCGGTGGAGAACTTCGAGCAGCTGGTGCGGGAAACCCAGCGCCCATGGCCATCGGCCGATCGTTTCCCCATCTATCCGGAAACCAGGAAGAGCTGGGGCACGGATATTTTGAGCTGGCTCTTGCCCATCGGCCTGCTGATCGCATTCTGGATATTCATCATGCGCCGCATGGCCGGCGGGGGAGGACCAGGGGGGCAGATGTTCAACATCGGCAAATCGAAGGCCACCCTTTTTGATAAGGACACCCATGTGACCATCGACTTCAAGGACGTGGCCGGGCTGGAAGAGGCCAAGGTGGAGCTTATGGAGATCGTGGACTTTTTAAAAAACCCAAAAAAATATACGGAACTGGGCGGCAAAATCCCCAAGGGGGCCTTGCTGGTGGGCCCTCCGGGAACCGGAAAGACTTTGCTGGCCAAAGCCGTGGCCGGACAGGCCCAGGTGCCTTTTTTCTCTTTGAGCGGCTCCGATTTTGTGGAGATGTTTGTGGGCGTCGGGGCATCCAGGGTGCGCGACCTGTTCAAACAGGCCAAGGAAAAGGCCCCATGTATCATCTTTATTGATGAGATCGATGCCATTGGCCGGGCCCGTGGAAAGAACCCCATGACCGGCGCCAATGATGAACGGGAAAACACCCTCAACCAGTTGCTGGCCGAAATGGATGGTTTTGGCACCAATATCGGGGTCATCATACTGGCGGCCACCAACCGGGCCGACGTGCTCGACAGGGCCCTGATGCGCGCCGGGCGCTTTGACCGGCAGATCCATGTGGAGATGCCGGATCTTATCGAACGTGAGGCCATTTTCAATGTACACATGAAACCCCTGAAGCTGGATAAAGGACTCAATTCTGACTTTCTGGCAAAACAAACCCCCGGCTTTTCCGGGGCGGACATTGCCAATGTGTGCAATGAGGCGGCGTTGATCGCGGCCCGACGCAACAAAAAACAAGTGGGCAAACAGGATTTTCTGGATGCCGTAGACCGCATCATCGGGGGGCTCGAAAAGCGCAACAAGATCATATCGCCCAACGAGAAAAAGGTGATCGCCTACCATGAATCGGGGCATGCCGCTGTGAGCTGGCTACTTGAACATGCCCATCCGCTGGTGAAGGTCACCATCGTGCCCAGGGGGAAGGCCCTCGGGGCGGCGTGGTACTTGCCGGAGGAGCGCCAGATATCCACCCACGAACAGATGTTCGACGAGATCACAGCCACCCTTGGCGGGCGTGCCGCCGAAGACATCATTTTTGGCAAGATATCCACCGGGGCCCTCAACGATCTGGAAAAGGTGACCAAGCAGGCCTATTCGATGGTGGTCTATTTCGGCCTGAACAAAAAGATCGGAAACATCAGTTATTACGACTCCAGCGGGCAGAACGAATATACATTCACGAAGCCCTATTCAGAAAAAACCGCCCAAACCATTGATGAGGAAGTCAGGGCCCTGGTCGAAAAGGCCTATGTGCGTGCCAAAAACACCCTGCTGGAGTACAAGGACAAGCTGATTGAACTGGGCAACTTGCTTCTGTAAAAAGAGGTGATCTTTCGCGAAGACCTCGAACGGGTCTTTGGCGAACGGCCTTTCCCCGACCCGGAAACTTCGAAGGAAAAGGAGTTTAAGGTAGGCAGTACGGTGAACTCCAAAAAAGGCAGGGTATAGTCGGATCATCCAAAAGGGCGCTGTATGCAGGAAACCACGACCAAAGAGAAGGTGCTGAAAAAAGTGCGCGATGCACTGGTCAATGCCATGCCCGTCCCCTATGAAGGCGTCGACCTGGACAGCCCGGTGATACGCACCCCCGGCGGGGATTTCAGGGAAGAGGCTTTTGCCGGGGCGTTTAACCGGACAGGCGGAAAATTTGTATATTGCCCCGGAGCCGGCGACATGGCCCGTGGCATAAGCACCCTGATCGCTGAAAAAAAGGTTGCCAAATTGTTTTGCAGGGAAAGCTTCCTTTCGGACCTGCTCACGGAAATGGGCATCGACCATGAAGGGGATCCGGCGAATATCCACCATTGCGATGCGGCCATCACCGCCTGCGAAGCGCTGGTGGTAAGGCATGGTTCCATCGTGTTCAGCAGCGGCCAGGAAAGCGGACGCAAAAGCTTTGTGGCCGCCCCCCTGCACATTGTGGTGGCCACCAACCAGCAAATGGTGGATGACCTGGCCGGGGCCTTCCGTTTTTTAAAGGCCAAATATGGCCAGGACATGCCATCATTTGTCACCTTTGTAAGCGGGCCCAGCCGCACGGCCGACATTGAGAAAACACTGGTGCACGGTGCGCACGGCCCCAAAGAGTTGTATCTGTTTATGCTGGATACCCTGGAACAGGCTTAAGGATCGGTAGTCATATGAAAGAAAATTGGCAAAGGATATACAGCAATGCTTACGAACATGAAGTGGAGATCGTGAAGGCTGTTTTGGAAGATGCCGGGATCCGGAGCGTGGTGATGAACAAAAAGGACAGGGCCTATCTTTTTGGCGAGATAGAAATTTATGTTCAGGCCGATGACGTGCTGAAAGCCAAACAAATCATTGAAAAGGAGTCTTTGTGAGCAACCTGGCGACCCGGACCATAACAGGCATCGTACTCGTGGCATTGGTGATCGCAGCCACCGTCACCGATCAGCACCTGTTTGCCCTGCTGTTTTTGATATTCACCATGGTGGGACTCTGGGAGTTTTACACCCTGGTGGAAAAGGCGGGCATCCTCCCGAACAAGACCGCCGGCATCTTTGCGGGCATGGTGTTGTTTGCCACCAATGCCATGGTGGCCATGAATATGATGAACATAGAGTGGCTGCTGATCAATTTTGTCTGCATCTTTCTGATCTTTTTGCTGGAACTTTACCGCAACAATCCCAACCCGTTTACCAATATCGCATTTACCTTTTTCGGTTTACTTTATGTGGCGGTGCCCTTTTCCTTGCTGAACTATTTCCCGAACCCGGCCTTTATCCCGGGCGTATACCACTCCAGTTTGCTGCTCGGATTCTTTTTCCTTGTATGGGTCAACGAAACGGGCGCCTTTCTGATTGGCTCCGTCATAGGGCGCCACAGCCTGTTTGAGCGGGTGTCGCCCAAAAAGACCTGGGAAGGCGCCATTGGCGGGGGAATACTCGGCCTGGTCAGTGCCTGGGTGATTGCCATGCATTATACCCACATCAGCCTGCGCGACTGGCTGGTTGTTGCCCTGATGGTTTTTGTGTTTGGCACCTATGGCGACCTGTTTGCCTCGATGTTTAAACGCAGTGTCGGGATCAAGGACTATGGGTCGATACTGCCCGGGCACGGGGGCGTGATTGACCGTTTCGACGGGGTGATCATGGCCGCGCCCTTTGTTTTTGTGTACCTGCTGATGATGTATTGATGCTTCAGGCAGCCCAAATGATATATCCATGACCATTCACAGAGAGGGAAGAAAGATTGTCCGTCATGCCGCCATTCTGTTTGTGCTGCTGGCCCTGGCGGTGTATTTTTTGTTTCCCGCCGGCCACTGGGGGCAGTATGCCTCATTTTTGTTCATCGTGCTGTTGTATGGATGGACGCTCTGGTTTTTCCGGTCGCCTGTCAGGACCCTGGCAAGTGACCCCGGTGCCCTGATCAGCCCGGCCGACGGACATGTGGTGATCGTTGAACCCATCGACGAAAAGGAAGTGTTTGGCCGGCCCATGCAGCAGGTTTCTATATTCATGTCTCCCCTGGATGTGCACCTGAACCGCTGTCCGGCCGATGCCAGGGTGGTAAGCTACAACTACTTCCCGGGGAAGCACCTGGTTGCCCTGTATCCGAAATCGAGCCGTTTGAACGAACACAACACCATCGTGTTTGAAACCGGCGGGGGGATCCGTTTTGTGGTCAGGCAGATCGCCGGCTTCATTGCCCGGCGCATTGTATGTTATTGCAAGGAAGGCAAGGTGGTGCGGCAGGGCGAAGAGCTGGGCTTCATCAAGTTTGGTTCACGCGTGGACCTGATGCTTCCCACCGATACAGAGATCCTGGTCAGGGTGGGTGACCGTGTGCGGGGCGGGGTCACCCCGGTGGCGCGCTTTGCCCGCAGTTCAAAGTAAGCCGGTCAGTTCTTTCAGCGAATGTATGGTGTAGGTGGGTTCGACGGATGTTTCTTCGCCGTCGCGGGCCAGCCATACCTGGTCGATGCCCTGTTGTTTGGCCCCCAGAATGTCGGACTCCGGATCGTCGCCGATCACCAGCGAGTGTTCCGGCTTTGCCCCGGCCGACTGCAGCGCCAGGTCAAAGATGGCGGCGTCGGGTTTCTGTGCCCCGGCCTTTTCAGAGGTGGTCACCGTGGCAAAAAACGGGCCAAGCCCGCAGCGCGATATTTTCTGGTACTGTATTTCCTCAAAGCCATTGGTGATGATGTGCAGCGTGTATTTCTCCTTCAGGCAGGACAGCACCTGGTGCGTGCCTGACACCAGCAGGATTTGCTTCGGGCTGATCTCCAGGTAGTCGCCGGCAAAGGACTCCGCCATCGAATCATCCACGCCCATGATCCTGAAGGTTTGGGCAAAGCGTTCCACGTTGAGCCGTTGCTTGGTGATCTTCTTTTGTTTGTAATCGTCCCACAGTTTCAGGTTGACCGGCCGGTAGGTGTTCATGAAGTGGTCGAACCCGGCGCACCCCTTTTTCCACAGGGCGTGTTTCCGGTAAAGGCTGTAGAGGGCATTCCGGTTGTTTGCGTCAAAATCGTAAAGGGTTCTGTCGAGGTCGAAAAAAAGGTGGCGGTATGTTTGCATGGGGCAAAAATAGCCATATTCATCATGGCTTCCAACGAAGGACAAGATTTTTGTCTTCCAGGATGGTTCCCTGGTCTTTCAGGTAGCGGATCACGCTGAGCACTTTTTGTTCCGACAGGTTGATGTCAAGTGAGTCCATCAGAGATTCAAGGCTGTGTTCGTTCTCTTCAACAATGGGTTTGATCAGTTCAACGATCTGCTTGAACTCATAGGAGGATACCCCCGTCTTGTTCATTTCAAGGCATACGTCGCAATGGCCGCAACGCTGCCCCCCTTTCTCACCAAAATAGGCCAGCAGCAGCAGGCTGCGGCATTTGTCGCCGGAGGTGGCGTACCGGGTCATGGCCTCCATGCGCCGGCGTGCAAATACCTTCCGCTCCTTGTACACCTCTTTGGAGATGGTCAGGTCGGCTGCCGCCATGCGTTCTTCCAGGAAGGTGATCATGGGGGCTTCGTTTTGCGGTTTGTAGTGCATGATCTCCATGCGGTGCATCTCCTGCAGCATCTGTTTTACGGTATCGACGGCAATTCCCGCCCTGACCGCTATTTCGTCCTCCTTTATTTTTGTGAACTCGGTGAACAGCCCCGTGTAGGAGCGGAGCAGCAGTTTGGTGAAGGCGTCGTATTTCGGGTTGGCCACCTGGAAGCGGTACAGCGCTTCGTTGTCGACCATAAACATGATCCTTGACGGGTTGGACAGGGCCTCGGACATGGCCAGGTACCCCTCCTTTTCCAGGAACCCCAGCGCATTGAATACCAGGAAAGGATCCATGGAATAGTTTCTGCCAAAATCCACCAGGTCGAAAGGCATGCTCTGGTCTTTGCCGCTTCCGATGGCCAGCTGGAAGTAATTCCCCAGGCTGTTGTAGATCCTTTTGATCTCCTTCAGGGGCGGGAACGACCGTTCGTGAAAGTGCTTCAGGTCGATGATGTCGGAGTTGTTGAACAACAGCACGGCGTAGGCCTTTTTGCCGTCGCGCCCCCCGCGGCCGGCCTCCTGAAAATAGGCTTCCGGGCTGTCGGGCAGGTCCATGTGGACCACAAAGCGCACGTTGGGCTTGTCGATGCCCATGCCAAAGGCGTTGGTCGACACGATCACCCTGGTGCGCTCCTTCATCCAGGCATCCTGGCGTGCATCCCGCTCCTTCGCCGTGAGCCCGGCATGGTAAAAGTCGGCGCTGATGCCCCGCTGGCGCAGCCATTCGGCAATCTCCCGCGTCCTTTTGCGGTTCCTGACATAGACCACCCCTGTGCCCTTGACCCCCGTACAGATCTTCAGCAGCCTCCTGAGCTTGTCTTCTTCTTTGAACACGACATAAGCCAGGTTTTTGCGCTCAAAGCTTTTCTGGAACACCCGGGCATCCTTAAATTGGAGTTTTTCCTGGATGTCGGCCACCACCTTTATGGTGGCCGTGGCCGTGAGGGCCAGCACCGGGGTGTTGGGGATAAGTTCCCTTGCCTCGGCAATGCGCAGGTAAGGCGGCCTGAAATCGTAGCCCCACTGGGAAATACAGTGGGCCTCGTCGATGGCCAGCAGGTTCACCTTCATCTTGTGCAGCCTGCTGCGCACCAGGTCGGTGGTAAGCCGCTCCGGGCTCATGTACAGGAATTTCACATCGCCGTACACGCAATTGTCGACCGCGTTGTCGATCTCCGCC
>PWON01000036.1 GCA_003557385.1 Bacteroidales bacterium | reverse complement strand
TTATAAATTCAGCGTGTGAACGGTCAGCAGTTTTATAACCCAATGAGTTAAAATATATCCAGTCGCTATTTCTCATAATCCTTCCTCCCAGCCGTAAGGTTCCATTGTTTGATGTCTCCAATCAGGCTTAATCATATCAAGGATAGCCTGTATGTCCTCTGGCCTAAGGTCAATGCCCTTTTCAGCCATTAAAGCATAGAGCTCACCCAATGATGTGCCCACAGCTTCACCATACTCTTCCCTGTAAGGCCCTAAGTGCTGTTCCTGCTGCATACCTGTTATTGCCTGCCATTGGTCATAAGGAAGTCCGCCCCCAAGAGATTTCATCACTCCCATCGTATCCCTCCACTGCTCTATCTCGTCTACCTGGTACTTGCCTCTAAGGTGCTGGTCATAGGCAAACTTGTAAGCCCTTGCCACATCAGGTACTTGCGGGAGGTTAAGCCCTAATGTTCTATGCTGTGCAAGCAGCCTGTCTGCTTCAGCACGATAGTTCTTAAAATAACTTTCTTTTTGTTTGTCCTCATCATACAGCCAGAATTTTAAGCCCAGCGATATGGACAGGGTATTGTAAGCCCTGCTCTCATCAGGTTCTCCTGGAAGTACCCTTGCTATGTTAAACAGCGTTGGTACTTGGTTATGCAGATATTGTGCCAATGGAGACATATAAAGCTTTTTACCATCAGTAGACTTCTTCATGCCAAACTGTGCTAATACACTTTCAGGAAGTGCTTTAGCCCATGACAATGTTTTCGGTGCAGGTACAGGATTGCCTGTAAGTATTTCCCTTTTGGAAAATATTTCTTTGTTCTGGATAAGCTCAAAGGGTATCTTAATAGCAGGGGATAGCGAACTGAATATAGTACTTGGTGTCATATTACGCCATTCCTGCCATGCAAAGTTCGGGTTGAGTATCAACGGCTCTAAAGTCCTGGGGTCTCTAAGGGGTGTGATAATGCCCCCCATTTCCCTTATAAAGTCCGACTGATATTCTTCATAGCCTTCAGGTATATTGGATATATTTTCAATAAAGGTGGTGGCTGCAGGTATGGCTGCATACCTTCCTGGATTTGTTACCAGCATTTCAGGCTGCCTTGCTATGTTTTTTCTAACCCAGCTATAGAAAGGGATAACCCTCTTGGCTACATTCCTCTCAAAAGGCGTAAGCTCTGTGTAATCAAAGAATATCTTACGCACGTTAAAGGCAGCTGTAGCAAAGTCTGCACCATGATCCATCTCGTTTAAGAACGGTGCAAGTCGTGTTATGTCCTCTCTTACCTGCCCTACTCTTCCTGAAGCTCTAAGCGGGTCAAAACTTGACAACCTTCGGGTAAATTCATCTAACCCCATTTCTGTCTTATGGAAACCAGTCTTAGGAACGCCTCTTGCCAGTGCCTGGTCATAGAGTTGTTTTACAGAATATTTTTTACCACCTAAAGTGTAGGTCTGGTTAGCCAAGTTCTTTATAGCAGGGGTCATTTGTGAAGCAGGGGTTGCCGAATACTTTCCATATCTTGATACCTGCTTTGCCATTCTCCAGTATTTAGGGTTGGCATAAGATAAACCATATTCCATAAATCCAATTTGAAAGTCTGTCCATAGATTCCTGAAATGGTAACCAGGTGTGGCAAGTGCCAGCCTTTTCCAAATGTTTAATGCCTTGTCATAGAGCCTTAAAGAGTGCCTAAAAGCATCATCGCCAAAGAATACTTTATTCATCTTTTGCAACATGGGCTTAAACTCATCAGGCACATACCACCCTTTAAGTTCAGGTATGTTATCCACCCTGCTAAACCCGTCAGCTTTCATTTTCTTGGTAAATGCTTTCTTGCCCTTAGCCGGTGCAGACCTTGCAAATTGCTTTATCTCTGTATAAGCCTGCGACCTGCTTAACATCTTGGCTTGTTGTGTCGCCCTCTGTCTTATAGCTTCAGCCATAGTTTTAGGCTTTAACCCTTTTGCCAGCCCTTCAATATAGGAGAACTTTTTGCCGTACTCAAAAGGTACTTTCTTTACTCCGCCTATATCCTGAAGCTTCCATCCCATCTTCTGGGCAAGAGCAACTTCAGACTCCCTTGTCCATGCCCCAGGAAAATATTCTTTTGCTATCTGGCCAAGCCTGCCCCTTTGTGTAGCCTGGTCTGCGAAGTGCTTCATGAGAATATCCATATCTTCTACTACCTTTTTTGAAGGAGCATCCAACTTGATTTTTTGAAGTTTGTCCTGGGCTTTTGCAAGGTATCCTTTATACTCTTTTTCCAATTTAAGGAGTTTGTTAAGTTTGCTTGGAGACCCGCTACCTTTCTTTACCTTTGCAATGGCTTTCATTACCCCCATCACCCTGTCCGTATCAAGCCCTACGCTACTTTTAAGTCTCATAACTTCTTGGACATTATTGGTTTGTTGCTTGCCAAGACCGGCTAAACTCTTTGCATAATACTCTGCTGTCCTTGTTATCTCTCCTTTGCCCAGCCATTTGGAATGCCCTATACCCGGTTGTATCTCCTGGGGTATGTTGTGCATGGGCCTAAACATTTCCTGTAATCGGTTTATAGCAGGTATGTCTCCTATCCTTTTAGCAGCAGGAACGACTGTCTGCTGTAACTTAGTTCCAGGCACTATGCTTGTATGCCCAAGCTTAAATTTAAGTCCGCCCAAATCAATATACTGCATTGCTTCGTTATAAGTCATATTCTTTATAGAACCAATAGCCTGGTCTTGGAGGACTTTAGAAGTAAAGTGGGTTCTTATATCATCTAAGGTT
>PWON01000035.1 GCA_003557385.1 Bacteroidales bacterium | reverse complement strand
GTGTTATTATGCTATTGCTCGCAGGGGGCTCCGTTTTTGGTTGGGTGCTAACACTAGCACAGATCCCTATGCAGGTCACAAACGCCATGCTCTCCGTGACCGAACATCCTGTGGCAATTCTGCTTCTGATAAACGCGCTCCTTTTACTGATTGGCACCATGTTCCCACCTGTTCCGGTTATCCTTATACTTTCTCCAATACTCGTTCCTATCGCCGTTGACATTGGTTTAAACCCCGTGCATTTCGGTATCATAATGGTGTTCAACTTGATGCTTGGTCTAATGACACCCCCTGTGGGGTCTCTGTTATATGTATCTGCGAGAATTGCTCGTTGCCCTGTAGAAGTGGTGCTTAAGTCCCTGTTGGTGTTTTATCCGTTGTTTTTGTTGCTGCTGCTTGCCATTACGTTCATTCCGATCTTGTCAATGTGGTTGCCAGTGGTGCTCCCGTAACGGGTAAACACTCAAACTACTTTAATGACTGACCGATCAACCGAACACGGAGGTTGCAAGTGAAATCTCTTCCAAACATTTTGTGGATCTATACGGACCAGCAAAGGTATGACACCCTTCGAGCAACCGGAAACGAAGAAATCAGCACACCTAGCATTGATAAGTTGGCTCGAACTGGTGTTGCATTTACGCATGCATATTGCCAGTCGCCGATCTGTACCCCAAGCCGTGGGAGCTTTCTTACAGGCATGTACCCGAGTACGGTTCATGCTTGCCTCAACGGAAATGACCACTGGTCTGCGGCAGCTCCCCTGGTGACAGAATTATTGAGGGCACGACAATACGAATGTGGCCTTGTAGGGAAGCATCATCTAGCGGGGCAAGATGGTCGAAGGGAACCGGGAATAGATGATGCCTATGATTGGGTCCGTTGGAGCCCTATGCCGGTCGATCTTTGGACTCATGGCCACGACTATGCAGATTGGGTGAAATCCAAAGGGTCTGATTTGTCACAGTTAACTAGCCCGCCAGAGGGAGACAATTATGGATGGAGTGTCATTCCAGGGATACCAGCATCGCTACATCAAACCACATGGTGTGCTGAGATGGCGGAGGAATTCATTCGCAAACGGGCTCAGAGTAGTCGGCCGTGGATGTTGAGTGTAAATCCGTTCGACCCCCACCCACCGTTTGATCCTCCGGATGAGTACTTGCGGAGATGTGTAAATCGAAATATTTCTCCACCTTTGTTCCGTGAATCCGACATGGAGAACCACGCAACCCTATCAAATGTAGACTTCCAGACATCCCCTCAGCATCCTTCAGAGGGCGACGCTATACGGGTGAAGGCAGCATACTATGCCATGATCGAGCTTCTGGACATGATGGTTGGGAGGCTTCTCGAGGCTCTTGAAGACAGTGATCAGAGAAACAATACAATCGTGATTTTTGGTAGTGATCATGGTGAGATGCTCGGGGACCACGGACTTATGCTGAAGGGGTGCCGCTTCTATGAGGGCTTGATTCGGGTTCCCCTTGTGATCTCGTGGCCAGCTCGAGCAAAGCAAGGGGGGCACGACGATAGCCTCGTAGAGTTGGTTGACATCGTGCCGACTCTGCTGGAAGCAGCAGGAATCGAAGTACCAACACGCATGCAGGGCAAATCTCTTCTGCGACGGCTTACAGGCGATACACATCGCACTGAAAAACACAGAGACTATGTTCGGTGTGAGTATTACAGAGCTCTCAATGCAGCGTGGCGACCACACTTCGAGGGTTCATATGGCACCATGATTCGAAACGATAGGTTCAAGCTGTCAGTCTATCATGGACACGAGTTTGGCGAACTATATGACCTGCACAATGATCCATGTGAGTTTGAGAACCTATGGGCTTCTCGACAACACAGAGATGTAAAATTACATCTGATGAAGGAGAACTTCGACATATTAGCTTTAGCCGTCGACACGGGTCCTGAGCAAACCGTACGCTGGTAGAGGGGCGAACGTCAGAATCTACTCGACTCACCCGGGCCGGGATGTAACCAAAGGTGTCGCGAAACCAGGCATAATCCCCACAAATTCGGCGTTGGGGCCAAGTATATTCCCCACACTTTCGGCGGTGGGTCATCGATATTCGCACGCGAGTGATGGCTCCACCGACGGAAGGAACGTTCAGTCGGTGGCGTTCGTAGTAAGCCGGTCGGTGCTGCATAGCCAGTTCTCCGGAAGTCCACTCGCTCGAGGGTATTGATAAGGTTATGTCCGATTTCAGTGCCTTGCTTTGTTGTTCAGGGTAGTATTATTCCCCGTCTGTAGGTTCCGGAAAATCTGGCCGGTAATTTCCGGATATTCTGACCGGTTCAACTGGTAGCACTGAGGCGGTTTCGTGGTCAAGGGCAAGGTGGCGAGATCGCATTGACGACCCATCGAGCAGAATGAGACGCCCGCGCTCGAGCAGTCTATCGACGATCGCCGCGGCGAGATCTCCGTCGTGAAGCACGGAGCCCCATTCGGTGAGTTTCTTGTTGGTTGTGAAGATCATTGAACGCCCGTTGAGGTATCGATCGTTGACTACGTGGGGCTTGCTGAAAAAGCGTCGGATTGACACGACTCCAATCACGAGCACCGCGTCATGCGGCGCAGAAGAGCTGAGACCCCTCCCGGTGACGGCTCCGTACGGGCCGCGCAAGCAATAGCAAGCGCGCACAATGCAGAGCCAAAAAAGCAAGCCTCAACAGGGTGTCGAGGTTCATTACCAGCACCACCATCGCGATGCTTGTTGCCGCAGTATCGGCACGCTTCG
>PWON01000021.1 GCA_003557385.1 Bacteroidales bacterium | reverse complement strand
TAGTCCTATTCATGGAAAACCCATGGAAAACCCATGGCCTTTATGCTATAATTTAAGAACCGGCAGCAATACGGCAGCTGGCCACCAGCAGCGAACGGAAGGATGGGTAGAAATGAAAGTGAGAGAACAGATGGAGACATTGGATCAGAAGGATTACAGTAGACTGTTCAATAAAGCGGTCTACAGTGTACGGAAGTCGGTCGAGGGTACTGGATTACCATTCATTGAGGATGAGGGTAGAATTGCCGCTAGCCAAGCGATTGAAGAGGTATGGGCACGTTCTGAGGACTTGGAAACCTACATCATTGAAAACAGCTTGGAGGACTTGCCATTACAAGCTTTTATTAACAAACGATCCCGCCAAAGGTATTATGATTCTATCCGGCGGCCGGGACAATCCTCCAAAGTACTTGCAATAACTGAATTGCAAGGGTATGCCAAGGTAGACAGAGCACTTGCAAACGTTGAATTTTACAGTGTACTGGATACGACAGAGTTGAAAGAGCTTGCTGAGCTTGTCCTTGACGGGTATACACAAACTGAAATAGCGGCCGAACTGGGCACAAGTCAGAAAACAGTCAGTCGTAGGATTGAGAGCTTGAGAGCTTTTATGGCGGCCGTTGATACCAACGACACAAGAACACAGGTTCGAAAAGCTCCGGAAGGGTTGACAAACCTAACTCCAAGCGTTCAATGGTTCCTGTCCGGATATACCGAACACTCGTTCTTATACCAGCAACGTGAGCAATACGAACGTGTTAACACTCATCTGATCAATGGACATATAACTCATGTTAGAATGACTAGATAGTAATCGGCCGGAAACCTGTCACTGCAATGGTGACGGGTTTTTTTTTAAATTCATGACTAAAATTGGGTAGGATATCCGACTGTAGGTTGACAGCGAGAAAAAAACCACAAGCGGCACACAAACCGAAGGGCCACAGGTTAGAAAACCCTGTGGTTATTTTAATGTACTGGAGGTGACAAAAGTGATTAAAATTTCTCCGGCTGATGTTAAAATCAGCAAGGGGAAGGACGGCAAGGTAATGTTAACATTGCCGCCAATGGAGGTAGAGAATGTAAAAGGTAAGCCCTCCGAAAGCGGCAAAACTATCCAATTGATGTTCGCATCAACTGGAAAAGCATTGCAAGTGCCGGGTTATGATGATCCGGCTCGCATCACTGTAAGATTTGAAGTGGTGTTGCCAAACTCTCCCAAAACATCGAAAAAACTGGAATGGTGAGCGATTTCGCTCACTTTTCCTTTTACATAATGCCAGTATTTACTTAATGTGGTAAGTGCTGCCAAATTATGGGCAGTTAGCACTTGTTATACACAAGTAATTGCTTACTGTATTATACTTTTTATGTGAAGGAGGTGTACTTAATGCATTACAACAATTATCGAGCTGTCTGTAATGGTGGCCGGATTGTACTCAATTTTCATGCAGACAATATCACAAAAGCAATGCGTGTAGCCAAGAAATGGGCTGCCAAGTATGGCTACAAGCTGGAATGGCTGGAGTCAAATTATGGATTTGATGGCTATGATATTGAACTGGATGATGCCTTGCTTCGACAAGCCATAGAGGAGGTGTATCATGAAGAATGATACGGTTATGACCGTATCCACAGGAGGTATGACTGAGGAGTATGGGAGGTGTAAAGAATGGCCAAGGTATGTAGGTATATGTACTGCTCTGATGAGGAGCAGTTAACGATTCATTGTGTTCCTGAAGAAGAACTGGACAGTAACGCAAAACAATGGGAATGTGAGTGTTCCCACACAATCAGTGAAAGTGAAGAATCCTATATAGTAGCGGTATAGATTAGGATCACAGACAGGGTTATCCCTGTCTTACATATCAGATACACTATGTATAATTCGATATGTGAAAGGAGGATTCAAAATGGAAAATGTACCGGGTACGATATACTTGGTACATTTTGACCGTCCCTTCCATCATGCGAAACACTACATTGGCTGGACAGGGAACGGGGATGTTGAGGTGAGACTCAAATCCCACAGGAATGGCAATGGGTCCAAACTACTCAAAGCTGCTGTGGCAAGTGGAGTCACATTTCGACTGGTCAGAGTGTGGGAACACCAAGACCGGAATGTTGAAAGAACCTTGAAGAATCAGAAGAATGCTGGGCGATTGTGTCCGGTATGTAACCCCAAGAGATGGCAAAATCATGGAAAATTAAGATAAGAATAAGAATAAGAATAAGAAAGGAGGTGAAAAAGTGAAAGTTTACAAGTATAATTATCCAATGAAATATGTACACAAAGTTTTTCTACAGGCCATAGAAGAAATTGAACAGGGTAGACAGGCAGGAGCCTTGTATATCCTGTACAGAGACCTATTGGGAATTGACTCTAATGGAGCTTATGATGATGAATTAACCATAGAAGAACGTGAAATCGAAGCAGAAATTATTCCACAAGACCTGAAAATAAGCCGTGCTTTAGCCGAACGGTTTATGAAACTGGATATAGAATCTCAAATAGACCAAGATAAAGGAGCCGTTATGATGACTTGGCTGCAATATGGTCCAAGTCATCACGATTTGGACGAAAGCAATATTGCTTGGGTTCCTGCAAATACAACAAACTCTTTTCTTGTAGACCTTATGAGAGAACAAGGGGTTACCGTGGAAGTGAATGATAATGAGAATGATAATGGATAGTTTCCTTCTCGTTAGCTCTTGGGGAATGGCGAGCCCTTTAGGGCTCGTCCAGTGGGACCTAAGACCTATGCTCGAATAAAAAAAAAAGTTTC
>PWON01000084.1 GCA_003557385.1 Bacteroidales bacterium | reverse complement strand
TTACTTCAACAAAACAGCCCAGGGGATATACTTTTCGATCGTGCTTGGGGATCACTTCCTGGATTTTGCAAGGCTATACGAAAAGATTCGCCACATGGACCCAAACGACCCGGAAGCTTATGACGGGGAAGGGAAAACCATGATGATGATCAGGATGTTGAGTGACGAGATCACCATGAACAGTGAAAAGGAGGCCATGGTGCTTACCTTCTATGTAACCGGAATCAATGACATGCTGAGCTTGCAGCGCATACAGCTGCTTGAAAAATATTACGAAAGGGTCCACAAGCTTACCGAAGCATAAGGATCAAATAAGCACTGATGATGATACGCGCCTTTGTGGAATGGCCAAAGCGTTTTCCAAACCCGTGCGACCACCCATGTTGTCATCAACAACAAACCATCACAATAATTGAATGCTCCTGAAAACATACAGTTTACCTTCGAGGGGGTTGACATGGTTGATTTTGATCCCGAAGGAACCCGCAAGCGGTTAATGGATGTGCTCATCTATGAAGCCGCCCGGCCAGGCATGCTGCATATTATATTTTGCGATGACGATTTCCTGCTGGACATCAACAAGCGTTACCTGGACCACCACGATTACACCGATGTGATCACCTTTGATTATGGCGACGAATACGAAGGCGCCAGCGGGGATATGTTCATCAGTGTTCCCATGGTAAAGGAAAATGCCGAAAAGTATGATGTGCCCGTGGGGGAGGAGTTGCTGCGTGTGATGATACACGGACTGTTGCATTTGTTGGGCTACAATGACAAGGAAGAGGCTGACCGCCAGCAGATGAAGGCCAAAGAGAATTATTACCTATCTTTGCTCTCCTGAATTTTTTATAAGGATGATTTTTGAACGCTACAACATCATTGTGGTCGGCGGAGGCCATGCGGGCTGTGAAGCCGCCGCGGCTGCCGCCCGATTGGGGTCTAAAGTTTTGCTCGTGACCCTGAATACCTCATCCATTGCCCAGATGTCGTGCAACCCCGCCATGGGGGGAATAGCCAAAGGACAGATAATCAGGGAAATAGATGCTCTTGGGGGCCTGTCAGCCATTGTCACTGACCATACAATGATCCAGTTCCGGATGCTGAACAAAAGCAAGGGACCGGCCATGTGGTCACCCAGGGCCCAGAGCGACCGGATGCTATTTTCTGAAAAATGGCAGCAGTTGTTGCGGGACATCCCCAGCCTGCATATCTGGCAGGACATGGTGTCGGGGATCATTGAAGAGGGCGGTCAGGTAACAGGCGTTAAAACCGGTTTTGCCGGGAATGTGTATGCCGATGCGGTGATCATCACCAGCGGAACCTTCCTCAATGGACGGATACATATAGGGAAAACCAGTTTTGAGGGAGGAAGGCTTGGAGAGTCAAATGCCAGCGGACTCACACAGGATTTGTACACCCATGGAATTGAAAGCGAGCGCCTTAAAACAGGCACGCCGGTGCGTGTAGACGGGCGGTCCATCGATTTTGCCGTGATGACAGAGCAAAAAGGAGATCCACAACCCGGCCGCTTTTCTTTTTTGGATACCCCGCCACTTACCCGGCAACGAAGCTGTTATTTGACACACACCAACGAAGCAACGCATAATGTCTTGCGGGAAGGATTTGAAGACTCTCCATTGTTTGCCGGACGCATACAGGGCAGCGGCCCCAGGTATTGTCCGTCCATAGAGGACAAAATTGAGCGTTTTTCAGAACGGGACCGACACCAGCTATTTATTGAGCCGGAAGGCTGGAACACAGATGAATACTATGTAAACGGATTTTCATCAAGCCTACCGATAGAGGTTCAATACCGCGCACTTCGCACGGTACCGGGTTTTGAAAACGCCCGGATACTCAAACCGGGATATGCCATCGAATACGACTATTTTCCACCCACGCAACTTCGCTTTTCGCTGGAAAGCAAAAAAATTGGACGACTGTATTTTGCCGGACAGGTGAACGGAACCACAGGATACGAAGAAGCGGCAGGGCAGGGGCTGATGGCCGGAATCAATGCACACAGGCAACTCCATGGCGGGGAGCCCATTGTTTTGAAGCGCTCTGAAGCCTATATCGGCGTGCTGATCGATGACCTGGTGACAAAAGGTACGCTGGAACCCTACCGCATGTTTACCAGCCGGGCAGAATTTCGTATTTTATTAAGACAGGACAATGCGGACCAGCGCCTGACCAGGATGGGATACAAATTGGGCCTGGCCGGCAAAGAGAGGATGTCGCGTCTTGATAAAAAGGAGGAACTGATCAACGCATTTACAAAGTTTTTAAAAGGCAACAATGCCTTGCCCGAACAGGTGAATGATTTTCTGGAAAAGGCCGGAACTGCCGCCTTACAACGCAAAACCAGGTATCACAATTTGGTTTTAAGGCCCCAGGTTTCACTTAAAGGACTCGTGGAGCACGACCCGGAACTCAAATCCTATTTTCATGGGTTCAGCGGCGAAGATGTGTATGAAGAAGCAGTGGAATCAACCGGGGTTTTGATCAAATACGAGGGGTATATTGAAAAGGAAAAAGAGATCGCAGAAAAGATCAACCGGCTCGAAAACATCAAGCTAAAAAAGGATTTTGACTACATGCGACTGGGGGCAATCAGCATGGAAGCCCGGGAAAAGCTGCTAAAAATCAAACCCGGAAACATAGGCCAGGCATCGCGCATCAGCGGGATAACCCCCTCGGATATTTCGGTGTTGCTGGTGCATCTTGGGAGGTAGCCGGCCCGGGGTTGCACACGCAGGATGTTCCACGTGGAACAAAATAAAT
>PWON01000155.1 GCA_003557385.1 Bacteroidales bacterium | reverse complement strand
CGATGCGTTGGGGTAAAAACAGGTCGTCCGGGTCGCCCCGCATGATGTATTTTCCTGTGGCCATTTCCAGGGCGGTATTCAGGGCCGTGGTAAAGCCCTTGTTTTGATCGAAAAAAACCGCTTTCAGAAATGGCAGATGGGCATAGGATTGGATGATCTCCCTGGAGCGATCTTCAGAACCGTCGTCTACAATGATCAATTCCTTTGGCCACCAACCTGACGCGACAATGCTGTCAATGAACGCGCCAATGTACTCACCGTTGTTGTGATTGGCCGCGATGATCGATGCGTCTGCTGTGGGCTTGTCGTTAGGGCTAAAATCAATGTGCAGGATTGGTTGTTGTTCGTTCAGGGGCACTTTCACCGGACCCGGTCTGTTTTGAGCATCAGGAAAAATAAATATAACAACAATACAGGGAAAAAATAATAAAAGCCATTGAAAACGGCCATCAGGATGACTGCATTAAAGAACACAAAGACGAAGAAATTGCCACGGATCTTTTGTTTGAAGTCCATGTACATCCTGGCAAAAAACCCTGTGTAAAACGTTAGACCAATAATCCCGTATGTGTAGAACATGTTTAAAAAATCGTTGTGGTACCAGATGGGACGCCCGAAATAGCCGGCGTTGGCCGCAAGTCCTGAATAATAGGAACGACCGATGATATATTCAAACCAGGAAAAGCCGGACACTTCCATGTACCAGGCCGACCAGATCATCAGCCTGGAGAGTCTCCAGATGTTGTCGGTCAGGGTTACCACAAGGGCAAATTGCTGGTGGAGGGATGTTCCCGCCAGGATGTTGAGGATTTCGTGCCGGAAAATGATTATCAGTGCCAGCACACCCATTGTTGCCACCAAGTATGGCCAGTGCCTTTTGTGCAGCAAATAGAGCAGTGCAGCCATGACAAGGGCGGCGATACAGGTCCGGCAGCCGGTGTATGATGACAGCAGCAATAAGAACACGGCGGGTATGAACCAAAGGTATTGCTTTCGTTCTACGGCGATGAAAGCAAGAAAAAGGGCAGAAAACCCCAAAAAATATGCGGCTACGTGCGGAATACGAAAAAAGCCCGGCCGGTAGATGCGGTCGGTTTCCTTTTGGGTGTATTCAAAATCCCGGTATTCTTCCAGAAAATCGTCGCTTAACATAAAATCAGGGCCGGTGTCAGGGAGATCCTGTTGTGCACCCGGGTTGGAGTTGTTGTTTGCTGGCATCAATGCAATTTCCACCCGTTCAATGTTGGCTTCCGGTTGTTTTTCGCCTGCCGGCATGGCCAGCGAAACGACCAGTGGCCCGGCAAACAACAGCAGGGCCATGATGATAAACGCGGCGGCATGACGGTATCGCAGCATGTTTCCCGCGGAATAATAAGCCGCATAGCCCAACACAAACAGGTACAGGAAAAATAAGTCTGCAATGTTTTTCTCGTGAAAACCAAAGCGAAAACTGTTGATGACCATGATCAGGAACAGCAGGATCAGCCCCATCCAAATCCACGGATGTTTTTTCAGAAACGGCCAGGCCAACGGAACAAGGGCAATTGACAAAAGCATTCCCCCGCTTACAAATACGGGCCAATGAACGAATTGGTTTACGATGTTGTCGGCGAGGAATAACAGAAGATAGCCCCAAAAAATGAGGTTTATTTTCATAGCCTGGAGGTCAAAAAAGAAGAACGCAAAAACGTTAACAAGGCCCTGTGTTTAAGCCCCCTGGCTAACCAGCATGCCTTAATCCAGCGGGTGGTCACGACACTGAGCAATTGTTTTTGATCAACGACCTGGTGTTTTTTGTTTTGAGACAAGAGGTGAAGAAAGAACACCTCCAGGTCGTTAAGGTCCTGTAGGTCTGTGATGGGCCGGTTGTCTTTCAGGGTTTGAAGCAATTGCAGGTTGCGTTTGTTTAACTGGATATGGAAGGGTTCGTAGAGCAGGGGGAAAACCTTCGCGTCCCGGCCGGCCATCTGATCCGATTCACGTTTGGTAATGCCCTGTTCGTGAATACGGTACTGCAACAGGTAGGCCGGGTAATTCCACACTTTGTACCTGCGTGCCACCAGCCCCCACATGCGGTAATCTTCCACGGCATCATAGCCTTCGGCATAGCCTTCTTCGGGAATGGCCTCGCGACGGATCACCACCGACGATTGCACAAAGTAGTTCCGGAACAACAAAATGGACGGGATCCGTTCGGGCGGGGCATTGACCTTCCATTTTTGCCGCATCACATGGCCGCGGGCGTCTATCAGTCGTGCCCAGGACCCGATCATGCCGTATTCCGGGTGGGCTTCCAAAAAGGCAAGTTGTTTTTCAAATTTGTCGGCCCGCGCCACGTCGTCGGCATCGAAAGGTGCCAGGTATCCACCCCGGGCCGCGGCATTTCCCCGGTTGCGGCTGTACACAATGCCCCGGTTTTTGTCGTTGTGCAGGATGCGGATCCGTTCGTCGTTAAAGCCCTGGATGATCTCCATGCTCTTGTCGGTGCTGCCATCGTTCACCACGATCAGCTCAAAATCGCGGTAAGATTGTTCCAGCAGGCTGGTCACTGCCTGGTGGATGTATTTCTCCGCGTTGTACACCGGCATCACGATGCTAAGCACAACTTGTGTCATGGAAATGAATTAATCACTATTTTAGCATTTTAGCCAAAAGCCCGAATACATGGCCACTGAAAGGAACGACCACATCACCGTGATCATCCCCGCATATCATAGCTGGGAGAATTTGTGGTTGTGCCTGGAGGCACTAACCGGGCAGGACTTCCCGGCATCTTCGTTTGATGTGCTGGTGGT
>PWON01000089.1 GCA_003557385.1 Bacteroidales bacterium | reverse complement strand
TGCAGGGCCAGAAAAAATACCATCCCATAGGTAAAAATCCGCATCAATGATTCAAACCCGTCCCCCCGGGCCAGGGAAATGCTGCCCCTTAGTTCCATGCCCAGGGCAGCCCCGGCCTCGGCCCACAGGGGATGGTGCCAGCCTTCCGGGGTCCAGGTACTTATCTGGACCACTCCCCAGACCAGCACCAGCACAAATCCCGCAGCCTCGGGCCAGATCCGGCCCAGGCCCACTTCCAGCCCCTTGTTTTGCTTCAGCCGCATCAGGCACCAGGCCAGCGCCAGGCCCATCACCGCGCAGGCCAGCACCGCCTGGGAAAAAGCATGGACCAGCCCGAAGGGCAGAGGCGCCAGCACCACCAGTATCACGAATAGCCAGAAGATGATTTTCATGTTCAACTTGTGAAGTTCAATGTTCTAGGTTCTACGTTCAATGTTCTAGGTTCTACGTTCAATGTTCTAGGTTCAGGAGAAGATCAGCATTTGCGGGGAGAATCCCGGAGATAGCGGATCAGCCCGTTCAACAGTCCGGATATTTTCTGTGTCCTTTCCATTATATCCGCAAATTGCTCCTCAGAGAAAAAGCCTATATCCAGGCCTGCATAAGCAAGACTTCTGACTTCAGAGGTCGATCCTCTGGCTATAACAAGAAAATGGATCATTTCTTTGTTGGAAAGTCTGTCAATTTGGGGAAATGTACTCCAGGTGCACGTTGTCCTGAGATCCGGCCAGGTTCTTCATGGCCTGGGTAAAGCCGGACTGGCTGAAGAAAACATAGTGTTTTTGAGGGACATCAGGCAAATGAACGCTTTTTGCCTTCTCAGTCAGCTGCCAGTAAACATCCGCGTCCACAGGTCCGGCAGTATACTTGCATTCACCGAATACCGCGTGTTCCCTGTTCTCACTGATGCCCAGAAGATCTATCTCCACATCCTTGTTCCACCATCTGCCTGCCTGGATCAGCTCAATCCGCGGCGGTTTGCCAAGTCCCTTTTGCATAAGCCACTGCCTGCATATGTCTTCGTACACAAAACTTACATGACTTGATCTGAATTGTTCTTTGATCTTTTTGATAACTGTTTCAGTATTCTCGATCTCCAGGTAGCTTCTATAAGGATGGACGAACTTGAACCAGAAACTGATGAAGTTGTCTGTGATTCGGTACAGGCCTTTTTTGCTTTTCTCCGGATTCTTTTCAGTAATTGGAACTTCTCTGACAATTAGATCAAGTTCCTGCAGTGTTTTGAGATATTTTGTCAGCCCGGACTGATTCAGACCTAAGGCAGAGGCGATCTTGCTCAGCTTTCTGTTCCCGGCTGCAATGGTTTTGATCAGGGAAAAGTAAGTTCCTGTTTCGCCGAATTCTTTTTCCAGTAAAAACACCGGTTCTTCAAATAAAAAGCTCTGCCTGGACAAGATGTTTTTTTCTATGGCCTGGAAGATGTCCGCGGCTGGTGAAAACAATTCAATGTATTTGGGCACACCCCCGGTCACGGCATAGTATTCAATAAAGTTTATGAGTTCAGGGTGCTTGAAGAAAAGTCCATAATCCTGATATGAAATCTGATCCAGCCTGATCTGCCCGGTCCGTCTCCCATACAGAGGGCTGGAATAGGAGAGAGTCTGCTCCACCATCATGCCTACGAGAGAGCCGCATAGAATGACCATGACTCCTGACTTGGCCAGCATCTGATCCCATATTTTCTGAAAAATGGAAGGAAAAGAAGACCTGGCCTTTCCCAGGTATTGAAATTCATCAATGGCCATAATCTTCTTTTTTTCCGGCTGATATTTGCTGAGCACGGAAATGATTTCATCCCATTCCAGGAGGACATCTTTTTTTAAAAAGGTATTATGCGTGAATTCCGAGACCGCGTGTTGAAAGTTTCTTCTGTTTTCCCGTTCTGATTCCTCTGTAGCCACAAAATAGAAGGCGTTCTTTTCCTGGATGAATTGTTTGATCAGGGTGGTTTTTCCTATCCTTCTGCGACCATAAAGGATCACCAGCGAGGCCCTGTCCTGGGCGAATTCATGCTCAAGAAATTGAATTTCTTTCTTTCTACCAATAAAAAGGGTCATGTGGATATCATACTTGTCTGAATTTTTCCTGTCAATTATTATAATTCATTTTATTATAATCTTATTTATTTTTTTGTTGGATTGCGCCAGGTCACCTTTACGCCTGCATCAGGCCGGGCAAAAGCGGTGAGTTGTGAGTGATGAGTTGTGAGCTTTGAGAAATGAGATTTAAGTAAGAATGTTGAGGACATAAAGATTACCTGCAGAATTTTTCAGGATTATTGATCATATGAATCAGCATCTTCCGCACTTCGTCATATTCGCCCAATAGCCTGGAATGTGTCGCGACATCAATGTATTTACAGTCTTTAGAATAATCCAGCCAACCTTCTGTTTCATACTCTTCACCCAAAGAATCAGACAACTTGCTCACAAAATGCTTGATGTACATTTTCTTTGCCCATGCTTCACAGATGCATGCAGTAACAGATCTTGACGAGCGTCTAATTTGATCAGTAAGTGAATACTTCTCTTCTTTTGGAAATGACCTGGTGATTTCAAAGATCTCCATGGCCAGCTTGTAAGCCTTCTGATAAACGATCAGATCCCGAAAACTGTTAATCTGCCCCATTTCTTCTTCCTCTTGCCTTATTCCCTTTCTCTTCACTCACTTCTCATCTCTCATCTCTTTTTAAATGCTCACCGCTTCCCAAGTCATCTCTCATCTCTTTTTAAATGCTCACCGCTTCCCAAGTCATCTCTCATCTCTTTTTAAATGCTCACCGCT
>PWON01000063.1 GCA_003557385.1 Bacteroidales bacterium | reverse complement strand
GGCCGAGGATGAGCACGGTGTCGTCACCTTGTTCGGGAAGGCTGACGCCTGGTGGGACGTACTCGTACTGGGGTTTGGTGTTGGTGGTGTTGGTGGTGTGGGTGGTGGGCATTGTGGTTGTCCAACCCGCGTGTGGGTTCTCTCCTCTCCACTCAAAGTGTAGGGGTTGCGGGTGGATTTCACAAGTCTCGCTGTGATGGGGTTTTGTGTGTTGAGGGTGCCGGTTCGTGTTTGTGGGGTTAGTAAGGTTCGTCGGTGTCGAGCTCGGAGCGTGCGGCGGGTGTGAGGAGGTGTCGCTTGTGGGCGATGCCGCCGGTGCCTTTGAAGGTCACGAGTGGCACCATGCGGATACCGCCTTCGCTGGTTTCGACGTTGGTGTCGTCGTCGTTGGCGCGGGCGCCGCGGCTGTAGCGGATGGCTCGGGGCATGCCGTGGGGGAGCTTCTTGGTGGGGGCGCGCTCGTCGAGTTCACGACGGGTGTACCACTGCCCCTTCCAGAGGACGCGGATGTCGTTGCCGAAGGTGGCTTTGCGGGCACCGATGAGGTGCCAGTCGAAGTGCGGCTCAAGGTCGAGTGGGAGGTAGAGGCCTCCCGGGGGGATGGTGACGCTGGTCCAGCCGACGCGGCCGAGTGTGCGTTGGAGGTCGTGGATGGCGTCGAGGGCGGCGGTGACGGTGACGCTGGCGCCGATGTCGGTTTCGAAGGTGATGGTGCAGGGCGAGGTGCCGTAGGGGTTCTCGTTGCTCATTGGTGTGGTCCTTTGTGCTAGAGGCCGTGGGTGTCGCGGTAGGCGATGGCGTGGGCGAGGGTGAGGAGCGGTAGGACGTAGAGCATGCCGAGGAGGGTGATGAGCCCGAGGTAGAGGAGGGCGGCGGCGAGGAGGGCGAGGGGGATGCTGGTGCGGTAGGTGCGGAGCGCGTGCGCGGCTCCTTGGGGGATCGCGCGGTAGAGCGGGGTGTCGGTGTTGCTTATGGCGTGTTGGGCTATGACGGGGCCGGCCCAGATCCAGTAGGTGATGGCGATGATGGCGCCGGGTTGTCGTAGGAAGACGCTGAACGCGAGGAGGTTGAGGAGGGCGAGGATGACGATGGGGAAGATGCGGATTGTGGCGGGGAGCGCGTCGAGGGCGTCGTTTGGGGTTGGGTAGGTGTGGATGGCCCAGCTCTGGGCGAAGCCGGTGTGGATGGCTAGGACGGCGCTGGTGATGAGGAGGATCAGGAGTGCGCCGCCCCAGGTGGCGATGGGGGTTGCGATTGGGGTGTTTACGGGGGCGGTGGCTGCGTTGACGATGAAGGCGAGGCCGTAGCCTGCGACGGTGACGCCGCTGAACAGCAGGACGAAGCCTGGGGTGGTGCGCCGGAAGGCCTCGCCGGCGGCGGCGAAGGCGTCGCTGATCGTGGCCATGCCCTAGCCTACGACATGTGGGGGTTCTGTTTGTGGGTCGGGTCGGTGAGGGCGCTGCGTAAGCGAGCGCGAGTGTCGTCGGGGAGCTCGCGGTACCACTGCGGTGAGTGCGTGCTATTGAGGTACTCGCGGATGTTGGTGAGGTGCTGTGGGTAGGCGAGTGAGCCGTGCGTGAGCAGGGCGGATTCGCGGGCGGTGCTGAGGAGATCGGGTGTCCAGCCGTGCTTGGTATGTCGGGTGCGGTTGAAGTTGTTGAGGTGGTTCTCTAGCCCGGCCTCGAGTTCGGCTCGGTTGCCCTCCGGGAGGTCGCGCCGCGTCTGCTAGGATGCGCGCATGAGCAGCACGAAGCGCGTGCCAGATGAGGTTCTGACCCGATTGGCGATGTACCACGATGTGCTTGTGCGACTTGAAGACGCCGGGGTTCGTCGCGTGCGAAGCCAGGAACTCGCTCGCGAGTGCAACGTCCGTGGCGATCGAGTCCGCGCCGACCTAAGCCGCTTCGACAGGTTCGGCATCGTCGGTCATGGGTACGACGTGCATGTCTTGCGCATCAATCTCGGGCGCGTGCTACGTGTTCAGACGCCTCGTAAGGCGGTGCTGATCGGCACCGGCGCGAGCGCGGAGGCGTTCTTGTTGGGGGTGGCGGGGCGGATGGTTGGTGGGCGTTCGGTGGAGCCGTTTGATGTGGTGGCTGGGGTGGTGCAGTCGTTGAGGGTGCGGTTTGGTGTGGTGGCGACGGAGCCGGGGTGGGCTCAGGAGACGGTGGATGCGTTGCAGATGGTGGGTGTGGTGGCGGTGTTGAACGTTAGTGGTGGGGGGGTTCGGTGTCCGTCGGGTGTGGTGGTGGAGACGGCGTCGCCGATGTTGAGTTTCAAGCGTTTGTCGTTCCTCGCGCCGCGGCGTGGGGTGCGTGTGTCGGGTTAGATTTCTCCGAGCCAAGAGAGCGCGAAGCTGTTGAGGAGCCATTGGTGGCGTGGGCGTGCCTCGGCGAGGATGGTGTCGAGGTTGGGGGTGTGGTGGGAGCTGGCGTCGATGTGGATGCTGTAGGCGTCGATGATGGTGAAGGCGGCGTCGAGGGCGTCGACGGCGCTGGTGTCGTCGTCGTGGATCTCGCGTAGTTCGAGGGTGATGTGGTGTAGGGCGTCGAAGAGCTCGAGCGCGTGAGTGTGGAGGCCGAAGGTGAGGTTGGCGGTGTTTTTGGTGGTTTCGAGGAGGAGGCTGAGGACGAGGGTGAAGCTGCGATCGGTGTCGCAGGGGCCGTGTTGGTAGGTGATGCCGTGGTGGTCGAGGGTGCTGGTGGCGAGGTTGTGGGCGTGTTCGGCGAGTTGGGGGTCGGTTTGCTGGTTGTGGAGGGTGTAGGGGTCGGCTAGGCAGAGGCTGTCGTAGCGTTCGGCCCAGGGATTGGCGTGTG
>PWON01000208.1 GCA_003557385.1 Bacteroidales bacterium | reverse complement strand
CACCGGACCGATCACCTGCGCCACCTTCCCGGTGTTCTCTTTATCTTTTCCCATCAGATTGGATATTGTCTATACGAAAGTACAACTAATTTACCAAATTCCTTTCTCTCAAAACGCGCCGAAAACCCAATTCATTGTATATTTACCGTGCGATGGCAACAAAACACGGCGATACATGTTACACCGAAACAGATCTGGCCCGGGGCAAAGATTTCCGGGCCGCTGTGGTGTCTTTTTTCGATGGGATGTTGAGCCATCACCAGGCATTGCTGTCGCACGGAAAAACATTGTGCGGCGGCAATCCTGACAACTTGCTGGTGGTGGTGTGCGCCCGCGACCGGGAAAAGCCCCTGCCCTCCGGAGCCGCCCCATCCATCCTGTCGCCCGCTGAGCGCCTGCGCATGTTACACCACATGGGATATCACCATGTTTATCCTTTGATAATAGGTGATCGGGACGCCGATGGCAAAAACAATGGCGAAAGATCCGCAACACCTTTGACGCCTGCACATCATGAAAAACCCACAAATCCTTTGACGGATGGGGATGATGGCCTGCCCGGCGCCGGCATCCTGTTTGCAAAAGCCCGGCAGGTGATCGCCGGGGCGGACGTACAGCACCTCAAGCCCTTCCGGGAGTTGCCGGGTGTTACACCAAACAAAGCAGCCAGCCGGCACCACGACATCATCCAACTGATCGAAAGCGGCCGGTTGGAAACAGCCGGCAGCGCGCTGGGCTACGCCTACCCCCTCGAAGGCACGGTGGTGGAAGGCAACCGGATCGGGCGCACCCTGGGGTATCCCACCGCCAACCTGCGGCAATCAGACCACCACAAAGCGGAGCCCGGGCAGGGGGTGTATGTGGCGCTGGTACAATCAGGCGGTACATGGTACCGGAGCATGGTCAACATAGGCATCCGGCCCACGCTCGACATGGAACACGTCACCATCGAAGCGCACCTGTTCGATTTTGACAAGGATATTTACGGGGAAATGATCACCATCGCATTTTTAGGACGCATACGCGATGAGATGCGTTTCAATTCATTGTCGCAGCTGAAAATGCAGTTGAACCAGGACAGCATCAGGGCAAAGCAGGAATTGGACAGGCTGGCGCCGTCCTCCGCGGCGGTTGACTTCGTGTTCACCGGCCATCGCGGCAGGTAAAGACATCAAATCGTCATAATGTCCTCTTCCTTGCCCTCCACCATCTTGTCGATTTTGCCGGTAAACTCATTGGTCAGCTCCTGAACGTTGTGCTCAAGCACCTTGACCAGGTCTTCCGGGGCCCCTTCCTTTTCGAGTTTCTTGGCCCCATCCATGGCATCACGCCGCACGTTGCGGATGCTGACCTTGGTATTTTCCGCCTCGCTTTTTACCTGCTTCACAAGGTCCTTGCGTCTCTCTTCGGTGAGCGGGGGCACGGAAATGCGGATCAGTGTACCGTCGTTCTGGGGGTTGAAGCCCAGGTTGGCCGCCTGTATGGCCTTTTCGATGGGTTCCAGCATGTTTTTTTCCCAGGGCTGCACCAGGATGTTGCGCGGATCGGGCGTATTGATGTTCGACATCTGCGCCAGCGGTGTCAACACACCGTAATAATCCACCTTCACACTGTCGAGCATCTGCGGATTGGCTTTCCCGGCCCGGATCTTGCTCAACTCCTTTTCCAGGTGGCTGATGGCCTTATCCATCTTCTCTTCTGTCTCGGCAAATATAAAATCCAGCTCTTCGTTCATAAGGATTGGTTTTTGGTCCCTACAAATTTAAAAAAAAACCGTAAACTTGCACTATCACACCAAAGCGTTCGCACCATGGGAAAATACAAGCGCATACTGTTAAAACTCAGCGGAGAATCGCTGGCAGGAGGCAACCGCTTGGGCATTGACGCCGAAGCCTTGCTGCACTACGCCCATCAAATCAAAGACCTTGCCAATAAGGGCATACAGACGGCCATCGTACTGGGCGGGGGCAACATCTTTCGCGGGCTGCAGGGCACGGAAAAGGGCTTTGACCGGGTGAAAGGCGATCAGATGGGCATGCTGGCCACCATCATCAACAGCATGGCCCTGCAGTCGACGCTCGAAAGCCTGGGCGTGCAGGCCACCATACTGTCGGGCATCCCCGTGGAGAGTGTTTGCGACAAAATGAACAGAAAAAAAGCCATCGGGCTGCTGGAGCAGGGGCAGGTAGTGATCATTGCCGGCGGCACCGGCAACCCCTTCTTTACCACCGATTCAGCGGCTGCACTGCGCGCCCTGGAGATTCAGGCTGACGTCATCCTGAAAGGCACCCGTGTGGACGGCGTCTATTCGGCCGATCCCGAAAAAGATCCCAATGCCAAACGCTACGAAACGCTCAGCTTCGAAGAAGCCATCCGGCAGAATCTGAAAGTGATGGATATCACAGCCTTTACGCTGTGCAAAGAAAACACCCTCCCCATTATTGTGTATAACGTCAATGAGAAGGGTGTGCTGTATGATATTGTGATTGAAGGCAAATCGCGCGGCACGCTGATCAGCTCAGCGACACACGCTTAAAGTCAACCACCGTCAGATCCTTATCGGCTTCCTGCAACATCTGGCCAACCGTCTTCTTGCTGTCCTTGATGAAATCCTGGTTGATCAGGGTGCTTTCCTTAAAAAACTTGTTGAGCTTGCCCATGGCGATCTTTTCCAGCAATTGCTCCGGCTTGCCTTCCTGGCGCGCCTGGTCCTTGCCGATCTCGATCTCTTTTTCAATGATCTTCGGATCCACATCGTCTTTGTTGATGGCCACAGGCGACATGGCGGCAATCTGCATCACCACGTCCTTGCCGATGGT
>PWON01000067.1 GCA_003557385.1 Bacteroidales bacterium | reverse complement strand
TGATTTTCGGACCGATCAGAAACATCAGGTCGTTGATGCCGATCTCACGGGTAAAGGCAGACACATCGTCGGGCGCGCCTTTGCGGAACACATTGCTGTAAAAAAGGATTGACTCCAGGCCGGGGCGGGGGTTAAAATTCAGTCGTTTCATTCCAAAATAGGCCAGCACCCTGTTTTCACCCACAATGGGCACCACGTCGGCGGCAATGCTTACCACCACCAGGTCGAGGAATGGTTCCAGCCTTTCAAACGGCAACCTTCTTTTCTGATAAAAGGCCTGCGCCAGTTTAAACCCCAGCCCGCAACCCGAAAGCTCCTTAAATGGATACGGGCAGTCATGCTGCTTGGGGTCGACCACGGCGGTTGCCGGCACAGATTCATCACCCGGGCGGTGATGGTCTACCACAATAAAATCAATGCCCTTGTCGCGGGCATACTGGATCTGTTTATTTGCTTTGATGCCACAATCGAGCGAAATGATCAGCCCCACCCCAGTTTCTTTCGCGTAATCAATGCTTTGGTAAGAAATACCATAGCCTTCCTTGTAGCGGTCCGGGATATAATAGTCGAGGTTTTGATGGAATTCTTTCAGAAAATCATACACCAGGGCAACGGCTGTAGTCCCATCCACGTCATAGTCGCCGTACACCAATATCCGCTCATTGTTTTCCAGGGCCTGTTCGATACGCTCCACAGCCACACCCATGTCCTTCATCAGGAACGGGTCATGCAGGTTGTCCATCGACGGCCGGAAAAAGTCACGCGCCTCCGCATAGCTGACAATTCCCCGTTGCGCGAGTAGACGGGCCAGCGTGCGGTCTATTTTCAGGGTGGTGGAAAGCTTCTCAACTACATCTCCATGGGCTTCATCTTTGAGCACCCACCGTTTTTTCAACATGTGATTTTTTCTTTTTCTGTAAAGATAACAAAAAAAAGGTGTGTTTGCTCACCCCTTTCCCGTTACGATGGTAATATTGTTGTCGCGCACGTGCACCACCCCACCGGGGATGTCAAGCAAGATGGTATTGCGCTGAAGATCAATGATTTTCATTCTGCCTTTTTCCAGCAAAGCCACAATCGGGGCGTGGTTTTGCAGCACCTCGAACGAGCCCATTTCGCCGGGCATCTGCACAAGGCTTACATCCCCCTGGTAGAGGATCTCTTCGGGTCCGATCACTCAGAGATGCATCATGATGGGATCAATCTTGCGGTGGTTTGTCTGGCGCCTCAGGGCTGTCCTGCAGCTCCTCCTTGCCCAGCAACTGCTGGCCCACCCTTTTCACATCTTCGATGGTACCGGCCAGGTTGAATGCCGTTTCCGGATACTGGTCCATGTCGCCATTGAGGATCAACGAAAAGCCCTTGATGGTCTCCTCTATCGGCACAAAGGCCCCTTTCAGCCCCGTATACTGCTCAGCCACGAAGAAAGGCTGGCTCAAAAAGCGCTGCACCCTCCGGGCGCGCTTCACCACCATCTGGTCTTCCTCGGAAAGCTCCTCGATCCCCAGAATGGCGATAATATCCTGTAAATCCTTATAGCGCTGAAGGATGCGTTTCACATCCTGGGCCACATTGTAATGCTCTTCGCCCACAATGCCGGGCGACAACAGGCGCGAAGAGCTGTCGAGCGGGTCTACCGAAGGATAGATGCCCAGCTCAAAGATCTTCCGGCTCAGCACCGTGGTGGCATCCAGGTGGGCAAAGGTGGTGGCAGGGGCCGGGTCAGTAAGGTCGTCGGCCGGCACATAAATGGCCTGGACCGACGTGATGGATCCCCGTTTGGTCGAGGTGATCCGCTCCTGGAGCAGCCCCATCTCCGTAGCCAGCGTCGGCTGGTATCCCACGGCCGACGGCATGCGTCCCAGCAGGGCCGACACCTCCGAACCCGCCTGGGTAAAACGGAAAATATTGTCAATAAAAAACAAAATATCGTTGCCGGCATCCTCCCCTTCCCCGTCACGAAAATATTCCGCCAGGGCCAGGCCCGACAGGGCCACGCGTGCACGCGCCCCCGGGGGTTCATTCATCTGGCCGAACACCAGGGTGGCCTGCGACGAAGCCAGGGCCACCGGATCCACCAGCGACAAATCCCACTCCCCCTTTTCCATGGCCTCGCGGAACTTCTTCCCGTAATTGATCACACCGGATTCGATCATTTCGCGGAGCAGGTCGTTGCCCTCGCGGGTGCGCTCGCCCACGCCGGCAAACACACTTTTGCCCTTATAACTTTTGGCAATGTTGTTGATCAGTTCCATGATCAGGATGGTCTTGCCCACACCGGCACCACCAAAAAGACCGATCTTGCCTCCCTTGGGATACGGGGTCAGCAAATCGATCACCTTGATGCCGGTCAGCAGGACCTCATCGCCCGTTTTGAGCTGATCATATTTGGGCGGATCGCTGTGTATGTCGTAGCGTTTCTCCGTTTTAACCGGGCCAAGCCCGTCGATGGGCTCCCCGATCACATTGAAGAGCCTGCCACGCACCTCTTCGCCGGCAGGCATAGTGATGGGTCCACCCGTCGGGTGCACCGGCATGCCTCTTGAAATGCCGTCGGTGCCATCCATGGCAATGCTGCGCACGGTGTCTTCGCCCAGGTGTTGCTGGCACTCAAGCACGATGCGGTGTCCCAATTCATTGTACACCTCCATCGCCTCATAGATCTCCGGCAAAACCTTGCTCCCCTCAAAAATCACATCCACCACCGGACCGATCACCTGCGCCACCTTCCCGGTGTTCTCTTTATCTTTTCCCATCAGATTGGATATTGTCTATACGAAAGTACAACTAATTTACCAAATTCCTTTCTCTCAGAACGC
>PWON01000097.1 GCA_003557385.1 Bacteroidales bacterium | reverse complement strand
GGTACTCCGTCACCGGGCCCACGCCGGTGCCGTCAACCAGTACATCTTCAATGTGGTAGCCCGTATCCGGGGTGATCTCAAAAAGCTGGTCTGAGCCGTGGGGCAGGGTTATTACACCCACCGGATCTATCGTACCTCCTGCACCGGCACTGGCTGTAATCTCATACACGTTGATCGAAAATTCAGCATGGATCGTATGGTCCTGGGTCACACCTTCGAAAAGGTATTCTGCCACCGGGCCCACACCGGTGCCGTCAACCAGTACATCTTCAATGTGGTAGCCCGTATCCGGGGTGATCTCAAAAAGCTGGTCCGATCCGTGGGTTACTGTTACTGACCCCGAAGGGGATATACTGCCCCCGGAGCCGGAGGTAGCCGTGACCGTGTATGTATCCAGAGAAAAATGGGCTACCAGGGTCACATTGTCTTCGGGCATTTCGTACTGGAACTGAGCGTCAGAACTGACCAGTGTACCATCACGTGTCCAACCGGTAAAATTCCAGTTATTGTTGGCCAAAGCCGACACAGTCACACTGGTTCCTGCTTCATAATTACCTCCACCGCTTACACTTCCACCCTCTGGTGGGTCAGCTTCAAGGCTAAGTTGATATTCTATAGGGTCATCCAGACCTACATTGCCCGTGAAGATCAGTGAAAAAGCCTGATCGCCACCGGTTAAATTTCCTTTGTGACTTATGGTTATATCATACAAGCCATTTTCAATGGGCGACGCAATATGTATCATTTCTACATTATCGCGGAAGTTATCGCCCGTACTCGCAACATTGGCCGGATTTTCCGGATCCAGAATATAGGGCTTGAATGTATTGTCGTGGGGATCTACAACACGCAGATCAAGGTCATTGACCAGCATCAGATCCGAGGGATTTAAAGAAGCCGGAGGCGGCGTTCCAGGCACATCTGTCCAAACAATGGTTACACGAAGGGGTTCCAGTCCAGTGGCCCTGACGGTCATTTGTAACTCTTCTCCATCTTCCAATGTAAACTCATAAATATGAATCCCATCCCTGTTTTTATTCTCCTCCATGATATCTATGGCGCGTTTGGTATTTATCAGCCCCCATCCAAAACGATAATCCGGACCCGGTGCACCACCAATTTCATCGTTGGCACTATGCAGTATCAAGGCCTTTAAGGTAGATGACAAGAGTATTTCTCCGGGGTACAGGTTTTCCTGGTGTTCTAAAAGTAAGCCAACTGATCCGCTGACCATTGGGCCCGACATTGATGTACCGCTGGCAGTGGTATATGCATTTGTGGCGTTACTGTGTGTGGAAACAACACTAACTCCTTTGGCAACAACATCAGGTTTGATCCGGCCATCATCTGTAGGTCCCCACCCACTGAAATTGGACATATTGCCATTGGATAACACGGCACCCACAGTGACAATATTTTTGGACGTCCCTGCATGTGAAATACAATCATAACCATCCGCACCGCCATCAAGGTCCCGTTCTGTGGTGCTTAAAGTCCACCCGGACGGACCAGGGGGGCCTGATGACCAGACATAATGTTCTGTTCCCGGAGAGGGCCCGTACCCTCTGTCATTGCCGGCAGATTTTACGATGAGATAGTTGGGGGCATCGTAGGCCACTTGATCCCAGTCCCTGGCTTGTCCGCTATAAAAACCCCAATAAAAATCCTCTGTTTCACTGATTGAAGTATCTCCATACCAATACCAATTACCATTTTCATAATTCCAACCAGTAACATACCCATATGAATGCTGGGATACCTGTAACCCATCATTGGCGGCTGTAGCCATCTCGGACAGGTCATTGTTCCAATCGTAGGCATCCAATAGTGCTTGATATGACATCCCTTTGGCATCAGAATATACACCGGCGGCTATCATGGTCCCGGCTACATGGGTCGCATGCCAATTATTCTCTGACGGGTCATCAACCTGGTTAACCCGTGAAACACCTCCGTTTACAAACTCCTGATGAGAAGTAAGCACACCACCCCCATCCCATATTCCAAGGGTCTGTCCGGCACCGGTAAGATCAAACCCCGCACTGCCACCGGGGTATACTTTATCCGAATTGATCAGGGAGGCCCCTTCGGCATTGAATGTGGTATAATACATTGGCCTTCCGTCCTTAAAACGCATCAGTTCAATGATCCGGTCATCATCCAGCACTTGTCTTACAGGCAGATTAAGAGAATCCGCCAGGCGAATTGCTTCTGCCTTTTCAATTAAAAACTGCCTGTTAAGCGCATCAGACAGCCTTATTAAATCAATACGCTGATTTTCATTCTGAGTCAACGATACAATGGGGATAAGCAGTAACAAAAACTGCAAAACAAATATTTTTAAATTACCCTTCATTATCAATGATACCATAAACCCACAGTTTTTCCTATCATAAATATACTCATTATTCTGATATACCTATATAGATTATCAAGGCCATTAAGGGTAAAGGCAATACGCATAAAACCATTCATTACAAGACTTTTCGGCATATATAAATGGCTTGTTGCATTCATTGTTTTTATGTAAATTCGTTGCCATTAACAATCTAAGGTCGAAGTTTATGAAAGCACTGGTGCTCAATCAATACGGTGGTCCGGAACAATTGCTGTTACAGGAGACCGCCCTTCCCATGCCCGGAAAGAATGAGGTCCTGGTGCGGGTACATGCTGCCGGCATCAACCCGGTGGATTATAAGATACGCGATGGCTCCATGAAATGGATTGTCGGAAAGAAGTTTCCACGCATCCTGGGTTTTGACGTGGCCGGAACAGTTGAACAAGCAGGGAAAAAGTCATTGTTCAACCCTGGCGACAAGGTTTTTGCAATGCTCCCATTCAAAGGGGGCGGTTACGCTGAATTTGTTACTGTCAAGGAAAAATACCTGTGTCATATACCTGAAAATACCACCATGAAAGAAGCAGCCGCCACACCGCTGGCTGCACTCACCTGTTTGCAGGCTTTCAGAAAGGGGGGGGATATACAGTCCGGGGATCACATTCTGGTCAATGGTGCATCGGGTGGAGTGGGCTCCTTTGCCGTACAGATTGCCAAAGCAATGGGTGAAAAAGTGACGGCCGTAGCCAGCACCCGGAACCAGGATTTTGTTTACAGCCTTGGGGCAGACAGGGTGATTGATTACACGGCAGAAGATTTTACAAAGCTAACCACCCGTTTTAACAAGGTATTTGACGCCGTGGCAAAGAGTTCATTTATGGCCTGCAGGCGCATCATTATCAAAAACGGGATATACATTACCACCGTTCCCAACAAAGGATTGCTCTTCCACAAATCCATCAATTTTACGCGAAAAAAGAAGGCTGATTTTATCCTGGTCAAAGCTTCCGGAGAAGATCTGCAGATCATTGCAGATAAAATGTCCAAAGGCCTGGTCAGACCCTATGTGCAGCAGAGTTATCTGTTATCAGAAGGACCAAAAGCACACACAATGATCGAAAGCGAAAGGGTCAGGGGGAAAATTGTATTCCATTTGATTTAAAGCCTAGGCTGCCATAAAACATCCATCGTTTATTCTTCGGATACTTCGAGGAGCATTTTCCGGTAAATATTGAACACATTGGCCCGCGATACAAATCCTTTATAAATACCATGGTCCACCACGGCCATATTCCAAAGGCCTGAGTCACGGAATTTCTGCATTACAGTATCCATAGAGTCCTGGGAGCTGATTGTGGCGCGGGGCTGGATCATTATATTACGCACCATCAGTTTGTCATATTTACTGCGGTCAAACATGATCTCCCGCACATCATCCAGGCGCACCAACCCCAGGAAGTGGTTTTCTTCATCCGTCACCGGAAAAATATTTCGGCTGGCCCTGGCAATGACTTTTACCAATTCACCCAGGGTCTGGTCCGGTGAAAGTTTATCGAAACTGGTTTCCAGCACATTCTCTACGTTCAGCAATGTCAGAACGGTTTTATCTTTATGATGGGTGATCAGATGACCTTTTTGGGCCAGCTTCCTGGTATAAATTGAATGCGGTTGAAAATATACCACGGTCATGTAAGATATGGAGGACACCAGGATCAGCGGGATAAACAGCTCATAGCCTCCCGTGATTTCAGCAATAAGAAAAATGGCTGTCAGTGGTGCATGAATAACCCCGGCAATCAGGCCGGCCATACCCACAAGGGAAAAATTATATTCAGAAATCGACCAGTTACTGAATATATTGGTCAGACGGGAAAAGATAAAGCCGGTAATACCGCCCATAAACAGACTGGGGGCAAACACCCCGCCGATGCCACCGGCCCCGGTGGTCAGTGATGTGGCAATGGCCTTGAAAAACAACACCAGGAGCATAAAGCCCACAAACAGTAAGCCGGTACTGTCAACCAGGTGACCAAAAAGGCTGTGTTCCAATAATTGTTCCGGCTGCCCGGAAAGCATGCTACGCATGGTATAATATCCTTCTCCAAACAATGGCGGGAATAAAAATATAAGCAATCCAAGTACCAATCCGCCGGTCATGACCCGCATATAGGGATGTTCAATTTTTTTAATCTGTGATTCAACACGCCTATTCATCCATGTAAAATACAGGGAAACCAGGCCGGTGATAACACCCAGAAATATATAAAAGGGAATATGGCTGTAGGTTAAGGGTTCTTTCAGTGTAAAATAAAATTCCACACTTTCGCCCAAAAAAATAGATGAAAAAATGGCCCCCACAACTGTGGCAATCAGCAGGGGAATAATGGAAGACATGGTCAGGTCAAGCCGGAGTACTTCCAGTGAAAAAATCAGGCCCGCAATGGGTGCCTTAAAAATGGCTGCTATGGCTGCTGCCGAACCGCAACCGATTAACAGGTTTGTGCGTTGGAAGCCCAGGCGGGCGGCTTGTGCAATATTCGATCCAATGGCTGCGCCGGTCGAAACAATCGGCGCCTCCATTCCCACTGATCCGCCAAAGCCCCCGGTAAAGGTACAGGCTATGATGGACGAATAGGTGTTGTGCAGTTTCATCACCCCTTTGTTTCGCGAAATGGCGTACAAAATCCTGGAAACTCCGTGACTGATGTCATCCTTGACAAAACGGCGTATATAAAACACGGTGATCAGAATGCCTATCACAGGAAAGATCAAGAACAGATAGTTCCCGAGATGTGCCCCCGGCACGCTTCGCATCCAACCCTCCAGGGAATGCACCAGGGTCTTGAGCAGCACCGCGGCAATGGCCGCCAGAATACCAATAAGCACAGCCAGCAGCACCAACAGCTGTTTTTCGCTTATGTGCTTTATCCGCCAGATTAAAAACCGCTCAAGCCTTGTATTTTTTTTCATACACAGGCAAATTTACTTTTTTTTGTTAAGTCCTGGCAATCATCACTCCCGATCGAAATGCTCCAGCAGGATTTTTGCTTTGGCCGGCCCTGCAACCTTTTCCAACGCCTCCTTACCTGCTTTTTTGATGCCTGCCACCGAACGAAACTTCTGCAATAATATCCGGACAGTAATCGGGCCAATTCCTTTGATTTCCGAAAGTTCAGACTGCAAGCTGCCTTTTTCCCTGCGTACGCGGTGATGTTTGATCCCGAAGCGATGGGCCTCATCACGCATACGCTGGATCACTTTCAGGGTTTCCGATTTCTTGTCAATATAAAGCGGGATGCCATCACCAGGAAAGTAAATCTCTTCCAAACGTTTTGCAATACCTATAACAGCCAATGCATTACTTAATTCCAGCTTTTCCAGAGCCTTTGTGGCGGCACTCAACTGGCCTTTTCCCCCATCGACTACCACCAGTTGCGGCAAATCACCCCCTTCTTGCGTTAATCGTTTATAGCGGCGGAATACCGCCTCCTCCATGGCTGCATAATCATTGGGGCCATGGACGGTCCGGATATTAAAGTGCCGGTAGTCTTTTTTGCTGGGCCTGGCCTCCCGGAACACCACCATGGCAGCCACCATATGATTGCCCTGGGTGTTACTTACGTCAAAACATTCCATGTGTTCAGGCAATTGTTTCAGACGCAGATCATGCCGGATCTGTTCCATAAGCCTGCGGCCGTGCCTCGATGGATCTACAAGCTCCTGGCGTTTTTTCTTTTCCAGGCGGTAATATTTGGCATTGCGCTCAGATAATTCCAGCAGCTTTTTTTTATCCCCTCGCTGCGGTACCACATAACGGACACCGGGAATACTGGTTCCCGGTCTGACCGGCACAATCACTTCACGGACATCACTCTCAAATCGCTGGCGCAATTCCGCAATGGCCATTTCCAACAGTTCGTTATCCTCTTCATCCAGTCGTTTTCTCATCTCCAGGGTATGCGACTGCACAATGGCACCATGCACCACACGCAGATAATTTACATAACCATAATCGGAATCGCTGAGAATTGAATACACTTCCACATTGCTGAGCGACGGGTTTACCACGGTTGATTTGCTTTGAAACCTCTCCAGCAATTGTATCCTTTCCTTAACGAGGTTGGCTTTTTCAAATTCATAGGACCCCGCATATTGACCCATTAGCCGCTTCAATTCGCCGGTCACAGACTTCAGGTTTCCTTTAAGGATCTGTTCTATCTGCTGCATGGTATGCAGGTAGTCCGTTTCTTTCTGCAGCCCTTCACAAGGACCCATGCAATGGCCCAGATGATATTCAAGACAAACTTTAAATTTTCCGGCAGCAATATTTTCAGGGCTCAGGTTAAGGCGGCATGTACGATACTGAAACAATTGCCTGATCAGGTCAAGCAGTGCATTCATCATACGTACCGAAGCATAGGGACCAAAATACCTGCTGCCGTCCCTGACGAGGTTCCTGGTCGGAAAAATCCGCGGAAAGGCTTCATTTTTAATACATATCCAGGGGAAGGTCTTGTCATCTTTCAGCAACACATTGTAGCGTGGCTGATATTTTTTTATGAGGTTGTTCTCAAGCAAGAGGGCGTCCAGTTCAGTATCCACCACAATATAACGGATATCAGCTATTTTGCGCACCATGAGATTTACCCGGTGGCTGTCGTGACTGTCGCGCCCGAAATAGGAGGCCACCCTTTTGCTCAGACTTTTTGCCTTACCCACATAAATAACCTTGCCATGATGATCAAAAAACTGGTATACCCCGGGCTTTCCGGGTATTGCCCGGACAATGGGGTCAAGTTTTTCCCAGTACTTATGTGTTTGTTTGTTGCCCATAAGATGCCGAAAATGATCAACGCGGCAAAAATGATTATTTTTTTTGAGCCTGCAAGTTAATCAATTATCCGGTCTGCCAGTTTGCTCCTTTCTCGGGCAAATACTTCCAGTAACGTTTGGGCATGGAAGCCCGCATTTGCCGGTGATTTTTTCTTTCCATAATGTTGATGGCCTCATAGTAATGTTGCCAAAGGGTCCGGTAATAATCTTCATCCATGGCCCGGGCATTTTGTTGAATATGACCCGTGGTCAGGTCAAAAGCCTCTCCTTTCAGTTCCACCTGGCTTAGCTTTTCAGCATCAAAATAAATACCGTATTTTCTCCTGGTATCATAAATCAACCATTTCCGGTCAGGAAATCGTGCCCGGAAATGGGGTGCAAGCAGCTTTACCACATCGTTGTCGGGATCAATGGCTGCAGCGTAGATTTGGTCTTTTGTTTTCTGGAAACGAACAAATCCCTGGAAGCGGTGAACTTCTTTTCTCACCCGCCTGGCGGTTTGAACAAGCGCATATACATCTTCGTCGAGCATATTCCTAAAAAAATAACCGGGAGGATGTTGAAACAGCTTTTTGAGATAGCGCCACAGCAACATATTGGTTTCAGGCATCCCTGTCAAAAATGCCACATGGAGCAGACGGACATTGCGATTATCCGAGCGGTCAACAACACCCTTTCTAACCCTGGTGGCTTTAGAAACTGATGTATCCACATCAATGATACTCCCTAAGGGTATTTGCGTATTGGCACCCCGGGGGATAATGGCCGAAGGCTCCGTCCGGTCATGGAAAGCATGGAACACTACCGTAAAAAAACCATCCAGGCTTCCATCATACGTAAAAACACATTCGGGAGTCAATACCTTCATTTGATGCATGTTTAGGCATTAAAACAATGTCAGCTGCTCTCCGGCTGACGCATTCTGTCTGACCAGACGCTTTCTGATTTGCTCCGGGTAGATCATGCCTGAGGTTTGCGGCAATTCTCTGCAAAGGATAAAATACCGGGCACGTTTTACCGCCACCCCCATCTTTTTTAAATATGCAACGGTGATGCGCCCGTACCGGCGGTTTGCCACAATGATCTTTGCCGACCGGACACCAATGCCCGGGACCCTGAGTATTTCCTCATAAGTGGCTTTGTCGAGGTCTACCGGATACAGATGTGGATTACGCAAGGCATATGCCAGTTTTGGGTCTACCTGTTGATCAAGCTGGGTATGATTTTCATCCAGGATCTCATTGTGACGAAAATGATAAAAGCGCATCAGCCAATCGGCCTGGTAAAGGCGGTTCTCGCGTACCAGAGGCGGTTGTTTCAGAACAGGCAACCGCTTGTCGTGTGCATTCACAGGGACAAATCCCGAATAATATACACGTTTCAGTTTTTGTTGCGAATAAAGTCCCGATGCCAGTTTTAGAATAGTATAATCGGTTTCGGGCGTGGCGCCAACAATGAGTTGGGTGCTTTGCCCGGCCGGGGTAAAACGGGGAGAGTGCCTGTATTTCTTTCGTTCTTCTTTGCTTATTAGCATTTGCTGACTAATCTGGTTCATTGGCCGGTACACACTGGCAAAATCCTTTTCCGGTGCCAATCTGATCAATTGCTTCTCAGTAGGGATCTCAATGTTAACACTGAGGCGATCTGCCAGCAGTCCGGCCTCATGGACAAGCAGGGGATCAGCCCCCGGAATGGCTTTCATATGAATATACCCATTGAACCGGTAGCCATTGCGGAGTTTGCGAGCCACCGCATTCAGCTGCTCCATGGTATAATCCGGATTGCGGAGCACCCCGGAACTCAGAAAAAGGCCTTCAATGTAATTGCGCCGGTAAAAATGAATGGTAAGATCCGCCAGTTCTTCCACGGTAAAAGAAGCCCGCGGTTTGTCGTTGCTGCGACGATTTACACAATAAGCACAATCATATATACAATGATTGGTATAAAGGATCTTCAACAACGAAATACAGCGTCCGTCCTCGGTAAAGGAATGACAAATCCCGGCGCTTTTTGTCGTACCCTCGCCAGCTGCTGCGGCCCTGCTGCTTCCGGAAGAAGAACAGGACACGTCATATTTGGCCGCATCGGCCAGGATATTGAGTTTCTTTAATACTTTTGCCTTCATTAAGCCAATACCTTGATTAGATTCTAATCAAACCGGACTTAATGAATATACGGTTTTTTTTCTACCGTTCAATAATATATCGTATTCCCATGTAAAACTTCCGTCCCATCAAGGGACCCCAGATCATGCTGCCGTCAAACCCTTCATCAAAAGGTGAATGTGGATTCAGGATGGGGTTTTTCTGGATATAATTCCCTAAGTTTTCTCCACCGGCATAAACATCCAGGTTGCGCCAACGATAGGTTACCTGGGCATTCAGGATGGTATAGAACGGCGACTCGGTGAGCATGTTAAAAGTTTCCGGCATATGTAGTGCGGATTCGCGGACCTCGTGTATACGCGACGGCCCGTTGAACTGTGCCGTTAGGTCAAATTGCCAGTTATTGTTTCTGGTTGCATAGGAACCGGTGACCATTCCACGGTAACGATTTACAAAAGGCTTCGCTCGCAGTGTTTCCCCAATCTGTTGTTTAACATCTGTGTACCTGATGGCAGCAGTGACCTCCAGCAAACGAATGGGTTCTATATTAAGCTCCAGTTGAAAATTGTTCGCATAAGAATCTCCCTCAAGATTGTAAAACAGGGCTTTGTCCGGGTCAGTGTCCACATCCACAATCAGCTGGTTTATAAAACTGGTACGGTAAAATTCGCCGGCTATGGAAGCATCGTTGCCAAACAAATGAAATCGCCGGGTAATGCTGGCGCCATAATTCCAGGCCTCTTCCAGTTCAACTTCGCCCCTGAATTCGATGCTGCGGTTGCTGACAAGCAATCCGGTATTCTCAGCAATAGGATTGGGAACCCTGTATCCTTTTCCGGCCGAAGCACGGATGGTGGTCTGTTCATTCAAGTTAAAATGGAAATGGGAACGCGGGGTAAAAAACACACCAAACAGATTATGATAATCGGCCCTGGCAGCCAGCACAAGGGTTATGCGCTCATGGCTATGAAAGGTGTATTCAATAAAAGCCCCCGGCACGGCTTCCCTCCTGTCAAATAAAGAATCACTGAGTTGCTCTGTGTAATCGTCGAACAAAAAACTTGCCCCGGCAACGAAACGATGGTCGGGATTGCCGATGGTATTGGTAAACAGAACATTGGCATAAAAAGTATTTTGCTCCCCGTCATACCTGCGCTGTCCGTAATACGAATCGTGGTTATGGTGGGAAAAATGCAGCTGTGTGCCCAGGCTGGCATCCGGCATATTGTGGAAATAGAAACCGGTTCTGGCAAAAGCCTGAAACCGGGTGGTGTTTGTGCCATATCCATAATATTCATCCGATCCAACGGGCGCACCATTTGTGAAAAACGCCTCCTGTCCACCCTCACGGTCTTCCTGCATCAGGTTAAACCCGAATTGAGAGTCCATCACACCAGGCCTTTCGAAACGATAACGGTTAATAACATTGTACTTCTTTACCAGTGGTTGGTCCAGAAAGGAGTTGTGGTTATGGTCGATCTTGTTGTTGAACAATTCCCCGTGGGCCATCACCATGGCAGACCAGGCATGATTCAGGTCAATGGCTGCATTTACAGAACTTTCCATCCGGCCATCTTCGCCAAGGAACGCGTTGAAATAAAATTGTTCAGGACCCTCCGGCTTTTTTAAATCCACATTGATTTGCCCCGTAATGGATTCATAACCGTTGATCACGCTGGCAGCCCCCTTGGAGATGCTGATGGATTCCATCCAGGGACCGGGAATATAGCTCAGTCCAAACGGCTGGCCAAGACCCCGGATCCCGGGGGTATTCTCCAGCATCAGCTGGCTGTAGATCCCTGCCAGGCCAAGCATCTGGATTTGTTTTGCACCAGACACCGCATCACTGTATGAGACGTCTACAGATACATTGGTCTCAAAAGCTTCTGCCAGGTTGCAGCAGGCAGCACGCTGCATTTCACTTGTTGTGATCACATTGGTCAAAATGGGTTCGAGCGAGGACACATG
>PWON01000076.1 GCA_003557385.1 Bacteroidales bacterium | reverse complement strand
ATTTGTTTTTGCCGGTGTAAGTAAACAGGATTGGTTTTTTGCTTCGTGCACAGGCAATGTCGTATCCCGAACCGCCGGCGGTCTGGTAAAAAAGCTTATAAGGGCTGATCCCGGCCCACCAGGCGATATTGGAGATCAACGAAGAACTGCTGCCAAGCCCCCATTCGGGGTTAAAGTCAAGGTTGCTGCGAACACGCCACACCACGTTTTCGGATAAAAAGGAAGGGTTTAATTGTTTGGAAGCCAACAACAGGTTTTGGATATACCGGACAGATGCCTGTCGGCCGGCTGTTCTCTCAGATGCATCCGCTTGAAGGCCCGCCCCCCGGAATGAACACTCAAGCCACTGATCCCCCTTGATATATGTTTCCCATTCGACACATGTGTCCCGGGATGTAGTCGATTCAACATGCAGTGTCTGGCCAAAGCGCACCGGCATGGCGAGGGCACTGGCACCGGCAAGCACCAGGTACTCTCCGCTGATCATCAGTTTGCCGCTGGACTGAAAAGACAGGGTTTGCGGGGATGTTTCAGGTTGCATGCTTTCTCAGCTTTTCCAGGTACCTGGCCACTGCCTGGTATGATACTTTTTTATTTGCAAAATGACTTTCCACGTGTGCTGTTTCCCCGGGCGAAGCCTTGAGCTGTAAAAGAATGTTTGACAGGTGCATGCGCATATGACCCGTTTGGATTCCGGTGGTGACCAGCGACCGGAGGGCTGCAAAGTTGTTGGCCAGGCCCGCAGCGCCGGCAATCATCATCAGTGTTCTTGCATCCGGGTTGCCGAGTATTTCAAGCGAACGCGCAGCCAGGGGGTGCAAATGGGTCAGGCCGCCTGTGGTTCCCAGTGCCATCGGCATCTCCAGGGAAAAGGTAAATTGCTTTCCTGTTAAGTTCACCTTGCTGAGCGACCGGTACTGTCCTGAACGGGCGGCCCATGCATGGGCTCCCGCTTCAATGGCACGGAAGTCATTGCCCGTAGCCAGAATCACGGCATCCACCCCGTTCATGATGCCTTTATTATGTGTTGCAGCACGATATACATCTGATTCTGCAATGTTTACAGCCATTACAAAACGACGTAAAAAATCATCAGCAGATACTGTGCCGGCAGCATCTCCCAGTGCGTCCACATCGCAGGACACACTTACCTCCACGAGGCATTCATCGTTGTAATTCGTCAGGATGGCCATCAGTGGCTCGAAATCCCGTTCATCAAACCCTTCTTTTTGGTTAAAAAAGGTTTCCAGGGCAACAGCATACTCTTCAAGAACTGAGTTGATGAAATTGGCTCCCATGGCGTCCCTGGTGTCAAAACGGACATCAAGTTGAAAATAATTGTCCAGGAGGTTTTGCCGGTCATTGAGTTCAACGGATGCCACCCCCCCGCCACGTCTTTCCATATTTTGGGTCAGTGTTCGCGTGCTTTGTTTAAGATGGCTTACAATCGAAGGCATGGCCCCTTTTAACTTATTCCTGTCGCCAGCATACAAGAAGTGCAACTGGCCTTTCTTGATAAGCTTGCCTGTTTTTGCCCTGAAACCACCCCTCCCGGCCCAGAAACGCGCAGCAGCAGATGCTGCTGCTACTACAGAACTTTCTTCAATGACCATGGGCACTATATACACTTGTCCGTTGATCAAAAAGTTTGGGGCTATGTTGTAGGGCAGGGGGTAATTGGAGATGGTATTTTCACTGATCCCTGACAGGATTTTCTGAATATCCTTGTTCTGATGATGAAAAGACCTCAGTTCCACTGCGGCTGCATCGGGATCTGCACAAAGCCCGGCAGCCAAAAGAAGTTTTTCTTCCGGTGATTTTTTCGAAAACCCTTTAAGTATTTTAATTTTTTCGGACATTTTACTCACGTACACGCAAAAAAGCATAAGCCATCTGGAGGCCCTTTACCTGGTAGCTTATAAAATGATGCAATTGCTCATAATCGTCTTTGGCATATTTCAGAAAAGTGGATGCCTGGCCGTAGATGGCGGGCATCGTGGATTTTTTGATCAGGTAATAACCATCCAAAAATGATTTTATTCCTCCGGATACGATCAATTGCCTGCATTTTATTTTTCCGGTTTCCTGGCTAATGATATGATTGATCATATCGACCATTTGTGCTGCATCGTGGCCAACATAGGAGAGTGGTTCAAAAAGTTCTCTGGCTTTCTGGCTGTCGCGCATCAGTTCTACCCTGGCAAAATTTGTTCCACCAAACGCACCAAATTCAATGGCGGCAAGGGGTAATTTCAGCAAGGCACTCAAACTTTCCAGCCCCATGCCCTGGCCCACTTCTTTTACCATAACAGGAAATTCAACCTGTTCAAGCAATGCCTGTACAGATTCAATGGCCGGTTGCCGCAGGCGGTCCCCTTCCGGTTGAAACCATTCCTGAAAGGGATTTACGTGAATGATGAGTCCGTCTGCCCGCAATTTGTCAACCAGCGCATTGATCTTTGCCAATTTGTTTTCAAATAACAGATTCTCCAGTTGATTTATCCCAAGGTTGGCGTACAATGGCAGTGCATCACCAATGATATCGCGCATATCGAAGTCCGGAAAATATTTGTCATCATCCAGGATGATCCTGCAGGATCCAAGCCCCATACCCATCCCAAATTCATGACAAGCCTTTGCAAGATTCCGGTTTATGGTGCCGGCAAGTTTTGTCCCTCCTGTCATGCTGGACACCCAGACAGGCAACTTCAGTTTCTTGCCCAGGAATTCTGTTTCGGGAATGGCATCATCAGGGTGGGCACTAAGCATTGGTTCATACATGAAACGGGTGTCCATGTCTTTGACCATGGTTTGTGATGCAAAAGCAAGGTCAATATGGTCTTTTTTTCTGTCTTCCATTGACTTAATTTTACACACCGAGATATCTGGAAATCACCAGTCGAAGAATCTCTGAAGTGCCTTCCCCGATCTGAAGCAACCGCTGGTCCCGGAAAAATCTTTCTACCGGGTGTGGTTTAAACAAGCCTTTTGCGCCATGTATCTGGACGGCTTCGTCGGCGATTTCCCGGGCAATTTCTGAGGTGTAAAGTTTGGATATGGCGGCTTCGCGTGCAAACTGCAGGTTGTTGTCCTTGCGCCAGCAAGCATTGTACAGGGTGTTTTTTGCCAACTCTATCTTGACGTCCATATCGGCCAGCTTAAATCCCACTGCCTGGAACCTCGAAATGGGTTGTCCAAACTGAACCCTGGTTTTGGCATGCTCAACCGAGGCTTCCATGGCACCCCTTGCGAGTCCGAGCCCGATGGCAGCGATGGAAAGCCTTCCCGAATCCAGCGTATTAAGCATGATACGGCCGCCCTGCCCCTCTTCTCCGAGGAGGTTGGCTTCGGGAACCCTGCAGTCATTAAAAAACAGGTTGCCGGTATCGCTGGCACGCCACATCATTTTATTTTTGCTTGGTTCCGAGGTAAAACCAGGTGTCCCATGTTCAACGATGATTGCGGACAATCTCTTGCGGCCTTTTTGTTCTCCTGTTACGGCTTGCAGGGTAACCCCTCCGGATAGTTTGGAAGCAGAATTGGTGATATGTGTTTTGGATCCATTAATGACCCATTCTCCGTCAATGCGTTTGGCCCTTGTTTCGGATCCCATGGCATCCGATCCGGCATGTTCTTCGGTAAGGCCAAATGCCCAGGTCATTTTGCCCGTGCACAAGGGTGGTATATAGCGCTTTTTTTGTTCTTCCGTGCCATATTTCATGATGGGGGCTATGCCAAGGGAATTGACTGCGGCAACCGTGGCTGCCTGGGAGCTGTCAATTCTTGCCAGTTCCTCAACGATGATTATATATGATAGCGTATCCAGGTTCTGACCACCCAGTTCTTCGGGCACTTGTATACCAAAAAAACCCATCTCGCCCATTTTGGCTGTGATATCTTCCGAAAAGACTTCCCCTTCATCCAGTGTTGCCGCAACAGGGGCAATTTCTTGTTCTGCAAAGGCACGAACACGTTTTCTGAGTGCTTCGTGTGCTTCAGTTAAAAAAGGATTTTGTAACATCAATGGCTTTTAAAGAAAACATAAATACCAAACCAATTATGGTGTAACAACAAAAGTTGCCGTGTGGTTTTGTAAAAGTATATATTTTTCTTTATAAAAGGCCTATTCTGTCATACAAGTTTATCGCTTAAGTGGATTAGTGGGGTATTGTCAGCGACCATGTCGCCATGACTGACATGCACTTTTTTTACAAAGGCCCTGGCGGTGGCCGTGATCTTGTTTTCCATCTTCATGGATTCAAGCACAAGCAGGGTGTCGCCTTTGTTGACTACGTCGCCGGGTTTTACATCGACTTTGATCACGGTGCCGTGCATGGGGGCCTTGATCAGGCTTTCCCCTTCCAGCACGGGATTTTTATTGATCTCCCTGAGAATGTCCCGGCCAAGGTGCTGTGAGGGGCTTACGGTAGCTGTATGCCCATTGTGCTGAAATAAAATTTCCCCATTTACTGTATGATAATACAGTGTATGAATATTTCCTGCCACATCAATGCGCATGGTATGGCTGTCCCTGTCAACCAGGCGGTATGGGATCTGTTGTTCAGACTCCATAATACTCATATGCTTATCGTTGTGGTAGAGGTACTTTTGTTGAAACAATTCCTTATTGATCATCAGGTTGGCCACGGGCATCAGTCTCCAGAAACCCATTTGCCGCCAAATGCTATTCACCCCGGCATGGTTTTCGGGGTTTGCAAACATATAGGCCATGGCCAGCAAATGTTTGTCTGTTTTGCATTGCGCATCACTGTTGTTTAAACTTTCAACAAGCTTCGTTGCCAACCCTGTATGGGTGTTTCCTTTGATAAATTCCTCAGAACCGATCAATTCGATCAGAAAGCATATGTTGGTTTGTACGCCGAGCAGGACATAATCTTTCAGGTATTGGATAAGCATTTTCCTGGCGGTTTCCCTGCTGTTTGCATGGAATATCACTTTGCTGATCATCGGGTCGAACATCCCGCTGATCTCACCCTGACCGCCAAGCGCTGTGTCGATGCGTAGCCCTTTCCCTTCGGGTGCCTTATGAAACAGGACTTTCCCCGGTGAAGGTAAAAATCCTTTGGCAGGATTTTCGGCGTAGATCCTGGCCTCAATGGCATGGCCATGGAGGTTTATCTGGTTTTGTTTGAGGGTAAGCGGTCTTCCCGTGGCAATGTGGATCTGTTCCTTAACAATGTCCAGGCCGGTAATCATTTCGGTGACCGGGTGTTCAACCTGGATCCGTGTGTTCATCTCCAGAAAATAAAAATTGTTGCCATCTAACAGAAACTCTATTGTGCCAGCGCTGACGTATGAAATATGTTCAGCCAGGATACGTGCAGAGTCCATAAGTTTTTTCCGCAGGCTTTGCGAGATATTCGGAGCCGGCGCTTCTTCAATGATCTTCTGATGGCGCCGCTGAAGTGAGCATTCCCGTTCAAACAATGTCAGGACATGGCCCGTATGGTCTGCCAGTACCTGAATCTCAATATGACGGGGTTCATGAAGGTATTTTTCGATATAAATTTCATCATTGCCGAAATAATTTAATGCTTCCCGGCGGGTGCTTTCGAGCATCTCCTGCAGTTCTGCAACAGAATTGGCAACGCGCATGCCTTTTCCGCCACCACCGCCGGCAGCTTTCACCATAACGGGGTAACCAATCTTCCCGGCTCTCTTTGTCAGGGCGGCATCATTGCCGTAAGCACCTTCAATTACGGGGATCCCCAGTTGGCTGGCCAGGTTACGGGCTTCCGATTTATTGCCCATCAGGCGGATGACTTCTTCAGAAGGACCAATAAACAACAACCCTGCGTCTTTGACTGATTTGGCAAAAACAGGGTTTTCAGATAAAAAACCGTAGCCGGGATGCACTGCATCTGCATGACATTCCAGGGCTATTTTGACCATTTGCCCGATGTTCAAGTAGGTGTCTGCAAGCCCATTACCTGCAAGCAGATACCTTTCGTCGGCCAGTTTAACATGCATGGAATCCTTGTCTTGCTTAGAATATACTGCTACCGTGGCAATCCCCATCTGATGCAATGTGCTGAATATCCTTGTCGCGATTTCACCACGGTTGGTCACCAGAACTTTGTTGATACGCTTTGTTCCAATCATTGTTTTTTCCATACAGGTTCACGCTTTTCAGCAAAGGCACGCATCCCTTCGCGTGCCTCAGCACCTTTCCTGACTTCATCAAGCAGGCGTGCAGTGTAATCAAACAATTTTTTTTCAATATTTTTTCCGGAAACCGTAATGATCAATTTTTTACAGTTTTCCATGGCGTTTGGGGCATTTCCCGCAAATATATTGCAAAGGTACTCTTTGTATGCTTCCATATCTTCCGTGGATCCTTTGTGGTCAACCAGACCGGCCCCAAGGGCCTGTGGCACATCGATCACGTCTCCCAAAAGCATAAACTGACGGGCTTTGAACTCGCCGATGCGCCTGATCACCACAGGGGATATGGTTGCTGGTATTAGCCCCAGGCTGACCTCACTGAACCTGAACCGGCTGTTTTCTTCTGCAATCACAAAATCTGCACAGGCCATCAAACCCAGTGCCCCTCCCATGACCGTACCGTGCACCATGGCAATAAGAGGCTTTGGAAATATGTAGCATGCCATAAATAGTTTTGGAAGCAAGGTGCCGGCTTGCAAATCGTTCGGTAAATCTTTCCGGTCCATCCATTTAAGGTCTGCCCCGGCACAAAAATGGCTGCCCTTGCCCCGGACAATCACCATAAGAATTTTTTTGTTTTCCTGAAGGATCTCCAGTATTTCAAGCAGTTCTGATGCCATCTGATGGTCAATGGCATTTCTTTTTTCGGGGCGCGACAACCAGATGGTTGCAGAATAACGGCCATATTCAATGACTATGTTCTTAAAGGTAGACATTGGTGTGTATTTTTGCCATGAACGGATTTATGTAACAATATCTTCAGCATGATTTACATCCTGTATACGCCACTGCGGGGCGGTCCGTATTTTTTGTTCAGCGATGTGGCAATGGCCAGGGCCACTACCTGCCTGGTCTGCATTGGTTCGATAATGCCGTCGTCCCAAAGGCGGGAGGAACTGTAATAGGCTGAACTTTCCGTTTCGTATTTCTGCAGAATTTCTGCTTTCATGGATTCAATTTCTTTCGGATTGGCATTTAATCCTATGGCTTTCAGCTGATCAATCTTGATTTGAGCCAGGACATTGGCCGCTTGTTGCCCTCCCATGACCGAGATGCGTGCCCCCGGCCACATGAACAGGAAATGTGGATCAAATGCCCTGCCTTCCATTGCGTAGTTCCCTGCACCATAAGAACCCCCGGTAATGATGGTGATTTTTGGAATCGAGGCATTGGCCACGGCATGAACCAGCTTTGCCCCATCCCTGGCCAATCCCGCATTTTCGTAAGATTTTCCCACCATAAAACCGGTGATGTTCTGTAAAAACACAATGGGAATCTTTCTGAAATTGCACAGTTGAATAAAGTGGGTGCCTTTTAGCGAGGATTCTGCAAACAAAACCCCATTGTTGGCAATGATGCCTACCGGGTATCCCATCATGCGGGCAAAACCGGTGACCAGGGTAGTTGCATACCTGGCCTTGAATTCATGAAACCTGCTGCCGTCTGCCAGCCGTGCAATTACCTCATAAGGGTCTGTTTGTTTTTTCTGATCGGCTTGCAGTATTCCCGGAAGTTCCATTGGGTCATAGAGGGGTTCTTCGACCGGTTTTTTGTCAAGCTGCTGTTTTTCTGTTGGTTGGATGCTCTCAAAGATCCCACGACATAGAGAAACAGCATGCTGGTCATTTTCAGCAAAGTGATCTGCCACACCTGATTTGGTTGTATGAACCTCAGCTCCCCCAAGTTCTTCAGGGGTGACAATTTCCCCCGTGGCCGCTTTCACCAGTGGTGGCCCCCCGATAAAAATGGTACCCTGGTTCTTTACGATGATGGTTTCGTCACTCATGGCGGGGATGTAAGCGCCACCTGCCGTACAGGAGCCCATCACAATGGCTATCTGGGGGCATCCCTGGGCTGATAGTTTTGCCTGGTTGAAAAAAATCCGGCCAAAATCATCCCTGTCGGGAAACACTTCAGCTTGTTCGGGCAAAAACACCCCTCCCGAGTCAACCATGTAGACACATGGCAGTCCGTTTTGCATCGCTATTTCCTGGGCACGTATATGCTTGCGAATGGTTTCTTTAACATACGTACCACCCTTGACGGTGGCATCATTGGCGATAATCACGACCTCATGACCGTGTATTACCCCAATCCCGGTGATGATGCCGGCCGCCGGAAAACTGTCATCGTATTGACCGAATGCCGCCAACGTGGAAAGTTCAAGGAACGGGGTGCCCGGATCAATCAAAAGATCAATGCGTTCCCTGGCAAGCAGCTTGCCTCTTGATCGATGTTTTTCAATGGCCCGGACAGGTCCGCCTTCCATAACACGATGCATAAATTCCCGGTGTTTGTCAAGAATGTCGTCGTAATGCATCTTGTTTTCAAGATATTCTGTGCTATCTGTGTCTATATGTGTAGGGATGGTAAACATTTTATGGATTGATTACAGGGTGTATGGTTTGCAATTTATAAAATTTATCTGTTGTTGGATTTTTTATATGACAGACAATCAGCGACCCATTTTTTTCCAAAGCCTGCGTGCATGCTTCGATGATTCCTTAAACACAAGATCCTGGTCAACGGTTTGAATTATGCGGTTTTTGACAATAAGTTTGCCGTTCGCAATCACATCCCTTACGTGGGCTGCCTGAATGCCAAACACAAAGTGGCCGGGAAAATTTTCGCGGTTGACTTCGGTCGGACTGTCATAGTCAAGGACCACGAGATTGTTGTTGCCGTCACCTGCAAAATTGTTTTGACTGATGTAGCGGTGGACGTTTCTAAAACGCTGATAGGTTTTTTTGAAATCAATATTGTCGCGGTGTTGGCCTGAAAAAAAAGCGGCTTTTGCGCTTCTGAGCATGTCGCTGTGCATGCCGTCGGTTCCAAGCATGATATTGTTGCCAAGCCCCTTGCTGATAAAACAACCCACTTTGTTTTTAAGATTGCTCTCCATGTTTTCTGCAATCCAGCAGGGTTTTTTCCGGATGATGTCCCGTTCACTGGCATCAAGGTGAAGACCGTGAACGAGTATAGTCTTTGGGGAGTCAAGTACCCCGGCCTCATTCAGTCGGTGTGTTACTTGCTGATAATACGTTTGCAGACTGTGTTCCTGGTCGTATTTGTCTTCGGCCAGGTGCATATGTATCCCGCTATGGAAGACCCGCATCAATTCCACCGCACGTTTTAAAGTTTCCGAACCCACGGTAAAGGAAGCATGCAGCCCAACAAGACCCTGATGGTTTTCCAGGTACCTTTCGGTTTCTTCCAGCCCTTGTTTTGCTTTGCCCGGGCCATCGCGGTCAGTGGCCTCGTAACAAAGCAGGTGGCCAATTCCCACTTCTTCAAAAGCATTTGCAATGATGTCGAGTGAGCCGGAGATACAGGAAGGGGAGGCGTGGTGGTCTATAACAAATGTGGCGCCGGATTTTGCTGAAGCAATGGCCGTGGCCAGTGCACTGTACCGAATGCTTTCCCTGTCCAGGCTTTTATCCAGTGTCCACCAGATGTATTGCAATATTTCACGAAAGTTTTCCGGCAAAACAGGAGGGGGCGGCATTCCCCTTGCAAGCGCTGAATATACATGGTGATGTCCAATGGCAAATGATTTGGTCACCAGCTTCCCCGCACAGTCCAGCATGGCATATCCTTTTGCTTCTGCCGGCTTAACCCCTTCTTGAACGATTTTTATGCCTCCCTCCGGGCCCTCTTCCACAAGAACATCCCCCTTGCTGAATTCCAGCGTATCCCATTGGATAAACGTGGTGTTTTTTAATATAATCCCCATATTGAACCTATGATTTTGTTATGTTTTTCCTGTTTTTTTCATTCAGGGGCAATTGCCTGCGTATTTGCCCGTCATAAGCGGCATATGCATTGGCAGTGGCTGCTGCTGTGGGCACCATGCCAATTTCCCCGATCCCTTTGGCTCCATAAGGACCATGTGGATCTTTTTCTTCGACGCTGATAACCTTAACTTCGGGCATCTCCCTGGCCCGGATTATTCGAAGGTCTTTGAGTTTGTGGTGCACAAGGTATCCGTTGTTAAGGGGGAAGTTTTCGCTGAGTGCATAACCCAACCCCATGTGGACTGATCCCTGTATCTGTCCCTCAAACAAAACGGGATTTATCACTTTCCCAGCATCATGGGCTGCAATAATTTTTTTGACCTGTCCACCATCGTCCAGAATGGCCACTTGTGTAGCGTAGCCATAGGCAAAGTGAATTTTTGGATCCGTACCACCCTGACCTGGTTTGCAGGTCCAGTCACAAACATATTTTCCCCTGTATGTGCGCCCCGCTATTTTATCAAGGCATTGGTTGTGTTTTTTGGATAACAGGTCTTTGCGCAATCTTTTGGCGGCATCGATGATGGCGTTGCCGAGTAAGGCCGTTCCCCTCGAGGAGGTGGTCATTCCCGTGGGGATGCCATGCCCGGTATCCACCAGCACTTCCATGATGGCCGGATCAATGCCTGTCTCTTCGTGCAGGCACTGGATGGCCATGGTATGAATGCCCTGGCCCATCTCTGTCCAGCCATGCTTGATCAGCACCTTGCGGGACGAAACAACCTCAATAACCACCTCACTGTCGTCAATCATGCCATTGCCTACACCTGAATTCTTGATGCCGCATGCGATCCCCGCAAATTTTGCCGCCTGGAATTCTTCCTTCACAGCCAGCAGTGTTTTTTTTAGTCCGACACCTTCCAGCCGCTGACCGGTGGCTGTCCTGGAACCGTCTTCAAGGGCATTTGCAAACCGCATTTGCCAACGGTCGAAGCTTCCTTGCTTGCAAAGATCATCCATGGCGCTTTCCAGGGCAAATATAATCTGGGGCACACCAAATCCCCGCATGGCCCCGGACGGAATATTATTCGTGTATACCGTTTTGGCCCGGATGTCTGCCGCAGGTATTGCATAGGCTCCGGTGGCATGTCCCACAACCCGTTCCATCACCTTGGTTCCCACGGATGCATAGGCTCCGGTGTCACCAAGGGCATTCAGCCTGAGTGCTGTCAATGTCCCGTCTTTGGTGCAGCCAAGTTGCAAATGCATCCACACCGGATGACGTTTTGGGTGCATGCGAAGTGATTCCTCCCTGTTTAAACGCACTTTTACCGGTTGACCGGTGATAT
>PWON01000014.1 GCA_003557385.1 Bacteroidales bacterium | reverse complement strand
GGATAGTTGATGAACATCTGAATGTCGACATCGTTGGCGCCTTTGTAAGTGACGTTTTCGATTTCTCCCCAATGGATGTTCTCCACCAGGGCATCATTGAACCCGGTCATTTTTTCGACGTTCCCGCGGCGCAGATCCAAGCTGTAGATCTCTGGCGGGGCGCTGAGGTTGTGGTGGTTAAATACAAGGTGGCGGCTGCCTGCCAGGGAAGCCCCGGTGTTTGTGCCTCCACGGAATACTTCGGTATGCAGGCCTCCATCGGCGGGGATGCTGAATATCGATTGCATGGCGCGGTCTTCGGCCAGGAAATATATGGTGCGGCCGTTTTCTGACCAGAACCACCCCCCGGTGCTGAGGTCTATGTGGTCGGTGAGCCTTGTGCGCGACCCGTCGCGGGTATCATACAGGGTCATGACCACCTTGTCGGCATAGAAATGGTAGATCGATTGCTGGCCGTAAAGGATATAACGTCCGTCGGGGCTGTACACAGGGTTCACATCGTTGGCCGGATTGTCGGCCGTGATGTTGGTCGGTTCGCCGCTCCCATCGGTGGGCACTAAAAAAATGGCGTGGTTGGTTCTTTCAAAAGGTGGCTGGGTGGAGTTTTTACTCACTGCAATGGTTTGCCCGTCGGGTGAAATGTCGTAGGATACCCCGCCCATCAGGCCGAAAAAATTGCCGCCACCGGGCATGAGGTCCGTTACTTCTTTGGTGTCTAAATCAATGGTAAAGAGCCTGGAAACATGGCCGTCGGTAAGCCAGCGGTCCCAATAGCGGTACATGTTGTTTTCGGTTACCTTGGCGGTGACTTTGCTGTCGCGCATCTTTTGCTGCATCTCCCGGTGCTTGTCCCAATCGCCATCATACCCGGGCAGGATGTTGACGGCAAAGGCAATGCGCTGCCCGTCCGGGAACCATTTTACCCCGTATACGCCTACCGGCAAATCTGTGATCTTGCGTGCTTCTCCACCGGCTGCTATGTCGAGGATGTATATCTGCCCCGGTCCGTCGTGACGGCGTGAAACAAAAGCGATTTTTTTGCCGTCCGGACTCCATGCGGGGCCGCTGTCGCGATCGCTGAAGGTGATCTGGCGTACGTCGCCTTGTTCGTTGTGCAAAAGGTAAAGGTTGGTTGAAGAGGTGTTGGCCCCGATGTCGTAGGCTGTTACCGGAAACACCGACCATTGTCCGTCGGGCGATACCACCGGGCTGCCCGGGCGCTGCATCTGCCACATGGTTGCAGGATCAAAAGCCTGTAAGGTTTGTGCCTGAATGGTATGCCATCCAAACAACATAACTGCGAAGAAAAAAATACCGTACTTGTTCATTGTATCTGTGTGAATTGGTTTCTGTGTACAAAGAAACAAAATCTAAGCAAACCCGTTACTTGTCAACTCAGTAAAAATTTGCCTAATTTTGCTTTTATGATACTGCTTACCGGAGGTACCGGCCTGGTTGGATCTCACCTGCTTTTCGAACTGGTTTCGGGAGGGCGGAAGGTGCGTGCACTCAAACGTGCAGGCAGCCATTCGGAGTTGGTAAAACGTTTGTTCTGCTGGTACGATCCTGAAAATGGTGAAGCACATTTTGATGCCGTTGAATGGGTCGAGGGGGATTTGAATGACATTGTGAGCCTTCAGGAATGCATGAAAGATGTCCGATTCATTTATCATTGTGCCGCTGTGGTTTCGTTCATGCCCGAGGACAGGCAAGTCATGATGAAGGCCAACGTAGAGGGAACGGCTAACCTGGTGAATGTAGCCCTGCTCAACAAGGTGAAAAAATTTTGCCATTGCAGCAGTGTGGCAGCCCTGGGCATACCGCAAAAAGACAACCTGGTGCATGAGTCGCTGGTGTGGAAAACATCTGCCAGGAATTCCTGGTATGCCATCAGCAAATATGGTTCTGAACGGGAGGTTTGGCGAGGTGCGGAAGAGGGCTTGCCGGTGGTGATCGTGAACCCGACCGTGGTGATTGGCCCGGGGGATCCTGCCCGTTCAAGCGCCCAGCTGTACCAGTCGGTCAAAAACGGGATGAAATTCTATACTTCGGGGGTCACCGGTTTTGTGGATGCCCGCGATGTGGCCACAGCCATGGTACAGCTCATGGAAAGCGACATCCGGCACGAGCGTTTTATTCTGAGCAGCGAGGATTTGTCCTATAAGGAATTGTTCTCCCTGTTTGCCCATTATTCCGGTGTCCAGGGCCCCAAATACCGTGCGGGGCGTTTTTTAAGTGAGATGGCATGGCGCCTGGAGCGGATGCGCAGCTTTATGACGGGCCAGAAACCCCTGCTGTCGAAAGAAACCGCCCGCAATGCCAACATTCGGCGCTATTTTTCAAACGACAAGGTTAAAAAGGCCCTGGGCATCGAATTCCGGCCCGTCAGCGAAGCGGCCGAAAACACCTCCCGTTTTTTCAAAAAATACCCGGTCTACCTGTCGCCCGATTTCCGGATGCCTTCCTGATCAATGATGCTACAATGCAGATTTGCTGCCTTTGATCATTTTTTGTGAGAACATGTACAGTACAAAGAGCGCAAGCAGGAAAAGGGACATTTTTCCGAGGAAATTGCCGGTGCGTGCATAAAAGCTCATGGCATCATTTTCGTTCAGGGTGGCGGCCATGGATTCTGCTTCCCACCAGGAGGTTTGTGCAATGATTTCGCCCCGTTGCCCGATAAAAGCTGATATACCGGTGCTGGCCGAGCGTGCGATGCTGCGGCGCAGTTCCACGGCCCTCAGGCGCGCGTATTGCAGATGCTGCCGGTAACCGGGGGTGTCGCGCCACCAGCCATCGTTGGTCCCGATAAACAGCAGCCCGGCCCCGTCCT
>PWON01000138.1 GCA_003557385.1 Bacteroidales bacterium | reverse complement strand
GTTATGTAACCATTCATCCCACCAACAACCGCTTTCCGGGATAATCTATCACAGCCCGCATGTGCATAAGCAAATCGCCACCAAGCACCATGTCAATCCTTGGCAGATCATACATTGCATAGGATGTATTGACAGGAGACAGGTCAATCAGCAGGATGTCCTGGTTTAGAATATCCAGTTTTCCAAAGCTGATTTTCGGGATGGTGGTTATATGTGTCTGGATCTTGCCGGCTCCCATGCCCGTAAAAAATTTATCAAAGGGCCTGATGTCAGGATTCTCAAGATAATATCCGGCGCGCGATATATCCAGGATGCTTTTGGATGCACCTGTATCAATCAGCACATTTGCTTTGAGACCATTAATATAAGCATGTAACATCAAATGTGTTCCCCCGGGGTCAATAGAGATCAGGGTAAGGGGTATATGAAACATTGTGCTTTGGTTACTTCTTTACTGCCTGTTCCTCCTTGATGATATCCATGCCCCGGTGAATGGCTTCTTCGTTCAGGGGGATCAGATGGTGATAGCGGTCCGGAAGCACTTTTTTCAGGCCCTTGATCACATTCTCCAGTTCGATGATGGGCCTGACTTTCAGGAAACCTCCAATCACGATCATGTTGAACACCTTGGTGTTGTTCATTTTCACCGATTCATCATACGCAGCAATGGAACAGATGTTTATGTCCTTGCGCCGTGGCTTTCGCGTCATGCCATTCTCCTCGTATATCAACAAGCCATCCGGCTTGACGGCATCCTCAAATTTATCCATCGAGGGCTGATTCAATACGATGGCCGTATCAAACCTGTTCAAAACTGGTGAACTGATCTGCTCATCACTGATGATGGCGGTACAATTGGCTGTACCACCCCTCATTTCAGGACCATATGAAGGCATCCAGCTAACTTCTTTTCCCTGCATTACGCCACTGTAACAAATGATCTGTCCCATCGACAGTACCCCTTGTCCGCCAAATCCGGCTATGATTATTTCTTCAGTCATGATGTGTTGTGGTTTTATTGTTCTGGTACTTTTATGTCACCCAGCGGGTAAAAAGGAAACATGTTTTCTTCCATCCATTTATTTGATTGCGCCGGGGTCATTTTCCAGCCCGACGGACAGTTGGAGACAATTTCAACAAAACATGTCCCCTTGTTAAGCTTCTGATATTCCAGGGCTTTTTTCATGGCCCTTTTGGCTTTTCGGGCATTGGCGGGAGCATGCACCGATTGCCGTGTAACGAAATAGGTTCCGGTCAACTCCGCAACCAGTTCGGTAATTTTCAAGGGATTTCCCATGGTGGAAACATCCCTGCCCCTGGGAGAGGTGGAGCTTTTCATACCAGGCAAGGTTGTCGGAGCCATTTGCCCGCCTGTCATCCCGTAAATGCCATTATTGATGAATACAATCAAAATATTCTCTCCCCTGTTGCAGGCATGAATGGTTTCTGCCGTGCCAATGGCCGCCAGGTCACCATCTCCCTGATAGGTAAACACATATTTATCAGGCAATACCCGTTTGATTCCGGTAGCCACAGCAGGAGCCCTCCCGTGGGCAGCCTCCTGCATATCCACATCAAAATAATAATAGGCCAGCACCGAACATCCTACAGGGGCTACACCAATGATATCTCCTTGAATACCGAGTTCATCTATAGCTTCTGCCAGCATACGATGGGCCGTCCCATGCCCGCAGCCGGGGCAATAATGCATCACACGATCTGTCATCACGCTGGTTTTTTCGTAAACCAGGTTTTCGGGGCTAATAATATTGCTTTCTGCCATAATGATTTATCCTCCAATGATTTTTTGTTCCAATGCTTCCAGTATTTCATCAGGCGTGGGGATCATACCACCAAAACGACCGTAAAATTCAACCGGGGTTTTGCCGTTCACAGCCAGCTTCACGTCCTCAACCATCTGGCCGGCATTCATTTCCACGGTAAGGATCCCTTTTACCTGTCCGGCCAGGCGGCTAATTTCATCCACAGGAAATGGATAAAGTGTTTGTGGTCTGATAATTCCCACTTTAATGCCTTTTGCACGGGCCATATCCAGTGCCTTACGGGTAATCCGTGCGCATGATCCGAAAGCCGCAAAGAGGTATTCTGCATCTTCGCATCCATACGTTTCAAAACGCACCTCATTTTTCTCCACCTCCCTGTATTTAGCCTGCAAACGAAGATTGACCTTTTCCTGTTCCTCCGATTGCAACTGCAGCGAGGTAACAATCACACTGTTTTTACCTGGTTTTTTGCCCAGGGTAGCCCATTCATATTCTTTGTTGCTCCGTGGCATTTGTTCAAACAATTCCACTTTTTCCATCATTTGTCCAATGATGCCATCGGAAAGAATCATGACGGGATTGCGGTACTTAAACGCAAGGTCGAATGCAAGCTTGACATAATCAACACTTTCCTGTACGGTTGCCGGGGCAAGCACAATGAGTTTATAATCTCCATGTCCGCCCCCTTTTACTGCCTGAAAATAATCCGATTGCGAGGGCTGAATCGTTCCCAGGCCAGGGCCGGCGCGCACCACATTGACCACCACACACGGAAGTTCTGCACCGGCAATATAAGATAAGCCTTCCATTTTCAGGCTGATTCCAGGGCTTGAAGAAGAGGTCATGGCCCGTTTGCCGCAACCTGCCGCACCATACACCATATTGATGGCTGCAATTTCACTTTCGGCCTGAAGAACCTGCATACCCGTTCGATCTGCCGGGTTCTCACGCATCAGGTACTCGATGACCTCCGATTGCGGGGTAATGGGGTAGCCAAAATAGGCGTCGGCTCCGGCACGGATGGCAGCTTCCGCCAAAGCCTCATTGCCTTTCATCAATCTTAACTCTTTCATTTTTCTGTATCTTCAATTGTTTTCATTAACATGGATTCTTTCCCTTGTTTGATCCGGGAGCCATTATTTTTTGACAACCTTTTCGCGGTAGACGGTTATCACAGCATCCGGACAAACCACTGCACAGTTGGCACATCCGATGCATTCAGCGTTTGTCTTGATTGCATAATGGTATCCCTTGCTGTTTACTTCACTGCTTAATGCCAGCACCTCATTCGGACAGGCTGACAAACAGACTTCACAACCCTTGCACCGCTCTATGTTGATTACAACATCTCCTTTTCTTGCCATGGTAGTTATAATTTATGGTTGAACCAGTCGTTTAGATAAAAATGTCATCTTGTGATCATCGACAAAACTATAATTATTTATTGAAAATCCGGAAAATATTGACAAGAATATTTTCAAACAAAAAAATCATGCAGACAAGCCAGGGGGCCTTGAAGATTTTTATCTAATTTTACAACTGTAATGCCAAAAAAGCGCAAAAGATCTGCAAAAATATTTTATACGCGGTGGTTTCTTTTACTTGAGATCATCGTCCTGATACCTGTATTGATTTTGTTGATTACAAACCAGGTAATTCGTTTATCAGCCGAAGATCATTTATATGACTCCATCGACATAATCCCCTATAACCGGGTCGCACTGGTGCTGGGAACATCGCACCGGATAAGAAACGGGGGGCCAAACCTGTATTTCCACCACCGAATGCAGGCCGCCGCCGATTTATATCACCACCAAAAGGTGAGTTACCTTTTGCTCAGCGGCGACAACAGCACCCCTTATTACAATGAACCTGAACAAATGCGCCAGGCTTTGCTTGCACTTGGCGTACCCGATAATGTAATGTATAAAGACAATGCCGGGCTAAGAACCCTCGATTCTGTGATAAGGGCGCAAAAAATTTTTGGGCAGGACAGCATCACCATTGTAAGCCAGCGGTTCCACAACCAAAGGGCCATATACATTGCCAGGCATAACGGCATATATGCCACCGCCTATAATGCAGCCGACGTTTCCCGGCACCGTAACGACAGGACCCGTCTTAGGGAGTGGTTTGCCAAAGCCAATGTGTTCTGGGACATGCTGATCAGTAAACAACCCGGGGAACTGGATGAATCCGTTGAGATTGGCCAATAGACCCAACAACCCTAAACGCAGCGGTCAGTAAGCATAATCTACCACCCTGCCAAGGTATTTTCCTTTTCTGATGATCCAGGTAACTTCATACAAGCTGGGGATGCGGCTGTTCCGCATATAAATGTAAAGTCGCTCACCGTCTTTTGAGATAAAGGCCCTGCTGTAACATTCCTGACGGCTAAAAATGCTTCGCCTGCTACAGAAATTTGGTTCATAAATATCCCGGGTGGCCCGGGCCGGGAGTTCAAGCCGCTCATGCCCGTCAAAGACATGTACATTGACCAGGCGTTGCCCGGGCATTTTTCCGTCAAAACCCCAGAAATAACGCCCGTCTATTCTATACACATATTGCTGGGGTCCAAAATATTCTATATGGTGAAGGGAAGCAAAAAAAGGCCCCCTGGATATATGCACCTTTTTTTGATCCAATGCAAGCGTTATGGTATGGCTGGTCAGGCTGTGCAATTCAAACTCCCGGAGGGAAGCTCTCCCGCTGAGCCCCACCAGTGAACCCGTAAAGGTAAAGCTGCCCACTTCGGCACGGAGGATGGAATCGTTCAGGCTGAAAAAACTTTCCGCCATACCTTTGTAGTCAGGCACCACATATTCCCCGACCTGTGATTGCACCGTAACAACACGGGCCATTAAAACAAAAACCAAAATCAGGCAGCGTAACATGGATTGCATTGTATTGAACGAAATGACATCAAGAATTAAATACGCCACTGCTTATTATTTGATAATCTGAAGATAACGGTCACGAATATCCTTTAACTGCCTTAGGGTGATGTTTTCCTTGTAGACCCGGACCAGGTCAAGGATCTTGTGGTCATCAAAAATGACTGCCTGGGCAGCGTCAAAATACAGGATGCGTGTTTCGTATTTAGCCTCCTCCGTAAGACGTTTAAAAGCCTCCCAGTCGTAATGTTTTGGTATGACGAAGTATGCCTTGGTGTCGTCAGCGGCATCCATGAACAAACCATTTCCCCCGGGTTTCAGGTACAATATTTTCGACAGGCGGATGATTCCCATTTTTTCGCTAATGGTACGCTGCCTTTTTTTGAATTGAACACCCTCCTGCTGAAAGTTTTGCTGAATGATATGTACCTGGTTAAAATGGTTGATCCCTTTGATCCTGATCACCTGGCATACTTTGTCTATCAGTGAGATCGTCCCCACGGCCACATCCACCGGATTGCGTCTTTTGGCATTTACAGACTGGGTGGCACGCATGATATCCCCGAAAGTAAAAGTATAATTGTTTGAAAGCACACAATAAATGTACGGATCGGGTTTCCCGATGGGATCGTCATGATAATAACCAAAAAAAGGTGAGGTGGACTCAAGCACACAGGTGTTGTCGGCCGTCAGGTCCGCTTCCAGGGTACTCAAGGGCTCTTCTTTTATCAATTCACAATACCGTTCAACAATGCTTTGTGTTTCCATGATCGTGTGCTAAAGTTTTTTGAAAAATACAACTTTTCCCTGTAGAAAGCAAATCTGTAATCCTTCTTCGGGGGAAAGCAAAAAAAAATTAATTTTGTAACCCGTTTTTGGCGTAGAAAAAAATCATATTCATTCATAAAAGCAACAGACAATGAGCAAACAAAGCAAGAAGGTTTATTTTTTCGGCGGTAAAAAAGCCGATGGAGATGCAAAAATGAGGAATTTGCTGGGTGGCAAGGGTGCCAACCTGGCTGAAATGGTAAATATCGGTGTGCCAGTGCCTCCCGGGTTTACCATTACCACGGAAGTATGTACCATGTTCAATCAGCGGGGACGCGATTTTGTGGTCAATGAGATCAAGCGGGAAGTCGAAGAGAATATGCACCGTGTGGAAAAAGAGATGAACGCCAGGTTCGGTGACAAAGACAACCCCTTGTTGATGTCTGTGCGATCAGGTGCCCGCGCCTCCATGCCGGGCATGATGGATACGGTGCTTAATCTGGGTTTGAATGAGCAGACCCTTGAGGGGCTGTCAAAAAAGACCGGCAATGAGCGTTTTGTTTGGGACTCATACCGGCGCTTCGTACAAATGTACGGCGATGTGGTTATGGGCATGAAACCTGCCAACAAGGAAGAAGAAGATCCTTTTGATGTCATTATGGAACACCTTAAAGAAGAAAAGGGGGCTGAAAATGATCAGGACCTGAGTACCGGTGACCTTAAGGAACTTGTGAAACGTTTTAAAAAAGCGGTTAAGGATGAAACCGGAAGGGACTTTCCGGAGGATCCATGGGAGCAACTCTGGGGCTCTGTAATGGCCGTTTTTGAATCCTGGAATAATCCACGTGCCACCTATTACCGTATGAAATATAAAATCCCGGCCGAATGGGGTACTGCGATCAATGTGCAGGCCATGGTCTTTGGCAACATGGGAGATAGCTCGGCTACAGGAGTTGCTTTTACCCGCGATGCTGCCACCGGCGAAAATATTTTCAACGGGTAATACCTGGTAAATGCCCAGGGCGAAGATGTGGTAGCCGGCACACGCACCCCTCGCCAGATCACCAAAGAAGGCTCACTACGCTGGGCCAAACTGCAGAGCGTATCCGAAGAAGAGCGAAAAAAAGTGTATCCATCACTGGAGGAACTTTTTCCCGAGCTTTATAAAGAACTGGATGAACAACAAAAGAAACTTGAACTGCATTACCTCGACATGCAGGACCTTGAGTTTACCATTCAGGAGGGTAAACTCTGGATGTTGCAAACCCGGAACGGAAAACGTACAGGTCCTGCCATGGTTAAAATTGCCATGGACATGCTGCGCGATGGCCTGATCAATGAAGAAGAAACACTGATGCGCATGGAAGCGGAAAAACTGAATGAACTGCTTCACCCGGTGTTTGATACCAAGGAACTGGCCAAAGCCACATTGCTGGCCAAGGGCCTGGCTGCTTCGCCGGGTGCATCAACCGGACAGATCGTTTTCTTTGCGGACGATGCGGCCGAATGGACAGCCAAGAAAAAAAAGGTGATCCTGGTTCGTGTGGAAACATCCCCCGAAGACCTCAGCGGCATGGATGCCGCCCAGGGTATTCTGACCGCACGCGGTGGGATGACCTCACACGCCGCCGTGGTGGCCCGGGGCATGGGCAAGTGCTGTGTATCAGGTGCCGGTGCCCTGAACATCAATTATAAAAAACGTACCATGACCATTGATGGCAGGGAATTCAAAGAAGGGGACTTTATAAGCCTCAACGGAACCACCGGGGAAGTCTTCGAAGGGAAGATCAACACCGTTGACCCTGAAATGAGCGGCGATTTCGCTGATCTGATGGATCTTACTGAGAAATATACCCGTATGTACGTTCGAACCAATGCAGATACACCCAAGGATGCAAAAATCGCCAGGGAGTTTGGGGCCAAAGGGATCGGTCTTTGCCGGACCGAACACATGTTCTTCGAAGGCATTCGCATCAAGGCTATGCGTGAGATGATCCTGGCCAAGGATGAATCCGGGCGCCGCAAAGCACTTGATAAATTGCTTCCCATGCAACGGGAGGACTTTGAAGGGATTTTTGAAGCCATGCATGATTTGCCGGTGACCGTCCGTTTGCTTGATCCGCCTTTGCATGAGTTTTTACCCCACGAAGAAGCCAACCAAAAGGAAATGGCCAAGGAAATGGGCATAACCCCCGAAGAGGTAAAGGCTACAGTCGATTCCCTGCATGAATTCAACCCCATGCTGGGACACCGCGGATGCCGCCTGGGCAACACCTATCCTGAAATTTCAGAGGTACAGACCAGGGCCATCATCGAAGCTGCCCTGAACCTGAAGAAAAAGGGAGTCAGGGTGATTCCGGAAATCATGATCCCGCTCACCGGTACTGATCCGGAATACCGTTTGCAGGAAGAAATTGTACGCAACACGGCTGAAAAGGTATTTGAAGAACACGATGACCGGATTGAATACCTGGTTGGCACCATGATTGAAATCCCACGGGCCACACTCGTTGCCGATAAGATCGCTGAGAAGGCAGAATTTTTCTCATTTGGCACAAACGACTTAACGCAGATGACATTTGGTTATTCACGCGATGACTCCGCACGATTTTTGCCCGTTTATCTCGAAAAGGGGTTGCTGGAAAACGATCCCTTCCAGATACTTGACCAGGAAGGGGTAGGCCAGTTGGTTGAACTGGGCATTGAACGCGGGCGTAAAGGCCGTCCTGACCTTAAAATAGGTATTTGCGGTGAACACGGTGGCGAACCAAATTCTGTAGAATTCTGCCATAAAGTGGGCATGGATTACGTCAGCTGTTCTCCCTTTCGTGTCCCCATTGCCCGTCTGGCATCAGCACAGGCTGTGGTAAGGGAAAACCTTGCTAAAAAAGGCGGATCGACATACAGCACCGCTTAGGAAGTTTTTCAATGCACCTATAAAAAAGGCTGCCGGGCGTGACCCTGCAGCCTTTTTTACATCCCTGAGGTTATCATGCAGTAAACCGTTCCGGGTGATGATTCCGGATAAAAGAACGCGATTTTCCCATCTCCCCGTACATCACCTGGTCATTTTCAACAAAAGCCACTGTTTTCCGGAATTCTTTCAACAGAGACAACAGCGCAGGCGAAGTTTTCTCTTCATCACGAAAAGCCATGGCCTGCGACGCCGTCATCAATTCAATGGCCACTACCTTCTCAAGGTTCTGCAATACATGAAAAGCCTTCACCGCGGCATTGGCTCCCATGCTAACGTGATCTTCCTGTCCCTGTGAAGATTCAATGGAGTCTACCGAGGACGGGGTACATAACTGTTTATTCTGGCTCACTATGGAGGCGGCGGTATACTGTGGGATCATAAAACCGGAGTTCAACCCGGGGTTGGCTACTAAAAATGAAGGCAACCCGCGCAAACCTGACAGCAACCGGTACACCCTGCGTTCGGCAATATTGGCCAGTTCCGCCATGGCAATGGCCAGATAATCCAGCCCCAGGGCCAGTGGCTGGCCATGAAAGTTGCCGGCCGATATGATCAGGTCCTCTTCCGGAAAAAGTGTGGGGTTGTCGGTAACGGCATTCATCTCATTCCGGAATATCCCTGCCACATGACGCAAAGCATCTTTACTGGCGCCATGCACTTGTGGGATGCACCGGAAAGAATAGGGATCCTGTACATCATTCCGTTTGGACTCCATCAGGGCACTGCCTTGAAGGATCTTCCGAATATTTTCTGCCGTTTCCAACTGCCCAGTATGACGTCTTACCTGATGCACCTGCTCAAAGAAAGGGTCCAAACGGCCCATGTAGGCTTCGAGCGACAAAGCCCCGGTCATGTCTGCCCAAAGGGAGAGGTCCAAAGCACGCACCAGGATATAAACACCATAAGCCCCCATGAACTGGGTGCCGTTAAGCAAAGCCAGGCCCTCCTTGGATACCAGTTCCAATGGTTCCCAGCCTTTTAAGACGAGCAATTCAGCTGCAGGAAGTTTGTCTCCTCTGTAATACACTTCACCAAGTCCGAGCAATGGCAGGCTGAGGTGGGCCAGTGGGACCAGGTCGCCAGATGCACCCAGTGAGCCCTGTGTGTAAATCACCGGATACACGCCATGATTGAAGAAATCCACAAGGCGTTCCAGGGTAATCAACCGAATGCCTGAATGGCCGTAAGCCAGGGATTGGATCTTCAGGAAAAGCATCAACCGTACAATTTCCTCCGGGACCTCCTCCCCCATGCCACAAGCGTGCGACATCACCAAATTGCGCTGCAAAACCCCCAAATCCTCACGGGAGATGCTGTGGTTGCACAATGAACCAAAACCGGTGGTCACCCCGTAAATGGGTTCTTTTTTGGTGGCAATGCGTTCATCGAGGTATTCCCGGCAACGGGTCACTTTGTTGCGCGACTCATCAGAAAGTGTGAGCCTGAGGTTTTTGTCCAGCACCTTACGAATAACATCCAAATCAATATCATGCGAAGAAACCTGGTGAACATCCATGGATAGGGTATTTGTTATTTACAATTTGCAGCCGGGTATGAATCGATTCGAGTGCTAATCCAAATATTTCAATATGTGTGTGCTGACCTGTTCAAGCATCAATTGCTGCTGCTCCCCGCTTTTCATATCCTTAAGCGAAAATACGTTGTTTTTTATTTCCTCTTCACCGGCCATCAGCACAAAAGGGATCCTGTTCTTATCGGCATACTGCATCTGTTTTTTAATTTTTACCGGTTCGGGATACATTTCACATTGCACGCCAACCGACCGCAAGTTTTCCAATGCAGGCAAACAATAATCTCTCTCCGCCGGACCAAAATTGATGGCCAGCACGTGGGTATAGGTGCCAATATCATCCGGAAAGCGCGACAAAGCCTGCATCACATCATAAATCCTGTCTGCACCGAAAGATATCCCCACACCCGATACGCCTTTAAGCCCGAACACTCCGGTAAGGTCATCATAGCGGCCCCCACCGCAAATACTGCCCATGGGTACTTCAAGGGCTTTCACTTCGATGATGGCCCCGGTATAGTAATTAAGCCCCCTGGCCAGGCAAAGATCCAGTTCAACCGGGCATTGCAAGGGTGTAATATCGACAATATCAAACACTTCCCGCACCTCTGCAATGCCCTGCATCCCAAGAGGTGAAGAAACCAGCATTTCTGAAAGAAACTCGATTTTTTGCCTGTTGCTCCCTGACAATTGCAGTACCGGTTCCAGTTTCTCTATTGCATCGCCGGATATACCCCGGTTGATAAGTTCCTCGCTGACCCCTTTCAGGCCGATCTTATCCATTTTATCAATGGCAGTGGTTATGTCAGTCATCCTGTCAGCAAACCCAATGTAGTCAGCCAGTCCGGCTAAAATTTTCCGGTTATTGAACAGAATGACCACATCAATATTCAGTTGGGAGAATACCTTGTCGATGATCTGTAAAAACTCTGCTTCATTCACCAGGGAATCACTGCCGATCACATCTGCATCACACTGAAAGAATTCGCGGTAGCGCCCTTTTTGCGGCCGGTCTGCACGCCATACAGGCTGTATCTGGTACCTTTTGAACGGGAAAGTGATGTTGTTTTGATGCTGCACCACATACCTTGCGAAAGGAACGGTCAAATCATAGCGCAAGGCTTTTTCACTCAACTGGGCTGATAACCTCGGGGCATTTTTTTTCTGCCAGTCAGCCTCATCAACCTTAGTAGTAAAATCACCCGAATTGAGTATTCTGAAAATCAACCGGTCCCCCTCTTCACCATATTTGCCCATTAAGGTCGACAAGTGTTCCATGGCAGGGGTTTCGATGGGCCGGAAACCATGCAAACGGTATATTTCCCTGATGGT
>PWON01000144.1 GCA_003557385.1 Bacteroidales bacterium | reverse complement strand
TGCAACACCTCCGGCGGCCAACCTGTGTCAATGCAAAACATCCGGGAAGTGTCGGCTTTGTGCAAGCAATATAATATCCCGGTATTCTTTGATGCCGCCCGTTTTGCGGAAAACGCCTATTTCATCAAAACCCGGGAAAAAGAATATGCCAACCATTCGATCCGCGAGATCGTTCTGGAGATGTTTTCTTATGTGGACGGTGCCACCATGAGCAGTAAAAAAGATGCCATCGTAAACATCGGTGGTTTTCTGGCCTGCCGCGACAAAGAGCTTTTCGACAAGATCAGCATGTACTGCATCCTGTATGAGGGCTATTTGACTTATGGCGGACTGGCAGGACGTGACCTGGCTGCCGTGGCACAGGGATTGATCGAGGGGTGCGATTACCATTACCTGGAGTCGCGCATCGGGCAGGTGGCCTACCTGGGTCAGTTGCTGAAAGATTATGGGGTGCCCTGTCAATTGCCTTTCGGCGGACACGCGGTGTTTGTAGATGCCAAAAAAATGTTGCCCCACATCCCGAAAGAGGAATTCCAGGCACAAACACTGGCTGTTGAACTTTACCTGGAAGGCGGAGTACGCGGGGTGGAAATCGGGACCCTGCTGGCCGACCGTGACCCGGAAACACGCAAAAACCGTTACCCGAACCTGGAATTGTTGCGCCTGGCCATTCCGCGAAGGGTTTATACCAATAACCACATGGCCTATGTGGCCGCATGCCTGCGAAACATTTACGAGCGGCGCAACCAAATCACCAAAGGGTTCCGGATCATTAAAGAAGCACCCATCATGCGGCACTTTACCGTGGAACTGGAAAGGGCTGAATAAGCAAAGATTATGGAAACACTGATCATATTTGTTATCGCACTCGGGCTGGCCATGGATTGTTTTACCATCGCCATCAGCAACAGTTCGGTTTCGGGGCTGGTCAAGCCGGGCATCCCGCTCAAAACAGCCATCGCCTTTTCTTTTGCCCACCTGGTCCTTTTGTTTGCCGGCTATTGGCTGGGCGGGGTGATCGCTTCGATGTTTCAGGGGTTGGAAGCCTGGGTGGCATTCATCATTTTGGGGATCGTTGGGTTAAAAATGATCATGGAAGCCCGCAAGAGGCACCCGAAAACCAAGGTGTTCGACATCAACCAGGCACAGGTGATCGTGGTGTTGTCGCTGGCTACCGCCATGGATGCTTTCCTGGCCGGTATAGCCCTGGGAGTCAATAGCATGCGGATCTATCTTGCCGGGTTCCTGGTGGCCCTCACCGTATTTATCCTGACCCTGTCCGGCATGGTGTCCGGCAAGGATTTCGGGATCGCCTATGCACGTCGCACCGCCTATTTTGGCGGGGTGTTCCTGCTGATGGCCGCATTGATTTTTCTGTGGCTGCTCGTGGGATAAACAATTCAAAGCCCCTCCGCCATCAGGTTGCAGCCCCGGACATCGCTGTGGTCAAAACGCCCCAGCACTTCAAAACGGCCATCCGGATAGGTCTTCCCAAGATCTTGTGTGGCCAGGAAACTGCATGAGTGGATATTGGCCAGGTCAATGACGTTGAGGCCACCACTGCGCCCATGGCCGATCAATTCCAGGGGGTCGTTGCTGTCCCTGGCCACCACCCGCATCCAGGGCGGGCAGGCAAACAGGCCGTCCCCCTTTGAGTAAGCTTGCGACAGCAGCTCTGTCATTCCGTATTCACTGTGGATATGCTCCTGTTGAAAAGCCGTGCTTAAAATCCGGTGCAGTTCTTCACGGATCATCTCCCTGCGCCGCCCTTTCATGCCCCCGGTTTCCATCACAATGGTACGTTTCAGGGGCATTGGGTGAAGGCCTGCCAGATCGAGCAGGGCAAAGCTGACACCAAGCAAGAGCGTGCGGACACCTTCTTTCTGCAACATTTTCAAACCCTTGACCAGATCCTGCATGTTGTTTGAATAAAAACTGCTTTGATAATGACCGCTCTCCTGGATGAGCCTGCGGGTCATATACACCAGCGAAGCATCCTGTCGCTCCAGGTAGCCCGGCAAAAGCGCCAGGACAGCGTACCCGGATACTTCCCCGTAAAAATGCCGGAACCCGGTCATGAAACTCCGTTCATACACCGACAAATCCGCCACGTAATGCCTTGACGGCACACTGCCCGTGGTCCCTGAACTGGTGAACACACAGGCTTCTTTTCCCGCAAAGGATACCACCTTCCGGCTTTTGAACAGCTCAATGGGCAAAAAAGGGATGTCTTCGGGTGTTTTCACCTGCAGTGGATCACACCCCAGGTCATGGCAAAACTGCCGGTACACCTCATTGTGCCTGGCCTGGTAACGAAACACCTCCATGGCCAGTTCCCAAAAGCCCCCATCCCCCGTGAGGGAAAATATCCGCTGAATCAAGTCGCCTGATTTGACCATTAGAGCAAGTTTGTCCATTCAAAGATATGCATTAAACAAAACATAATCCAGATTATGGTCTCCCGGTAAATGATAACAGGGTAACTCCAAAATCATTACTTTTGTAAGGATAAACAAAAGCGCCGGAACGCGATACACATGAACGAAAACCTGGACCCCGCTGCCGACCGACTGACCAGGGAGGAGCGCATTATAGAAAACACCCTGCGACCCAAAAACTTTTCGAGTTTTACCGGCCAGTTTAAAGTGGTCGAAAACCTGAAGGTATTTGTAGGGGCGGCGTCGCAACGCAACGAAGCCCTCGATCATGTGTTGCTACACGGGCCGCCGGGACTGGGCAAAACCACCCTGGCACACATCATCGCCAATGAAATGGGGGTCGGCATCAAGGTAAGCAGCGGGCCGGTGCTCGACAAACCGGGCGATCTGGCAGGGCTGCTGACCAACCTGGAAGAACGCG
>PWON01000231.1 GCA_003557385.1 Bacteroidales bacterium | reverse complement strand
TGATCTGGTATAACATGCCATATACCTGGTTTCCGGGATGTATAATTACCTCTCCCCTGATCGCAGTGGCTTTTGGAATGTGCCGGTGCACAAAGTTCCGGGCGTCTTCGAGGTATTCCCTTAATTGTGTTGGATCATTGACTGTCTTATAGCTCAGGTGGATGCGTCCCTTAAAGTCGGGAAACACAATGTCGGCCCAGAATGGTTCGGCACTTTCACGCTGGTCGGGCACAAAATCTGCATACCTGGGATATTCAAACCGGTAGGGATAGACCGAATCAAACAGCTGGTATCCTTTTTCAGGAAGGGCAATGCGTAAATAGCCCCTGGGTTTTGGCGCGTCTCCCCGTTGGCACGCGGCAACAAAAACAATCACGATAAAAAGAAAAAAAAACCTTTGCATAACTCTAATCCTTCAGCTTTACCTTGATGCGTTTGATGCGGCGTTTGTCGACACTTTCAATTTCAAAGACAAATTGTTTGTAGGTTATCTTAGCTCCTTTGTATGGGATCTCTTGCTTTATTTCCAGGATCAGCCCGGCCAGCGTATCTGCTTCCCCTTTGATCTCATTGAACAACCCGTCTTCCGTGCCGGTAATTTTACAAAAGTCTTTCAAAAGGGTTTTCCCTTCAAAAACAAAGGTGTTTGTATCCAGTTTCGAATAGATCGCTTCTTCCATGTCGAATTCGTCGTTGATCTCACCGACGATTTCCTCCAGGATGTCTTCAAGGGTAACCAGGCCTGAAGTTCCTCCGTATTCATCCACCACGATGGCCATATGTATTTTTTTCTCCTGGAACTCCTTGAGCAGGTCGTTGATGCGTTTGCTTTCAGGAACGAAAAAAGCGTTGCGCAGCAATTTTTGCCACTGGTAATTACTGCCCTTGTCAAGGTGGGGCAGCAGGTCTTTGATGTACAGAATGCCCTCCACATTGTCAAAGTTGTCGCGGTAAACCGGAATGCGGCTGTACCCGGCTTCCTGAATGGTAAGGATCAGTGTATCGAACGGGGTGCCATATTCAACGGCCACCACGTCCACACGTGATTTCATGATCTCACGCACATAAGTGTTCCCGAACCGCACAATGCCACGCAACAGGTTTTTGTCTTCTTCAGTGGTGGATTCATCGGTGGTGATCTCCAGGGCATGCGACAGCTCATTCATGCTCAGGTTGGGCCGCTTCTTCTCCATGCGTTTATCAATGATGCGGGTAGTTTTAACCAGCAGGGCACTCAGTGGTTGAAAGAATTTTCTGAGCACCAGCAAAGGCCCGGCCATGAATGCGGAAAAACGTTTTGGATGACGCGAAGCGTATACTTTGGGCAGCACTTCGGCAAACAACAGGATCAGGAAGGTGATCAGGGCTACCTGCAGGATAAACGCCAGTACCGGGTGCAGCTGCATCTCGAAAAACGCCCGGAATACAATCGTTGACAGGATGATGATGGCGATATTGATCACATTGTTGGCAATCAGTATGGTGGCCAGCAGCCGGTTGGGTCTTTCGAGCAGGGCCAGGATCTTGCGGTCGATGGTCTTCTGTCGTTTTCGAAACCCATCGATGTCGTGGTGGGTAAGTGAAAAAAAGGCAATTTCGGAGCCTGACACCATGGCGGAGACAAAAAGCAACAAGAAGATAGCCCCCAATCCCAGGAGGGCATCAAAAGAAAAATTCAGGATGAGCGTGTTCAGGGATGCTGCCAGGTTCGAATAAGATTCGGGTGATTCTTCCAATGTTGCCTTTTATTCTTTGATTTATACAAAATTAATACAAATTTTGCTGTTAAATATAAAGAAACAAAATATCTTACAGATTGTTAGTTTGATAAGATGAGGCAATCGCATATTTTTTTGTTTATTTTCTTGTCAGGTATGTGTGGGCACATGTTTGCCTCCGGCCAGGGCGTACCGGGTGCAAATGTTTCCGGCCATGGTGTTGTGCTCAATCTTGCCTCCGGCCAGGGCGTCCCGGGTGCAAATGTTTCCGGCGATCTTGCTTCAGGCCATGTCGTTTCCGGACGGGTTGTGGATGCCGGGTCAAACGAACCCCTGGCATTTGTACACCTGCTGATCAATGATACCCGAATGGGCGGGTTGACAGACATAGATGGTTTTTTTCACCTAACCCACCATGAACCCATCCGGATGCTCCAGCTGAGTTATGTCGGGTTTGAAACCAAGCAGTATTTCCCCGACCCGGAAAAAGGCCATCATGTCATTGCCCTGCGCCGGAAACCTGTCGAACTCCGTGAGGTGACCGTATTGCCCGAAGAGAACCCGGCGCACCGGATCATTGAGCTTGCCATTCAAAACCGGGACCTTCATCATCCCGAACGCATGGGTTCTTTTTCGTATCATTCCTACAATAAATTTATTTTCACCGGTGAGGTTGACCCCCCTTCAGACAGTCCTGACTTAAGTGGTACCGATACTGTGGCCAACAGGCTTTCGCAATATTTGGAGCAGCGGCATTTTTTCCTGATGGAAACCGTTACGGAACGTAAATTCCGCTACCCCGACCGGAGCAATGAAACCGTCCTTGCTTCCAGGATTTCGGGCATGCAGCATCCGTTGTTTGCCATTTTTATGTCGCAGATGCAATCTTTTTCATTTTATGATGATTATATTGAAATTTTCGGCGACCGATACCTGAGTCCGTTGATGCCCGGCAGCACTCGCCGGTATTTCTTTTTACTCGAAGACACCACCTATACGGCCACGGATACGGTGTTTGTGATCTCTTACCGCCCTTCGCGGGGGCGCAATTTCGAAGGCCTGAAGGGGGTCTTGTATATCCACTCCGGTCAATGGGCCTTGCAGTCGGTCATTGCTGAACCTGCTTCTGCCGGGGGCGATGCCCGGATCAG
>PWON01000162.1 GCA_003557385.1 Bacteroidales bacterium | reverse complement strand
TCGTGTTTGAACCGGCCAAATCGATACCACTGGGCTTGTTTGAAGACTTTATTTACACCGAGGCCTCTGTCGATCTCAAGCCCGGAGACAAGCTGTTTACCTATACCGATGGAGTGAGTGAGGCAGAAAACGAACAGGAGGCATTATTTAATGAAGACCGGATGATGGAAGTGATCGAAGCTCATAAAAACAGCGGGCCGCGTGAACTGATCGGTTTCATGGAAGCTGCCATTGAAGCCCATGTGCAATCATTTCCGCAATCGGACGACATCACCATGATGACCATTGCATTTAATGGATAAACAGATGCAAACCTATACGATAAAACTGTTAAACAAGGTCAGCGAGCTGGATAAGATCCGTGACACGCTCGAGAAACTGGTTGAAGACTGGGGGTTGCCGCCCGCTTTGGGGATGTCAGTGAACCTTGCCCTGGAAGAGGCATTTACCAATATTGTAAACTATGCTTTTGAAGACCGGGATCCGCATGACATTGATGTTTCTTTTTCACTGAACGGAGATCAGATGAAGATCACGATCACCGACGACGGGAAGCATTATGACCCGACCAAACAACCCGATCCGGACACAGACCTGCCGGCCGAAGACCGCCCCATTGGCGGGTTGGGCATTTTCCTGATCAGAAAGATCATGGATAGAATAGATTACCGGCGCGAAGGAAATAAAAACCATTTAATACTTATAAAAAATATCCAACAATGATTGTAAACAAGGAAAAGTTGAATGAACACCTGGTTTTGCACATAGAGGGACGGCTCGATACCACCCAGTCGGACGGATTTGAAAAGGAGATCACCGAAATACTTGACCAGGGGCATGACAAGGTGATATTGGACTGCACCGGGTTAAACTATATCAGCAGCTCCGGATTGCGCATATTTCTGATCATTCAAAAAAAGATGATGGCTTCCGGCGGACAATTCAAGGTGTGTAATCTGCAGCCCGCCATTAAGGAGATATTTGACATGTCGGGGTTTTCGATGATATTCAATATTTTTCCTGACCTGGATGCAGCGCTGAAAGCTTAATTCGATGATTATTGCTTTTGGTTTTTTCCCGGTATTGTTGTTTTTGTTGTGCCTTTTTTTGCTCGACAGCTTCAAACTGGTGTCTGTTCGATGGCTGGTAGCGTGTCTTGCATGGGGCATTGTATCGGCCATGCTTGCTTATGTTGTGAATACGGCTTTTGTGGCCTATACCGGAGTAGGCTATGATGCCCTCACCCGCTATGTGGCCCCGGTCAGCGAAGAAATAATCAAGGTTCTGTTTTTGTTTTTTCTGGTGGCCCGCCGGCAAATCGGCTTTATGATTGATGCAGCCATTTATGGTTTTGCCATCGGTACGGGCTTTGCACTGGCAGAAAACTCCTGGTATTACCTGCAGCTGGGTGCCGATTTCAATGTAGTGCTGGCCATTGTCCGGGGGTTTGGCACGGCCATCATGCATGGGGGTGTGGTGGCCATATGCGCCATAATACTTATGGAAGGGGTGCAGCGATCCAATGCAGCGTTCACGGGGGCTGTGGTTGGTGTGTTGGCCGCCATTGTGCTGCATTCGGCGTTTAATCATTTTGTTTTTAATCCCCTGCTGATGACCATGATCATTCTGGTGACCCTGCCGGCCGTGTTTTACGTTGTGTTTTTTTATGCTACAAAACACCTTCAAAACTGGCTGGAAGTGGAATTCAGCAACGAGGTGGACATGTTGCGTATGATCCGAATGGGGCAGTTTAGAGATACAAAGGCCGGACATTATCTGGCCACATTGAAAGAACACTTCAGGTCGGAAGTCCTGGTGGACATGTACTGTTTTTTCAGTTTGTACCTGGAGTTGTCGATCAAGGCAAAACGCAACCTGCTCCTTAAGGAAAGTGGATTTCCCGTCATCATGGAGCCGGACATTAAAGACAAGCTCCGGGAATGGAAAACCCTGCGACGTCAGATTGGCAAATCCGGCGAGATGGCCCTTTGGCCACTGGTTCGTATGAACCACAGGGAGTTGTGGGAGTTGAATCAATTAAATGCATAAAAACCAACTTTTTGATTTTTCATATGTATTATTAATGAATCACGAAGAAAACAATATTATCCGGCGCATCCTCGGGGGCCATACACAGTAATATAAGTTGCTGGTAAACAAATATCAGGACGCCGTGTACAATGTCATTTACAGGATGCTGCAACAACAGCCGGAAGCAGAAGAGCTGGCACAGGATGTATTTGTAAAGGCATATGTCAAGCTGGGGTCGTTCAACTTCAAAAGCAAGTTTTTTAGCTGGATATACCGGATCGCCATCAATGCGGCCATCAGTCACCAGAAGAAGTCAAAACGTTTTTTGCATCCGGAACAGATGCCCGAACCAACGGGGGCCAACCAGGAAGATGGAATGATGCTCAATGAACGGCACGCCATACTGGACCATGTCATCGGCACGCTTAATGAAAAATACAAGTCAGTGATCGTGCTGCATTATTTTGAGCAGCTTTCGTATGCAGAGATGGCCGAAGTGCTTAAACTGCCGGAGAAAAAAATAAAATCCAGGTTGTTTGATGCAAGGAGAATGTTGTACAAAAAACTGGAGAAACATGCATATTTTGATCATTAAAACAATAGGACATGTCTGCAATGGCTAAAAGGTTGGAATACCTGGTTGCCCGAAAGCTGGACGGCACCCTGACCGGTGACGAGCGGAAGGAGTTTGATCAATTGCTCGCCGCATCTGAAGACCACAGGAAGTACCTGCAACAGATGGAACAACTGGAAGAGGGTTTAAAACAAAGGGCACAAAAACGTGTGCAACCGGACTTCAGCCCAAAAGTGATGGAGCGCATCCGGGCCAAAAAGGGTCCGGGAACCGGCCGGTCAAACATTGTGAGAGGGCATTT
>PWON01000128.1 GCA_003557385.1 Bacteroidales bacterium | reverse complement strand
TTCCTCGTAATAGCCGGCAATGAAGTTCTTGATGGCGGTAGCCGTGTTACCGGCTGCCGATTTTGGGACCATTACCGTTCTGCGGCCAATGGTACGTTTCCAGTCCACAAAGGCTTGCATGGCGTCTGTAAAATCATCGTAGGCAATGATCAGCAGGCTTCCTTCTTCCCCTTCTGTCATCGGGTAGCTTTTATCAGCCTCCGCCCTATTCAGGAAAAACCGGTCGTATATTTGACCGAATTCGGGTTCGATCACGATCATGTCGCGTTTCCGGGTAAGCGGATCCCGGCCTTCTCTGCCTGTGGCCACTACTTCTATGACCATATCGTAATAGACCCTCAGGGTCTGTGTGACGGGATTGTACTGGTAGGGGAAGATGCTGAGCGTTTGCCCGCGGAAATCGCGCATGATGAACGGGTCGTCGAGCCGGGCGAGTTCTCCGGGCCAGAAAGCATCTGTTTCGTAAGCATCACCATAGGTATAGGGAACATCTTCCGGACGGATATCCCGGGTAAAATGCCCTTTTGACGGGGCGACATCCACCCCGGTAAACTCATGATATTTGACACTGACCACCTGAAACGTCATCTCTTCGGTGTCGGGAATGATGAGGTTTGTGGTGAGTTTTGCCAGGTCCGGCATGCCGGTCTCCATGATCTGTGGTCCGTTGCCGATACCGACCCGCATCCCGGTGCCGCGGGGGGTGCGCATGGGTGTTTCCAGGTATCCGCCCAGTGAAATGTGGACAATGTTCTCCCGGATGTTGCTGTAAACAAGCTTGACTTCGGCCGGTGCGGGAGACGCCTGATCAATGCCCACCCAGTGGCCCTGGCCGTGAACATATGAAAACAAGCCGGAAACAATAAAAACAAAGAGGTAAATTGATCTTTTCATACAGGGTTTGGATTTTAGAGCCCGCAATGTACGGTTTTTTTAAAAAATACGGAAGGATTGGCTCCGTTTTAAAGAATGCTTTGACCGTATTCTGTCCTGTATTATCTTTGTGCCAGGAATATACATTAACCCATATGTTATGGACAGAAAAGAAGCAATTGCCCTGTTAAGGTCTTATGTGAAAAACGAAAAAATGATTGCCCATTGCCTGGCCTCTGAGGCCGTGTTGCGCGCATTGGCCGAACGGCTTGATGCCGATGTGGAGCAATGGGCGCTGGCAGGGTTGCTTCATGACCTGGATGTGGAGATCACCAATGCCGATCCAAAAGTTCATGCCCTGAAAGGTGCCGGCATTCTGGAGCAACACGGGATTGATCCGGATATTGTGGAAGCGGTCCGCCTGCATAACGAAGAAGCGGCGCATGGAGGCACAAGGCAAAAACCCCTGCATCACGCCCTGGCTGCCGGGGAAACCATTACAGGTCTGATCACGGCCACAGCACTGGTGTATCCCGACAAAAAGGTGGCCAGCGTCAAACCCAAATCCATCACCAAGAGAATGAAAGAAAAGGCGTTTGCCGCTTCGGTAAACAGGGACACCATCATGGAGTGCGAAAAACTGGGCCTGAGCCTGCAGGAATTTGTGGAACTGTCACTCAATGCCATGAAAAAGATAGGCCCGGACATTGGCCTGTAAGCCGTTTTCAAATCAAAGGCCACGGCTTTGGCCTGCCAGCCGGTTTAAGTATCAATCTGCGGCATGCCTGCTAGTCAAAAACCGCCATCAGGTCATTGTTGCGCAGCATATCCATTGCTTTGATAAAAGCGCGGTCGGTGGTGTGCAATACCGGGAAAAAAGCCTCTACCCCAATGATGTTCCTGCCAATGTAAGCTTTCAGGTTGGTCCTGATCAGGTTTTCGGCTTCGGGGTTGATGTGTCCGGGTATGTTTGTCCCGCGATCTCTGGCATACTGGAGAAATGCTCCATATATGTTGTTGTTTATGACAAAGCCCTTGATGAAATCGCCCGCATTGTGGTATTGCTCGAGGCTGGCACGGTGCCTGTCGGCGTAATCGAATGCGAAGGTGTATATATGGCCCCGGTTGAACACCTGGTTGAAAAAGCTGAGGTCGTTTTCGCTGTCCAGGGGAACAAAGATGTCGGGCATGATGCCGCCTCCGCCATATACTGTTCTTCCGCCCGGGGTTTTAAACCGCGGGCTTTCGTCAAAACGGATGCTGTCCGGGCTCAACATTTCGCCGTTGTGGTATCGCCGGATGAACTCGTTGAAATATGCCTCTTCCCCCTCTTCGTAAGGTTTCTGGATGCTTCGCCCGGTAGGGGTGTAATACCTGGCAACGGTCAGTCGCAAAGCGGAACCATCCCCCAAGCGGACCTGCTCCTGCACAAGCCCTTTTCCAAAAGACCTCCTGCCTGCCACCAGCCCCCTGTCATTGTCCTGGACGGCCCCTGCAATGATCTCGCTGGCAGAAGCCGACCATTCGTCGATGAGGACCACCAGGGGTTGTGTTTCCAGTCTTCCGTTCTGCCGGGCGCGGGCATAGGTTCTCGGCCGTTTCCGGCCATCGGTATACACAATGAGTTGCCCGGCTTCGAGCAATTCATCAGCCACCAGGATGGCTGCGTCTAAAAAACCGCCGCCGTTGCCCCGCAGGTCGAGGATCATTTTTTCCATTCCCTGCTCAAGCAATTGATCAAGGCCTGAAACAAACTCCTGGTGCGTGGTGGCTGAGAATTTATTCAGGCTGATATAACCTGTATGCTCGTCGACCATATAGGCGATATCCAGGCTATAGGAAGGTATCTTGTCGCGGGTCAGGCTGAATGGCATCATGCCGGGCACCCCGGCACGCATTACGGAAATGTTGACAACGGTACCCTTTTTTCCCATCAGCATGTCCACCACATCTGCCGTCGACATATTCACCCCGGCAATCACGGTGTCTTCAACCATTACAATGCGGTCGCCCGGCATGATGCCGGCTTTCTCACTGGGTCCGCCCGGTATGGGATGTACCACCACCACGGTGTCTTTGATCATATTGAACTCTATCCCGATGCCTTCAAAGCTGCCCATCAGGGGGTCGGTAAGCCGCTTGAAATCAGGTGCAGGAATGTAGGACGAATGCGGATCGAGGTTTTTCATCAGGGCACGAATGCTTTCTTCTGTGAGGTATTCCCTGGATACACTGTCTACATAGGCATCATGAATATAGTTGATGACATCGTTGATTTTATTGTGGCGGTCAAGGCCAATGGAGAAAAAGCTTCTGTCTGATGTTTTGCTTCCCGGGCCCCGGAGCTGCAGACCCAGGTAAAATCCGGTGATCAGCACCAGGGCCAGAACCACGGGCATGTAAACCCTGGCAGGAATATGTGTTTTTTTGTGTGGCATATTTATGAATCTAAGGGGTTTACTGCAAAAATAACGATTTATGCATGGATATCGTGCTTAAACCAGCTTGATTTTTTCAATAAGCCCGGAAGTGGAAAACCCTTTAAGAAGAGGAATGGTGAGCACTTGTCCGCCATGCCGGCGAACCGTATCCGCTCCGGCAATATCCCCGGGGCTGTAATCATCACCTTTTACCAGCACATCGGGAAGGATGGTTTGCACGATTTGAGCCGGGGTGTCTTCTTCAAACAATACCACGGCATTCACAAAAGAAAGGCTTGCCAGCACAAGAGCACGGGCATCCTGCCCGTTTAAAGGACGGTTTGCTCCCTTGATCCTGCGCACAGAATCATCTGTATTCAGGCCGACCAGCAACACGCTGCCCAGGTCGGCGGCCCGGGCCAGATAGTCGACGTGGCCGGCATGAAGTAAATCGAAACAACCGTTGGTGAATACAATGCGCCGGTCCTTAAAGCGCCAGTATTGTATGCGGCGTTGCAGTGTTTGCCGGTCGTCAGGGCCAAAAACTTTGCTTTCCAAATGACGGTGTTTGCTGTGTTTCATAATTTCGATGTTTGGGTTTTACGGGTTCCGACCGACAACATGATCCATGAAAATGTACCAGCCAGTAAATTGATAATGACCTGGTTGGCATGGGTGATGTAGGCATATGAAGTGGCCGGCTCGGAAGCGATGCCATAGAGTTCGGTCAGGGTGATGATGGTCACAAAGTGATAGGTGCCGATGCCCCCCGGGACTGGTGCGATGATGCCAAGGCTTCCCACAGCCAACAGGGTAAGACCGGCAAGCGGTGTCAGGTGCGCGGTGGCGCCAATGGCGAAAAAACACAGGTATACGGTCATAAAATACAGTCCCCAGATCAAAAAGGTGTGCAAAATGAACCATCCTTTCCCGCGCATGGCGCCGATGGAGGCGAACCCATGCGCAAAACCGCGCCATTGTCTTTTGATCTTGTAAAAAAAGTCTCCTTCAACAGACCGTCTTGTTTTTTTCCGGACAACATAGATGCCGGCGGCCAGCAGCAGTAAAACAAGCATGCCGGTGACGGCAAAGAGCAGCCAGTTTTCGGTGGCTGACCTCACCAACGGGTTCCAGAACACCCGTTTAAGAAAGCTCCTGAGAAAGTCAAGCTGCCCGGCAATGATTAAAAACCCGATGACCATCAGGCTGATCAAATCGAATACCCGTTCGGCCAGCACGGTGCCGGCCAGTGCATTGAAGGGTGTTTTGGAAGATTTGCTCAGGCTGAAACAACGGGTAACCTCACCCATGCGCGGTATGGCCAGGTTGGCCATGTAACCTGTCATGACGGCATAAAAAGTTTCGATGGTTTTGGTGCGGTATCCCGTGGCGGCGATCAGCATATTCCAGCGGATGGCACGGACAAAATGGCTCAAAATGGCACAAAGCATCGCCAGCCCCACCCACAGGTAGTTTGCCTGGCGCATTTCCCGGATGATCTGTTCAATATCCTGCCCCCGGGTAATAAGCCATAAAAGTACTAATCCCAGCAAAAGGGATAAGAAAACCCTTGCATATCTCCTGGTGGATGTTTTCAATAGGTGGCTTACACTTTATTGTTGGTACCGGGAAAGACGATGGTCGGCACATGGTCTTTGGCCTGCTCCGGGGCCATGTGCATGTATGCGATGACGATGACGATATCGCCGGGCTGCACCTTGCGCGCGGCCGGCCCGTTCATACAAACCTGGCCGCTTCCCCGCTTCCCTTTAATGACATATGTTTCCAGTCGCTCACCATTGTTCACGTTGACAACCTGTACCTTCTCATGCTCCACAATGCCCGATGCATCCATCAGGTCTTCATCAATGGTGATGCTGCCAATATAATTCAGGTCTGCTGCCGTGACAACCACCCTGTGAATTTTTGATTTAAGAACTTCTATAAGCATAATGCTGTGTTTTCAGATGAACTTCCAGCACTGCCGGAAGCCGGGGGCAAAGTTACGAATTTAATGCAAGATTGTCAATGAGCCTTACGGGACCCGCATTTGCGGCGATGCAGGCCACGGCTTTCCTGCCGGGTTCAGGGGTGTTTACAGGGAGCAGGTTATCGGCCCATACAATCTCAAAATATTCCACTTTCAGTTCAGGCGATTTGTTGACGCATGCGATCACTTTTTCCCTGATGGCCTGCATGACATGATCCGGGTACATCTCCTTTGCCATTTTCAGTGCCTGGTATATCCTTGGCGCCTCCTCACGCTGAAATTTGGTAAGCCGGACATTGCGGCTGCTGAGTGCAAGCCCGTCCGGTTCCCGCACGGTGCCGCAGGCTACAATGTCCACATCGAGGCCTTCTTTTTTAACCAGCGCCCTGACCACCTGCAACTGCTGAAAATCCTTTTCGCCAAAGTAAGCGCGGTGTGGCTGCACAATATCAAACAACTTGTGTACAACGGTGGCAACCCCGTTGAAATGGCCTTTGCGAAAACGGCCTTCCATCACCTTGTCGAGATGTCCAAAATCGTATGCCCTGGTTTCAGGTTCGGGGTATATTTCTTCTGTTTCCGGGCAAAACACAACATCACAACCTGCTTGTTCCAAACGTGTTAAGTCATTGACCAATGTCCTGGGGTATGCCCTGAGGTCTTCCGCCTTGTTGAACTGAATGGGGTTCACAAAAATACTGCATACCACCAGGTCATTTTCTGCGCGTGCCCTGTTTACAAGGGCTATATGACCGGTGTGCAATGCCCCCATGGTGGGTATAAACCCGATTTTTTTGCCGGCTGTCTTTTCTTTTTTGGCCAACCGGCTGAGTGCCTTCTTCTTTTTGAATGTTTTCATTCAAATGGCTTAAAAGCTTGTTTTTCCAAAAAAACAAACCGGCAAAGCTAAACGGTTTATTTGAAAAATAGCAAAAAAATCTGTATTTTTGCATATTATTTTCAATAAAGATCACTTAACCATTCTTTTTATTTATGGAAAAGCCCAAAGTTCTTTTTGTTCAGCAGGAAATTGCCCCCTACCTTAAAGAAACTCATATGGCCTATATCGGCCGTTATCTTCCGCAAGGCATTCAGGAAAGGAAAAAGGAGATCAGAACCTTTATGCCACGCTATGGTTGCATCAACGAGCGCCGCAACCAGCTGCATGAGGTGATCCGCCTCTCCGGGATGAACCTTGTAATTGACAATACCGATCACCCACTGATCATCAAAGTTGCCTCCATACAGTCTGCCCGCATGCAGATATATTTTATCGACAATGAAGATTTTTTTCAGCGAAAGTTTACCCTGACCAATAAGTCGGGGGATTATTTTGCCGACAACGACGAACGGGCCATCTTTTTTGCCCGGGGCGTCATTGAGACAGTAAAAAAACTGGGTTGGGCCCCCGACCTGGTTCACTGCAACGGGTGGTTCACCAGCCTGATGCCTTTTTACCTGAAAGAGGTCTTGAAAGACAACCCCATGTTTGCAGACACCAAGGTAGTGTATTCCATTTACAATGATCCATTTCCGGGAGAACTCAGCAATGACATGTCTAAAAAGATGAAAACCAAGAGTCTGGGTGAGGACCTTCTTGCGAAATATGCCCGGCCGGACTATGAAACCATCAGCAAAGTCGCGATTGATTATGCAGATGGCATCATTCTGGGCGAACAGACATTGCACCAGGGGATTGAAAAATATGCCAGGGAAAGTGGCAAATCATTGCTCGAATTCCACAACCGGGACACTTACCTTGATGCATACAACCAATTTTATGATGATGTGTTGGTGTCCGAATCGGTTTTGCAGCAATAATAAAATCCTTACCTTTGCATTCTGATTAACGGGAATGCGTACTTATTGGATCATAAAAAATCTTAGAACCTTGAAAACATCAATAAACCCCCGTTTTTGCGGGGTTTTTTTCGCCCTGTTGAAAAGAGTGGCATTGTTGTCGGCTTTTTTGCTGTTGATTTATGCCTGCACTGAGTCTGATGAGATCGGGCTTGACCTGGTGGAAACACGGGTGCAGCTGCATACACTCGACACCCTGAGCCTCCGGGCCATCACCGTGCTCGACGACAGCGTGGCCATGAATTTTGGCGGGACAAATATCATGGGAAAGATCAACGATCCGGTATTCGGGAAGACCCGTGCCGGTATTTACACACAAACCCGGCTGCCCATGAACAACCTGTCCCTGGGTGAGCACCCGGTGCTGGACTCTATTTACCTGGTGCTTTCCTATACCGGCGACTTTTATGGATTTGTGCGCGACTATCAGGCCCTTAAAGTATATGAACTGAGTGAAAGCTTCCCGGAAGCGGATACCCTCTTTTCCAACCTGGTGATCCCGCATGACCCAACATTGATCACATACCATCCCAGGGGACATGTTTTTCAGCCTGCCCCCATCGACAGTATCATGATAGACAGCATCATGTTCCCCCCCCAAATCCGTATTCGCCTCTCCGATGCGTTTGGATGGAAATTTATCGATGCCAACGAAACGGAAGCCTTTGAGAACGTGCCCAATTATCTGGAAGCATTCAAGGGATTGTACATCACCCCCGGCGACAGGTTTTCCGGCCTTGGATCCATGTACCGCATCAACATGCTGGCTACGGTTACTTCACTGGAGCTTCATTATCAGAACAGAAATGACACCATATCGTCGCGGATGCAGCGTTTCCCGATCAATGAATTTGCCAAACGGACCACCCGCATGGAACAGTTTGGCTATGAAAACACCCATTCTGCCCTGAGGGCACAGGTTGAATCATCCGATTACTCCATGGGCGACAGCCTGTTGTTCTTGCAATCCCTTGGGATGTTGCGTGCCGACATAAGTCTGCCTTACCTGGATGAATTGATTGGCGATTCGAGGTTGCTGATCAACAAGGCGGAATTGATCGTACCGGTGGCCGAAGAATTTATCGGTGAACATCTGCCGGCTTCCAGGGAGTTGCTGTTGCTTCGTGTTGATGAAGACGGCGACCTGGATTTCCTGGATGATTACCGGATGGGTGCGAATTATTTTGGCGGGCGACTGAATGAAGATACAATGCAATATACCTTCAATATTTCAAAATATTTTCAGCAATTGCTGGATGGAACCCTCCCCAATGACGGGCTGGCCCTGGTAGTGGCAGGGGCTTCTGAAAACGCGAGCCGCGTGGTGGTGCACGGTCCCGGGAGGACCGACAACCCTATGCGCCTGATCATCTATTATTCTGTATTTGATTAAATCACGCCAGGTATGTGTGGAATCGTTGGTTACATCGGCCCCAAAGAAGCTTACCCCATCCTGATCAAAGGCCTTTACAGGCTCGAATACCGCGGTTACGACAGTGCCGGGGTGGCCCTGCTCGACGGGGATTTGAAACTGTTTAAGACACATGGCAAAGTGGCTGACCTCGACAAACTGGTCAGCGGCCACAAGCTATCAGGACATGCAGGCATAGCCCATACCCGTTGGGCCACCCACGGGGAACCCAATGATGTGAATGCCCACCCGCACTACAGCCCCTCAAAAAAACTGGCCATCATCCATAACGGCATCATAGAAAATTATGCTGTCCTCAAAGAGGAATTGATCAACCGGGGTTATGTTTTCAGCAGCGATACCGATACCGAAGTGCTGATCCATCTCATTGAAGATATCCAGCAAAATGATGGGATACCGTTAGAAGAAGCGGTGCGCATGGCCCTGAACCAGGTGATCGGCGCCTATGCTATCGTGGTTGTTTCAGAAGAGTGCCCTGATCAGTTGATCGCCGCAAAAAAAGGAAGCCCGCTTGTGATCGGCATTGGTGACAATGAATATTTTATTGCATCAGATGCTTCGCCAATCGTTGAATACACAAAGGATGTTGTATACCTGGAGGATGAAGAAATGGCGATCATCCCTCGAAAGGGAGAACTCATTGTTAAGACCATTACGAACCAGGAAAAGACCCCTTATGTTTTTCAACTGGAGATGCAATTGTCATCGATTGAAAAAGGGGGCTTCCCACACTTTATGCTTAAGGAGATCTATGAGCAGCCGCGCAGCATCAAAGACAGCATGCGGGGGCGTTTGAATGCACTCAAGGGCATCATCTCCCTGGGGGGCATCATTGATTATGAACAAAAACTGATTAATTGCAAGCGCATCATCATTGTGGCTTGCGGTACTTCATGGCATGCCGGCCTGGTGGGTGAATATTTGTTTGAAGACCTGGCGCGCATCCCCGTGGAGGTGGAATATGCCTCGGAGTTCAGGTACCGCAACCCGGTAATCTTTGAAAATGATGTGGTGATTGCCATCAGCCAGTCGGGCGAAACCGCCGATACCCTGGCTGCCATTGAACTGGCCAGGTCAAAAGGGGCCACCATCCTGGGCATATGCAATGTGGTGGGTTCATCCATAGCGCGTGCCACCCATGCAGGGTCCTATACACATGCAGGCCCTGAGATAGGGGTTGCGTCCACCAAGGCCTTTACCGCACAGGTAACCATTTTAAGCCTCATGGCCCTGTTGATTGCTGACAAAAAGGGAAGCATCTCCAAATCCCAGTTTTACCAATTGATCAGTGAAATGGAGGCCATCCCCGCCAAGGTGGGAAAAGCCCTGCAATCCAACGAAATGATATTGGAGATCAGCAAAAAATTCCAGGATGTACGCAACTTCCTTTACCTGGGCAGGGGGTACAATTTCCCTGTGGCGCTCGAAGGGGCCCTGAAACTTAAAGAGATCTCATACATCCATGCCGAGGGATATCCGGCGGCTGAAATGAAACATGGCCCCATCGCACTTATTGACAAGGAAATGCCTGTTGTGGTGGTTGCCACCAGAAAAGGCAGCTACGACAAGGTGGTGAGCAACATCCAGGAAGTAAAAGCACGCAAAGGCGTCATCATCGCGGTGGTGACCGAAGGGGATGAAATGGTCAGGGAGCTGGCGGATTATGTCATTGACATCCCGGAAACCGATGAGGTGTTCGTGCCCCTGGTAGCCACCATCCCCCTGCAGCTATTGTCGTACCACATCGCGGTGCTGAGGGGGTGCAATGTGGACCAGCCAAGAAACCTTGCCAAATCGGTAACGGTGGAATAATATAAAACAAACCAAATCATCTGTACATATGAACAAGTTCGTCAAAACATTCTTTTTCATCATGGCAATGATGTGGGCCCCGGTCAGCTTTGCCGGAGAGACCCTTGTGCTGATCAGTTACCACAGTGTAACGGGAAATACTGAAGCCATGGCACGGGCAGTAATGGAAGGTGCTTCACAGGTAGAAGGCGTCAGGGTGATCCTGAAAACCGTCGATCAGACTACCTGGGAAGACCTGAAGGCGGCCGATGCCATCATTGTAGGCAGCCCTGTTTACAACGCCAATGTTACACCCGAGGTATCGGCGTTTATTGCCTCCTGGCCTTTTGAAGAAGCTCCCCTGAAAGACAAACTGGGCGCTGCCTTTGTTACTGCCGGCGGGTTATCGGCCGGAGAAGAACTTACCCAGATGAATATCCTGCAATCGATGCTGATTTTTGGCATGATCGTAATGGGTGGTCCCGACTGGACCACCCCCTTTGGTGCATCCGCCATTCGCGGGGAGTCATTTTTCCCGCAGGATGAACCCATACACCCCGGTTTTTTTGAAAAGGGAAGGGCGTTGGGCGAAAGGGTAGCCGGCACGGCAAAGAGAATATCTGTTCAATAAAATGCCGATGGGCCGCATCTGTCAGGACCGGCCTGCATGGACGAAAAATGTTGTGGAATGAGTTTACTGGTAGTGGGCACTGTGGCCTTCGATGAGATTGAAACACCTTTGGGAAAGACAGGCAGGATTTTGGGTGGGGCGGCCACCTATGTAGCCCTGGCAGCAAGTCATCTGATCAAAGACATACGGATCTCCGCGGTTGTGGGCGGTGACTTTCCACAACAATACATGGATATATTTTCGGCGCGCAACCTAAATACTTCCGGGATCCAGGTGGTGCCTGGAGAGAAATCGTTTTACTGGTCAGGGCGCTATCACAGCAATATGAACCAGCGCGATACCCTGGCCACCGAACTCAATGTGCTGGCTGATTTCAACCCGGTGTTGCCTGCAGCCTATCGTGACAGCAAATATTTGATGCTCGGCAATTTAACCCCTTCGATTCAAAAGAAAGTGATTGAACAGATGGACCACCGTCCAAAGCTCATTTGTATGGATACAATGAATTTCTGGATGGATACCGCATGGGATGACCTGTTGTCGGTGGTGTCTATGGTGGATGTGCTGGCGGTAAACGAGGAAGAGGCCCGACAGCTTTCAGGCGAATACTCGCTGGTGAGGGCCGCAAAAAAGATCCAAACCATGGGCCCGGAATATATTATTGTTAAACGCGGGGAATACGGGGCCCTGCTTTTTTACGGCGACCGGAAATTTTACGCCCCGGCCATGCCGCTCGAGGAGGTCATTGACCCGACAGGTGCGGGAGATTCCTTTGCGGGCGGGTTCATGGGTTATCTGACCAAGACCGATGACATCTCTTACGAAAGCATGAAGAACGGGTTGATTTATGGCGCCGCACTGGCAAGTTTCTCTGTTGAGAAATTCGGCACCAAACGCCTGATGGAAATATCCGCTCAGGATATCCAGGACCGGCTGGTGGAATTTGTAAAACTGGTTTCGTTTTCGGTATAAACCGTTTTGCCCTTTATTTTGAATTTTTAAGGGCGGATTCTGGCTTTTTTTGTTAACTTTAGCCGCTTTTTTTTCGGAGACAATTATTCTAAATATTCTATACATTTAAACATTTTGATGTTATTATGAAAATATATCAGACAAACGAACTGAAAAACATTGCCCTGGTTGGCGGGGCAAAGGCCGGGAAAACCACCCTGGCTGAAGCCATGTTGTTTGAGGGTGGTGTGATCAAAAGAAGGGGGTCGGTGGATGACAAGAACTCAGTTTCCGACTACCGTGAAGCAGAACTTGACCGTCAGGCCTCTGTATCATCTACCGTGTTGTATGCCGAATTTGGCGGACAAAAAATCAACATCATTGATGCACCTGGTTTTGATGATTTTGTCGGGGAAACGATCGCTGCCCTGAAGGTGGTCGACACGGCGGTCATGGTCATCAATGCCCAAAACGGTGTGGAGGTTGGAACAGAGATCACCTGGCGGCAGATCACCCGCCTGGAGAAACCGGCGATATTCCTTGTAAACCAGCTGGATCATGAAAAAGCCAATTTTGAGGAAAGCATCCGTCAGATCAAAGCCCAGTTTGGCGACAAAGCCATCATTGCCCAGTATCCTGTCAATGCCGGTCATGGATTCGACAGCGTGGTGGATGTGCTGAAAATGAAATTATACAAATTTCCGAAGGATGGAGGCAAACCCGAAATTACTGACATCCCCGCAGATGAGGCAGGCAAAGCGGAAGAATACCGCAACGCCATCATCGAAGCTGCTGCTGAAAGCGAAGAAGCTTTGATGGAGGCTTTCTTTGAAAACGGCACCCTCTCCGAAGAGGAATTGTCGAAAGGGATCAGGCAGGGTATTGCCACCCGCACCATGTTTCCCATTATGTGTGTTTCGGCCAAGAACAACCAGGGGGTCGGGCGTTTTATGGAATGCATCACCGAAAACCTGCCCGGTCCAAACGAGGTAACAGCTGTGAAAGATACCGGTGACAAGGAGCTTTTGTTTGATGCATCAAAAGATCCTGTGGCTTTTGTATTTAAAACAGCCGTGGAACCGCACCTGGGTGAACTGTCATTTTTCCGGGTGTTTGAGGGCAGTATATCGGAGTCGGCCGACCTGGTCAATGTGAATACCAGCGCCAAGGAAAGGTTGTCTCAGCTATTTGTGGTAGCCGGCAAAAACAGGCAGAAAGTGGAAAAAGTGATGCCTGGCGACCTGGCGGCTACCATCAAACTGAAAGACACCAACACCAACGATACGCTTACCGGTCCCAAAAACCAGGACACAAAAGTGTCGCCTATTGTATTTCCGGAACCAAAACACCGTAACGCAGTAAAAGCCAAAAACACGGGCGATGAAGAAAAGCTGGGCACGGTGCTTCGTGAGATGAACAACATCGATCCGACCCTGATTTATGAACAGTCGAAAGAGCTTAAGCAAATGATCCTGTCCGGTCAGGGCGAAATGCACCTGAACGTGGCCAAATGGATGCTGGAAAACATTTATAAGGTGGAGGTTGAATATATCACGCCCAGAATTCCCTACCGGGAAACCATTACCAAGCCGGCCAAGGCAACCTACCGTCACAAAAAACAGTCGGGTGGTGCCGGGCAATTCGGAGAAGTGTTCATGTTGATTGAACCCTACCAGGAAGGCAAGCCTGATCAGAAAGAATTCCCTGTGCGCAAACAGGACATACATGACCTGAACTGGGGCGGCAAGCTTGTATTCAACAGTTGCATTGTGGGTGGTTCCATCGATGCGCGCTTCATGCCGGCCATCCTCAAAGGGGTGATGGAGAAGATGGAAGAGGGGCCGCTGACCGGATCCTATGCACGTGACATCGTTGTGAATGTGTATGACGGCAAAATGCACCCGGTTGACTCCAACGAAATTTCGTTCAAGCTGGCCGGACGCAATGCCTTCAGGGAAGCGTTTAAAAACGCAGGACCCAAGATCATGGAACCCATTTACGACGTGGAAGTGATGGTGCCCGAAGAGAAAATGGGTGACGTGATGACAGACCTTCAGGGACGCCGTGCGCTCATCATGGGCATGGAAAGTGAAGGCAACTATCAGAAAATCAAGGCAAAAGTACCCCTGGCCGAAATGAACCGCTATTCTACCAGCCTCAGTTCCCTGACCAGCGGCCGCGCCACATACGGCATGAAGTTCGCTGAGTATCAACAGGTACCCATGGATATCCAGGAGCAACTGCTGAAGGCCTATGAAGAAGAACAAAAAGAGGAGGATTAATACCAGATTGTTTTATGGCTGAACAAAAAAAAGGGTCTCCGGAATCAGCAGATAAGACCGGCAATGCAAGTCAGGAACCGGTTGTGGATACCGGATCAAAAGGATTTTTGCGTTGGGTAGAGGTGATGGGGAATAAGCTGCCCCATCCTTTCTGGATCTTTGTATGGATCACCATCCTGATTGTTGTGTTGAGTGCCGTTACGGCCTACTTTGGCGTAAGCGCCGTACATCCCGATGACGGAAGCCTGGTGGAAGCCGAGAACCTGATCTCCGGCGAGGGTTTGCGACGTTTTGTCGAAGAGGTGGTCACCAACTTTGCCCACTTTGCACCTTTCGGCCTGGTACTGGTGATGTTGATGGGGGTATCCATTGCCGAACGCAGCGGCTTGCTGGCGGTGGCGATGCGTACCGTGGCTTTCTCCGTACCCAAAAAGATTGTGTTGCCGGTCATTTTTATCATTGGTGCGTGTGGGAATATTGGTTCGGATGCCGGCATTGTGATTGTGCCGCCGATTGCGGCCCTGATATTTACCCAGATGGGATTGCATCCCATTGCCGGGCTGGTGGCGGGTTATGCCGGGGCTACGGCCGGTTTTACCGCCAATTTCTTCATTGCCGGGACCGATGTGTTGCTGGCGGGGATCAGCACCGAGATTACCAGCCATATGCCCGGAGGTGTGGAAGTGAGCCCGACGGCCAACTGGTATTTTATGATCGCGTCCACCTTTTTGCTGGCATTTGGCGGGGCCTTTATCGCCCGGCGGTATACCATTCCGCGCTGTCAGAAATTTGAATTGCTGGGCAATTTCGATCATGAGGTTACCGACGGTAAACTGACCCCCCTGGAAAAAAAGGGCCTTATCCGTGCTGGGGTCTCGCTGCTGATCTATTCGATTTTGATTGTCGTGCTTGTTGTGCCTTCGTGGGGGCCGCTTCGTGACCCTGTTACGGGGGGACTGGTGCCTTCGCCCTTTTTGCGCGGACTGATCCCCATCTTGTTTTTTTTCTTCGCCATTCCGGGTTATTTTTATGGCAAAGCCACAGGGAGCATCAAACAACCCAACGACATCCTGAAGCAAATGGAACATGGCATGAAGGAACTTTCGGGGTACATTGTGCTCATGCTGATTGTTGCCCAGTTTATCAATTTGTTCAGCTGGTCGAATCTGGATACAATCCTGGCCATTACCGGTGCTGATTTTTTGCAGTCAACCGGACTGACCGGCCCCGTGCTGTTCATATTCTTTATGATCCTGGTGGCCTTTTTGAATATTTTTTTGGGGAGCGGATCGGCCAAATGGGCCATTTTTGCCCCGATTTTCATACCGATGCTGGCCCAGCTAAACTACAGCCCGGCCTTTGTGCAATTGATGTACCGTATTGGTGATTCCATCACCAACTGTATAACACCGCTTTATGTGTATTTCCCTCTGTTGCTGGGATGGATCCACAAGTACAACAAAAACATCGGCATCGGGACCATTGTGTCGTTGCTGATCCCTTATGCGGTGATCCTGTTCATTATGTGGGTGGTCTTGCTGTTTGTGTGGTATGTCCTGAACCTGCCCATCGGCGTTGGGGAGTTCATATACCTTTCATAGGAAATAGCATTTACGCAACACCGGCCGCGTTAGACGCACTTGTTTTTTGAAGTTAACGCAGGGTGATCAGACGCACTTGTTTTTTGCAGTTGACGCGGGGCCATTAGCCGCACTTGCTTTCACCGCAGTTGGTGCAGGTAAGACAACCTTCCTGGTAGATCACTGAATCTTCGTGGTGGCAATTGTTGCAGATGCGGCCCTTTGCCTTGGTCCCGTCGGGAATGAATTTCTTAAGGGCACGCACCACACCGTTTTTCCATGTATGCAACCGGTCGCTGTGCAGGCTTAGGTCTTCAATCAGGTCGATTACCGACGGCAATGGCATCCCGTGGCGCAGGATCCCGGATATGAGTTTTGCATAATTCCAGTATTCTTTGTGGAATGAGCGCGACAACCCTTCGATGGTCACTTTATAGCCGTCCTTGTCCTGGAATTGAAAATCATACCGTTTTTCGCCACTTTCCAGGCGGTTTTTCAACACCCATCCTTTGTCAACTCCCGGCGGAAGGTAAAAGCCTTCGGCTTTCCCGGTAAATACTTCATAGGGCCTGTCGTTCAGCAGCCCTACAACGGCCAGCCACTTTTCAGCATCGTTGTTGAACCGGACCACTTCAGCCTCCAGGATTTTTGGGCGTTTGGGTGCATTGGTTTCCTTGAATTCGTCCTGGTCTTTCTTTTTGTCGTTGACCAGTACGCCCGAACGGGACCCGTCGCGATACACCGTGATCCCCTTGCAGCCGCTTTCCCATCCGGTTTGATATATTTGGCCAACCAGTTCTTCGGTAACGTTGCCGGGTACGTTTACCGTAACACTGATGGAATGATCCACCCATTTTTGTACAGCCCCCTGCATGTGCACCTTGGCCACCCAGTCGACATCATTGGCGGTTGCTTTATAATACGGGGAGCGGCGGATGATGTCTTTCAGTGCATCATCTTTCATGTTCCTGACCTCATCCACATCATAGTTGTTGGCGTTGAGCCAGTCCAGGAATTTGTGATGGAACACATTGTATTCTTCCCAGTGGTCACCCACTTCGTCGACGAAATCAACCCGCACATTCTTGTCGTTGGGATTTACCTTGCGGCGCCTTTTGTAGGCCACCATAAAGACCGGCTCAATGCCCGAAGTGGTTTGTGTAAGGATGGATACACTTCCTGTCGGGGCAATGGTCAGCAGGGCCACATTCCTTCGGCCCACCGTTTTCATCTCATCATAAAGGGCCGGATCGTTTTCTTTGAGGCGCTGGATAAAGGGGTTGCCGGATTCCTTTTCGGCATCATATACCGGGAATGCACCCCGGTCCGCGGCCAGCTTGACGGATGAACGGTATGCTTCTGTGGCCAGGCATTGGTGGATGCGGACCGAAAAATCATTGGCTTCCGGGCTTCCGTAACGGTACCCCAGCGAAGCCAGCATATCACCCTCGGCTGTGATGCCAATGCCGGTACGGCGTCCTTCCACACATTTATTCCTGATCTTTTCCCATAACCTGTGTTCAACACTTTTTATTTCCTTTTCTTCCGGATCGGTCGTTATTTTATTCAGGATGTTGTCGATCTTTTCCAGTTCCAGGTCAATAATGTCATCCATGATCCTTTGCGCATAGGCCACATGCTGTTTGAACAGTTTGAAGTCAAATTCGGCATGCTCAGTGAAAGGATGCCTGACATACCCGTACAGGTTGATGGCCAGTAGCCGGCAACTGTCATACGGACAGAGGGGAATCTCCCCGCAGGGGTTGGTCGATACGGTGTTGAACCCAAGGTCAGCGTAAGAGTCCGGCACAGACTCCCTGATGATGGTATCCCAGAACAGGATGCCTGGCTCGGCCGACTTCCATGCGTTGTGTACGATCTTTTCCCACAACGTTCTTGCTTTAATCTTTTTAACAAAGGTGGGGTTTTCGGCGTGTATGGGATATTGTTGCACAAACTCCTTGTCTTCGGCAACAGCCTGCATAAACTCATCGGTGATCTTTACCGAAACATTGGCCCCGGTTACTTTGCCCTGCTCAAGCTTTGCATCGATAAAACCTTCGGCATCCGGATGCTTGATCGAAACAGTCAGCATCAAGGCGCCACGCCTTCCGTCCTGGGCCACTTCCCGGGTGGAATTGGAGTAGCGTTCCATGAAAGGAACCAGGCCGGTGGAGGTCAGCGCACTGTTTTTAACCGGACTGCCTTTGGGGCGGATGTGTGACAGGTCATGCCCCACGCCTCCACGCCGCTTCATCAGCTGCACCTGTTCTTCGTCAAGCTTCATGATGCCCCCGTATGAGTCGGCGTTCCCTTTGTTGCCGATTACAAAACAGTTGGAGAGGGATCCGATCTGAAAAGGGTTGCCGATGCCGGCCATCGGGCTGCCTTGCGGGACAATGTACCGGAAATCTTTCAGCAAAGAAAAGATGGTTTCTTCTGTTAAGGGAGTGGGATATTTTTTTTCTATACGGTGAATTTCGCGCGCCAGGCGGCGATGCATATCGTCGGGTGTCCTTTCGTACAGGTTGCCGTCCGAATCCTTCAGGGCATATTTATTGACCCAGACACTGGCTGCCAGGCTGTCTCCCCTAAAATATTCAGTGGCCATGGACAATACTTGCTCATAGTCGTATTTTGTGTACGATGGTCCAATGTATTCATTTGTTTCGTGGTCCTGCTCAATGCCCGCACGGTTGTCAAGCATCTCTTTGTACAATTCCCTGATGTCTCCGTCCTGCTTGTTCTGTTGTTTGGTATCGTTTGCTGTAGTTTTGTTACCCATAGTCGCAAATTTTAGTCCGTGCGCGCTGATACAGAGCGCCTTAAGTAAAAAAACCTAAGATGTTAATAATAGCGAGGCGAAGTCGTAGCAACGAAGTTAAGAAACAAAACAATGGGAAAGTACCACTTGTTATTAACAAAAATTAAAAGTTATTAACCAAGAATGCCTAACTCATTGAGGGAAAAATTTTTAAGCGAATTCAATCAGGTATGCTTTGATGAAGTCATCGATGTTTCCATCCATAACATCCTGAACATTAGATGTTTCAACCCCCGTGCGCAGGTCTTTTACCATCTTGTAGGGATGAAAAACATAGCTTCTGATCTGTGATCCCCATTCGATTTTTTTCTTGCTGCTTTCGATGGCTTCGATCTTTTCCCGTTTTTTTCTCAGTTCCTGTTCATACAATTGAGACTTCAACATGGTCAGGGCTTTTTCCCTGTTCTGATTTTGTGACCTGGTTTCCTGGCATTCTACAATGATGCCGGAGGGAGCATGTTTTACACGCACGGCACTTTCCACTTTGTTCACGTTCTGACCCCCGGGTCCGCTTGAACGGAAAGTGTCCCAGCTCAGGTCGGCCGGGTTGATCTCGATTTGGATGTTTTCATCCACGATCGGATAGGCATATACCGAGGCAAAGGAAGTATGCCGTTTGTGGTTGGCATCGAAGGGGGATAGACGAACCAGACGATGCACGCCGTTTTCCCCTTTCAGGTATCCATAGGCATTGTCGCCTTCAAACTCGATGGACGCACTTTTAATGCCGGCACCTTCCCCTTCCTGGATGTCCAGTACCTTCGATTTGTAACTGTTACGTTCACCCCAGCGAAGGTACATGCGCATCAGCATCTCGGCCCAATCCTGACTCTCTGTGCCGCCCGCCCCGGCATTGATGGTGACAATGGCATTCAGGTGGTCTTCCTCCCGGTTCAGCATTTTGCGCAATTCGAGCTTTTCGGTCAGTTTGAGCGTCTGGTTGTATTGTGTCATGACCTCCGTCTCTGAACCTTCTCCTTCCTGGAAAAAATCATACAAAACCTTCAGGTCTTCCAGTTTCTGCCGGGTCTTTTCAAAGGCTTCTATCCATTTGTTCAGGCCACTGATGTACCTGAGTTTTTTTTCAGACTCCTGGGGGTTATCCCAGAAATCAGGGGCTTCCGTTTCTTTCTGCAGTTCAGTGACTTCTTTTTTCTTGCCGTCGATGTCAAAGAAACCTCCTTAAGGCATCGAGCCTCTTGTCAAGATCCCTGATATGTTCATTGTAAATCATTGGTGCGTTGTTTAATAGAGTTAAAGGGCCTCGTTGTTGACCGTTTCGTATACCAGTGCAGGTTCATACCCTTTTTGTATACAATAGGCTGCGGTTTTTCCCCGTATGTTTTCTTTGTTTTTCGTTTTCAGTTCGTTTATTTTTTTTTCGACCAGTGTCTGCAGGCTTTCCATGTAATCGGAATCATCCAGGGCTTCCAGGGCCTCTTTTATGATGTGGCCGGGAATCCGACGTGCCAGAAGCGCCGCCCTGATTTTAACTTTTCCCCAGCGATTGTTTTGAAACTTCCCCCGGGCAAAAACAGTGGCAAAGCGCTTGTTGTCAATAAATCCTTCTGTCTGCAAACGGGTGATCAATGCCCCGGCCGTTGCCCTGTCTGCCCCCAGCGCCTTGAGTTTTTCCTCTACTTCGTGGGTGCAACGTTCGCGGTATGCGCAATATTGCCTGGCTTTTTCAGCCAGCACTTCCCGTTTGATATGCCTGTTATCTTTCCGGGCCGACATAGCTGCCGCAATTACGGGTCAAAGTTTAATTTCGTCATCCAGTTTGTTAAAAAACCGGTACTCCAGGAAGTGATACGATGTTGAAGGATATACCTTTATCCACCGCTTGTATTTCATGAACCATTTCCTTTGTATTGACACAACCCCCTTGGTCAGATAGGCATGTACGAAAGGATGAACCCTCAGGGTGAGCGAGGGTTCCATTTGTTCCCTGATCAGGTATCGAAGGTTGCTTTCAATTTCATCTGTCAGTATGATGCTCGGTTTGATTTTTCCTGATCCGTCGCATGCCGGGCATTTTTCAAGGGTTTCCACGCTGGTTTCTGTCCTGACACGTTGGCGGGTGATCTGAACGAGGCCAAATTTACTGGGGGGCAATACGTTGTGTTTTGCGCGGTCTTTGGCCAGCTCCTCCTTCATCTTTTCGTACAGCTTCCTGCGGTTCGCCGCCTGAACCATGTCGATGAAGTCCACCACAATGATACCGCCCATATCGCGCAGGCGCAGTTGCCTGGCAATCTCCGCTGCTGCTTCAATGTTGACATCGAGGGCGTTGGCTTCCTGGGTGTTCTCACTGCTGATGCGCTGCCCGCTGTTGACATCAATGACATGCAGGGCTTCGGTATGTTCAATGACCAGGTAAGCCCCGCTTTTGATTGACACCACCTTGCCAAAGGAGCCCTTGATTTGTTTTTCTATGCCGAAATGTTCAAAAATGGGCTCTCTTCCTTTGTAGAGTTTGAGTATGTCAGTCTTCTCCGGGGCAATGGTTTTGATATAGTCCCTGAGTTCCTCAAACACCTGGGGGTTGTTTACGTGGATGTTGTTGAATGATTCATTGAGCAGGTCACGCAACATGGCAGAAGATCTGTTGATCTCACCCAGGATGATGCGCGGTGGCTTTGCCTGGGTAAGTTTCTCGGCAATACCGTACCATTTGGAAACCAAATTGTTTAAGTCAGCATCCAGGTCGGCCACCATTTTTCCTTCGGCAACGGTACGGATAATGACCCCGAAATTTTTTGGCTTGATGCTTTGCACAAGGCGCTTAAGGCGGTTTTTCTCCGCTGCGTCCTGAATCTTCTGCGACACCGAGATCCGGTCGGAAAATGGCACCAACACCAGGTATCTGCCTGCAAGCGATATTTCGCTGGTAATGCGCGGTCCTTTGGTTGAAATGGGTTCTTTTGCTATCTGGACGAGTACCGGCTGGTTGCTGGTCAGGACTTCGGTGATTTTGCCGGTTTTTTCGATCTCTTTTTCAGGATGAAATGTATCCATCGGCAACACCTTCGTCTTTCCTGCCATGGCCAGTTTGGTATACTTGTTCAGGCTGTTGACCTGGCTGCCCAGGTCCAGGTAGTGTAAGAAGGCATCCTTTTCGTATCCCACATCCACAAAAGCGGCATTCAATCCGGAAATGATCTTCTTGATCTTGCCAAGGTAGATGTCACCCACAGAGTAGTTGTTGTTTTTTCGCTCGCGGCGAAGTTCCACCAGGCGCTTCTCTGCGAGCAAAGCCATAACCACCTCCGTTGTGCCGGAATCAATGATCAATTCTTTGTTCACGATTGGGATACTTTAAAATATTTATGTTCCATCATTTGCATGATTTGGAGGGAGGGTAAACAAGCCGGGAGCAATTGGCAAATCAAAACAAAACTACATAATACCCGGAAGGCATTATGTAATGTATGAACAAGAAAAGAATGCGGGCATTCAATCTACCCATGGCGCATTACTTCTTTTTATGCCTGTTTTTCCTCAGGCGCTTCTTGCGCTTATGGGTGGACATCTTATGTCTTTTTCTCTTTTTTCCGCTTGGCATTTTTTCTCCTGATTGAAATGAACGATTCTTAATTACAGCATTACTGCCATGCCAGAATTAGGGCTTCACAGAAGCTTTCACTTCGCTTACAAACTCTTTGGCCGGTTTGAAGGCAGGAATGCAATGCGCCGGAATGATGATTGTCGTATTTTTGGAGATGTTTCTGCCGGTTTTTTCCGCCCTTTCTTTGATGATAAAGCTACCAAATCCTCTCAGATATACATTTTCTCCTTTTACAAGTGCATTTTTTACGGTGCCCATAAAAGCTTCTACGGTGGCTTGTACGGCTACTTTTTCAATGCCTGTTTTGTTGGCAATTTCTGTTACGATCTCAGCTTTGGTCATAATTCTTTACTTTTTGGTTATTAGGTATTTATATTGGTTTCTTTCAAGATTTAAGGATGCAAAGATAACCTTTTTATAATTATTAGGAAACAAATTAATTATTTTTAGTTCAATCAATTACAAATCTTTTGGTTTTCTTTGCGATAAACCCGTTGCAAACTTATGAATTTTTCTGATCACTTGCTCAGCTGGTATGATGGCAATGGGCGTAAACTGCCATGGCGCACCACACGTGACCCCTATTTAATCTGGGTCTCTGAAATAATACTGCAGCAAACCCGTATGGAACAGGGTCTGGTTTATTTTAACCGGTTTACGGAGGCTTTCCCGGATGTTTATGCCCTTGCAAAGGCATCTGAACACCAGGTTTTAAGGGTTTGGCAGGGTTTTGGCTATTATTCGCGGGCCCGGCATCTTCACCGGGCTGCCCGTCAAATTGTTGAAGAACACGGCGGGGTGTTCCCGGAAACAAGCCGCGAATGGATCAGGCTCAAAGGGGTGGGTCCCTACGCTGCTGCAGCCATTGCCTCCATTGCCTTCGATGAAGCTGTTCCGGCCATTGACGGGAACGTGTACCGGATATTGGCCAGGCTTTATGCCATTGAGCAACACATGGACACTTCAGCAGGGAAAAAGTTATTTTATGATCTGGCCATGTGTTTGCTTCCTGCTTGCCGCGCAGGCGATTTTAACCAGGCCATGATGGATTTTGGTTCCCTGGTATGCAAGCCGGTCCGCCCTGACTGCCCGAACTGTATTTTTCAGGTGCAATGCAAAGCATTCCGGCAGAGTGCTGTGGGGCAATACCCGTTGCGCAGGCGGAAGAAGCCGGCCAGGGTGCGCCAGTTTAATTATTTCTGTTTTTATACGGACGATCTACAGGATGGCGTGTCATTTTTCATTCAACAGCGCAAAGGGAATGATATCTGGAAAAACCTGTACGAATTTCCACTGCTGGAAACAAAACACAACACACCCGTGGAGAAGATTGCCGCACATCCATGGTGGCAGGCTTTGTTTAAGGATGATGTGGTGCCCCTGCTTGAGCACGATGGAATCACCGTGAGGCACCAGCTGACGCACCAACGGATCTGCGCCCGGTTTTTTCGCATCCGGCTCTATGATGCGCTCAAAGAAAAGCTGATGCAGCAATACTTGTATGTAAACAGGGAAACCTTCGACAGCCTTCCCAAATCAAGGCTTATCGAAGGTTTCCTTAAAACATGGTTGTCAATGGCCTAGTGTCATGTCAACGCTACTTTAGCCGGCCCAGGTCTTGCCGGCATGCGCTGTCTTGCTATGAACCCGCTTAAAGATCAAATTCCATGTCAAACAACTCCAGCAGGTAATCATAGGTGCCGTCAGAATATACCACCACCAATTCCGGATATTCGTCTCCCCAGTATGGATCCAGATACATCCTGAACTCGAGGTCCCCGATCTTCTTGTTCTTTTTTGACTGCCACAACTCCATGTCGATGTTGTTGTTCATGCACTGCAGGTCATCCCAGTCGCAGTTATCCATGTTTTCCGGGTAGATTTTGCCTTTGAAAAGCAAGGGTGTGATCTGGAAATCGCCCTGGATCACCTGAAGGTATTCGTTGTCGGGGGTGTAAGTTCCTGTCAGGTCGGCACGGATCAACACCGTTCCGTTCTGGGATAGGTTCATGGTGGTTGAAAAATCCTGGTTGCTGCCGCTAAAAGTCATGTTCATGCTGTATGGAGGCATGTTCATGCTGATCGAACCGTTTACGGGCATTCCCTGATCATTAAAGGTAAACTGGTAATTAAGGGTCAGGACCACCTCATCGTCAATGGTTTTGGTAATATCGGCCCTGCTGGGCATGATCTCTGTATCCCCGTCAATGACAACTACCTGAAAATCGAGGTTTTCAATGGTTAACGACCCGTTCAGTTGCTGCGCAGCATAAGCCTCGTAAGTGGCCGGGTATATAAATTTGATGTAGGGCACATTGGGGTCTATAAGCTCAAAATAACCAAAATCGAAATTGTACTGATACACGCCGTTGTCAAAAAAGTCATCCTGTTTGGCTGACACAACTTCACGGCTGATATGCAGGATCTGGTTCAGCCCCGGGGTGGCTACCAGGTGGGGCTCCCGGGCAATGGACCCCATAAATGACTTGAACATGACAATGTCCATCTCCATCAGCTCCATCAGAAACATCAGGGACTCCATGGGTGGCGAACCCATCATCAGGGCCATGTTTCCCATGATCTCATCGCCTGCGTTAAGCAATTCGGTTTTTGCGTCTTCGGGATCGAAGGTGTCGTCTTTTTCACAGGCTGTGAAGGTTAATCCGAAAAAACCGGCAAAAAGAACTAACACCGCAATGTTTTTTAATGTTTTCATCACTTTTGTGGTTTAAATGTTGTTTGTTGGGTTTAAATTTCTTATAAAGACTATAAAGTTATGCAATAAAATCATTGGATACAAAAGCAAAAAAACTTTTTTAACGTATTTTTTGCAATTTTCCTACCTTCGGTGAACCGATTGTTTAAACCAGCTTTTTTGCCGCTTGGAATAAATGATTTGTTTTTGGAATAAAATGGAATTATTTTAGCACGTACAATTAAATAATTAACATAAAAAACTATTGTTATGGCAGGAGTGAACAAAGTAATTTTGCTGGGAAACCTTGGAAAGGACCCCGACATCATGACCCTCGAAAGTGGGGTGAAAGTTGCCCGTTTTCCTTTGGCGACCAATGAATACTTTAAAAACAAAGACGGTGAAATGACCGAAAGGACCGAATGGCACCAGGTCGTATTGTGGCGCAACCGTGCCGAGCTGGCTGAAAAGTATTTAAGCAAGGGCAGGATGGTATATGTGGAGGGGCGTTTGCAAACGCGCCAGTGGGAAGACAAAGAAGGGAATAAGCGTTATACGACAGAAGTCGTCGGTGATGTCATCAACTTTGTAGGTGGCCGGTCCGATCAGGAAGGCGACAAGGTGCCTGACAAAGATGCACCGGCCGATATGCCGTCACCGGATACGCCACCCGAAGAAGATGACCTTCCGTTCTAGCGTCGACACGACACCAGGAGATTTTTTTATTGATTTGACAAGCAGGGAACGCCTTTGAAGGGTTTCCCTGCTTTTGTTAAGAAGGCCCGGGCTGTTTTGTATATTGTGCAAGAAACCGGAAAACCATGCGGGCAAACTTTTCTTTGTCTTTGTCCTTGAATACCACCGCTATGGGCAGGTAATATACAGGGATACCCGGAAGATGCTCCCTTAGCATTGGTTCCGGCAGGCGCATGGCATCTTTTTCGGTGGTGATCACCACTTTGCAATGGCTGATGGTCCTGTGATAATGATTGCGCAGTTTTTTCAGGTTGTTTGCCGTAAACTGGTGGTGATCGCGATATTTGTGTACAATGAGTTCCTGGTAACGTTCCTTCAGGGATTCTTCGAGCGATTCTGACCGTGCAATCCCGGTGAGCAAAAAAACAGTTTTTATGTTTTCAGGCGGTGGTTTTGGTGTTTCTCCGGTCAATGGCACCAATGGCTGATATTCCAGACCTGAAAAAAAAGTGTGTTTGACCCTGTACCGGCAAAGCTTCTGCATAAAATAGCGTCGGTCAAGCGGTGAAAATACAGTGGGCGTCTTGGTTACAATGAGTGCATCGGCCCGTTTGGCATTGTGTTTTGTTTCACGAAGGTTTCCAACCGGAAGCAAAAAGTTTTTAAAAAAAGGGCTGTAATACCCGGTAAGCAGCAAATTGAGGCCGGGGTCGACGTATCTGTGCTGAAAGGCATCGTCCAGGATGATCAGGTCGATGTCCGGATGTTCCTTTAACAGGATGTTGATCCCCTTACGTCTCTTTTCATGTACGGCCACATATATGCCGGGAAATTTTTTATATATCTGCAGGGGTTCGTCCCCAATGTCTTTGGCGCTTGCATCCGGGCCAGCCAGCACAAAGGATCTTGTTTTTCTTTTATAACCGCGGCTAAGGACAGCAATGGTATATTGTTCACCAAGCAACCTGACCAGGTACTCAACCAGGGGTGTTTTGCCCGCACCCCCCATACTCAGGTTTCCCACGCTGATTACCGGAACAGGGTACCGGCTCGAAGGAAGCAATCCGCTGTCGAACAGCAAATTACGGAGCCAAACCACCAATCCATATAGCAAGGCAAAGGGCAACAGCAAAACACGGAACCAAGTCATGCGGCAAAGGTACAGATTATTTTTCCCAAATAAACGGCGTGTCACAACCGGGGTCACCTGGTATCTGATAACACAACAAAATGTAATGTATCTGTGTGTAATTTCACATGAAAAAAATTTCGTGTACATTTGAAATGCATCATACCGAAAAACGCATGATTATGATTTTAAACGACCTCATCAGGGCAATTGATGCGGAAGCGCCTTTTGCCTTGCAGGAATCATACGATAATTCTGGCATCCAGGTTGGTTCGCCTCAGCAGGAAATTAAACGCGGCCTTGTTTGCCTGGATGTGACCCCGGAAGTAATGGCCGAAGCTGTCCGGAAAAAATGTGACGTTGTCATCTCGCACCATCCGTTGATATTCAAAGGCCTGACCCGTCTTGCGGGCGAAACCCCGGCAGAACAAGTGGTCATTGAAGCCATCAGGCATGGGATTGCAGTGGTTGCCGTACATACCAATCTTGACAACATCCGGCTGGGTGTTAACCATTTGCTGGGTACCCGGCTGGGCTTGCAAAACTTGCGCGTACTGCAGCCGGTGAAATCAATGTTGATGAAGCTTGTCACCTTTTGCCCGAAAGACCATGCCGGCAAAGTCCGTGCTGCCATGTTCCGTGCAGGGGCCGGCCATATCGGCGACTATGATTGTTGCAGCTTTGGTGTGGAAGGCAAGGGTTCGTTCCGTGCCGGTGATGACACCAGCCCTTTTGTCGGAAAAGTCGGGGAATTGCATTATGAAGCGGAAGAGCGCATAGAGACCATTTTGCCGGTCTATTTAAAACACGCGGTTGTGGCTGCTATGAAAGACAGTCACCCGTACGAGGAGGTGGCCTATGACCTGTATCCGCTGGACAATGAGTTCGATCAGGCCGGTGCAGGAATGCTTGGCGATCTTCCTGAAGCCATGCAAACGGAAGCGTTTCTTCAAATGGTAAAAGAAACACTCGGTACAACCTGTTTGAAGCATTCCCGCACGGGTCATCAGATGATCCGGTCTGTGGCCCTGTGTGGGGGCTCGGGCGCTTTCCTGTTGCCTGCGGCCTTACAGTCAGGAGCACAGGCTTTTGTAACAGGCGATGTGAAGTACCATCAGTTTTTTGATGCCACAGGAAAGGTCTTGCTGGTCGATGCCGGTCATTTCGAAACAGAGCAGTTTGCCAGGGAGTTGCTACATGATATTGTTAAGAAAAAAATGATTAACTTTGCACTCCTTGTTTCGGAAGTGGATACCAATCCAGTAGTTTATTATTAAATCCTTGATAAACAAAACAAAAGACATAAATGGCAAAAAGCAAAAAAACCAGTAAGAAAGAACAGGGCGCCGGAAAAATGATCAATCCGAGTACCGGTACCGAGGGATCACCCGTTGCCGTTCCCGAAACAGCTACCGAAGAAAGTATTGAGAAAAGCGTAAAAAACAAACTCATTTCCCTGTTCCAGCTGCAAACCATAGACTTTAATGTTGACCGTCTGCGAAGTGTCAGGGGTGAACTTCCGCTTGAAGTGCAGGACCTGGAAGATGAAATTGCCGGCCTGGAAACCAGGGTGGCAAAATTCAACGAGCAGATCAAAGAGCTGGAAACCCAAATTTCTAATAAAAAGATCTCTGCCCAGGAAAGCCTCGAGTTGATCAAGAAATACGAAGCGCAGCAAATGAATGTGCGCAACAACCGGGAATATGATTCCTTGTCTAAAGAAATTGAATACCAAACCCTGGAAGCACAGCTGGCCGAAAAGAAGATGAAGGAGTTTGCCGTCGAAGTGGAAGCAAAGAATGAACTTGTCAAACAGGTGGTGGAAGAACTGGATGAAAGGAAACAGGATCTGGAGGCAAAGAAAGCGGAACTCAACGACATTGTGGCCGAAACAGAAAAAGACGAAGCCGAGTTGTTAAAGAGGGCCGAAGTGCAACGCGACAAAATTGAGGACCGGTTGTTGAATGCTTACCAGCGCATTCGCGACAATGCACTGAACGGTCTGGCTGTGGTTGTGGTCGAAAGGGATGCCTGTGGGGGATGCTTCAATAAAATTCCGCCCCAGCGTCACCTCGACATCCGCTTGCATAAAAAGATCATTGTGTGCGAATATTGCGGCCGGATCCTGGTGGATGAAGAAATTATCAATACGGTCAGCGAATCCTGACCAGACTTTTGATCGAATAAAAAAACCGGACATCAGCGTCCGGTTTTTTTATTTTCAGAAGCGTCGCCCGATGGTCAGTCTGAAGCTGCTCAGGGAGAAGTCCCTGTTGACCAGGGGCGGTTTCCACTGGTCGCCGGGAAGATTATAATCTTCCGGATGATCGCTTTCAAGCGTGTATAAAAAATAATCCTCCGAATAAAAACTGTAGACATAGGAAAAGTCGAAGAAATAGTCCGATTCGCGGATGCCTAAACCGAAAGAGATCAGGGAGCGTTGTGCATCATTGACTTCAGGCTGGTAAGGGTTGGAATAAAATCCATAACCACCGCGAATAATCAGTGGGCTCAGCCGCAACTCTCCCCCAATGCGGATGGCATGCTGGGCAGTGAATGCTTCCCGTATGTTCCTGTTTTCTTCGGTAAACAGGTGATCGCTGCTACGCAGGCGGGCTTTTGTATAATCAATATATTCATAGTCGACATTGATCATGCCGCTTGTGCCAAACACCAGGCCGAGGCTTCCGGTCAATTTCATGGGGGTGTTCAATTCATAATCAAACCTTCCTTCGGGCGACCGGGCAAACCTGGAGTCATAATCCAGCTCCAGATCGGAACGCATCGTGGCGTTGTACCGGTCTGTGAGTTCATAGAAGGTGGGTGAATGAAATGCACCGCCAATACGTATAATATCAGTCAGCCGGATGATGGCCCCCAGCTTGAAGTTGTATCCGCTGCCCGTGGTCTTGTGCTTGTTGGTAAAGGTCATGGAGTTGAAGATCGGATTGGTTTGCTGGGTGTCTTCTTCGTGGAAAATGCTTTCTTCCTGGTAGGAAACAGACGGAAGGCCTATGGTGGCCCCCAAATAGAGGCGGTCGTTGTAGTTTGCCCCGACAGACAATACAAATTCACGGACCGAACCCGATGTGTAGGTTTCCTGGTATTGGTCCACGCCATGCAACATGTCGGCGAAAAAACCATCCTCGTCTTCTCCCAGCAACCATGTTTCCCAGGCAAGCTGGGTGGAAAAGGGATCCAGGTTGTCCACATGACCTTCGTGCCGCGCTTGTTGCAACAACCCGGCCATTCTTGAGCTGTACGGGTTGAACCCCCCGGCAATCCATCGTTCGCTGAAATTGTTGTGCCGGTTAATGCCCAGCCCGAAATTTACAAACTGCCAGCCCCCGCCGCCGGGTTCACCCCCAATGGGAAAAGCAAATACCACCCCTGCATTGTTGAGGTTGAAGTTGTATTTCATATCATCCTGCCAGGTGTCGAAATAACGGCTTTCTACCTGGTTGTAGTTGAGCACCGGGGTGATGGTAAATTCGGAAGAACGGTAAACACCAATGGCCGCAGGGTTAATGCTAAGGGCGGAAAAATCCCCGCCAAGCGCACCAAATGATCCTCCCATCCCAGTGAAACGCGCCGTACCACCCGGGAATATCTGGGAGAAGCGCAATGCATCCATTTCGTTTTGTGCAATGGCTGTGGACACAAATGTAAAACCGACAATCAATGATAATATGAACCTTTTCATCTGTAAGTAATTTAAATATTTCGGTCAAATGATCCAAGCAATTGCGGGTTAGTCGACAGCAAACGCCATATTGTATTTATTCCCTTGTGCTTCAAATCATTACTGTTGGCCGTTTTACGATACTGCTTGCTTGTTTATGAGTTGGTTAAAAAACCTCCCGGCGAAAACCGGAAACCTGGAATGCCGGGAGGTGATGATTATTTTAGGGGATTCGTTGCACAATGCATTACCTGTTCCTTCCACCGGATGAACTTCCACCGGATGAGCTCCTGCTGGACGATGAACCTCCGCGTGAGCTGGTTCCGGAACTTCTGCCGGACGATGAGCTGCGGGCCGGCGGACTTACAGACCTGCCTGAGCTGCTCCTTGAGGGGGAGGTGGTGCTTCTGCTTGGAGTAGTCGTCCTTGCGGGGGCGGTTGTGCTTCTGCTGGGGGCAGTCCTGGCAGGAGCAGTGGTTGACCTCGAAGGTTGACGGCTTGGCGGCGTGTAGCTTGGCTGGCCCCTTTCGGTACGTGAAGGCTGGGTGGCAGGCCTTTGTGTTGGCTGCGTTGCCGGCCTGGCCGGGGGTTGTGTAACCCTGCCGGGGGCGGTGGTTTCGCGTGTTGGCCTTGTGGTGGTAGCCGGCCTTGTCCGTTGCGGCGTACTTGGCTGCTGATAACTTGGCGAAGTGTATGACCGGGGCATGGTGTAATTTGAGCTACGGTCTTCCTGGGTTTGCCTTGCCGGACTGGCCTGTTCGGGCCTTGTATATCTTTCACGTGTCACCCTTTCGTACCGTTCCCTGTCAGGGGCCTGATATTCTTCTATACGTCTGCCAGGCTGATAGGCTTCACGGGTTTCCCTTACATGGGTTGCACTTTCTTCACGCACACGTTCCGGCCTGGTAGTTTCTTCCTGTGCCCTTTCCGGCCTGGTAGTTTCTTCCCGGCCAGCCAGGGTTATTTCTGTCCTGGCGGCTTCCGGACGTTCTGTTTGACCGGGCCTGCGTGTGGACTCCAGGGATTCCCTGCGATCTTCCCTTGCGGAAGCCTGCTCCCTCTGGGAAAGCACCTGGCGCCTGCCATGATCATCCACGAATGTTCTTTCTTCAAAGTTCTGGGCAAAGCTGGTGCGGCCTGAAGTTTGTGTACGTCCGCCGCCGGGGCTTCTTACGGTACTTCCGGTGGTGCCGCGCGGGCCATAATGGTATGCGGTGCTCCCGTCAAAACTGTTGTAGTAATAATAGCCGGGATGCCCCCAATAACCGTAAGCGCCGTATCCAAAACCATACCCGTAATAGAACGGGTGCCAGAACCCGGTATGGAAACCGGCAAGGAATCCATAATGGTAACCGGCCCAGAATGATCCCGGATAAAAGCCGAACCATGGGTTATACCAGTGGTAACGACGCCAGAAAGGACTGTAAAAATGGCTGGCATAGTATCCCCCAAAGTAGAAGGGGGACGGGCTGAACCCCATGTAATAAATGCTCATCCCGTAAAAATATGGGTTGTAAGTATAGAAATACATGTTGGTAAAGAAGGGGTCGTAGTACCCGAAACTAACATAAGGCCTGTGAAAACGCCTGATCCTTGAAGCATAGGCGAAATCATAATAATCACCATAGTAGTAATTGTGGATGATGACCTGGTTGCCTTCTTCGTCATAATAGTATTCCAGGGTGTCAGATTCTTGTGTTGCGACCTGGTACTCGTCAACGACTTCGACCTCTATCGCCCTGCCCTCATATTGTACAGCTTCCTGTGCTGCAACGCCCTGCACCTCCTGCGGACTGTAATAGATGTCGTCATGAATGCCTGCCGTGTACTGGGTTGAAGTGCAACCCGAAACGGTCAGTGCAAACAAAATGCCAATCAAATTAAGCAGTGTTTTCATGACTTTTCCTCCCGGTTGTTTATTTTGGTTTATACAAACTTAATGAGTATACCCGACTTTTTTGTTAAATTTGCCCGTTTATTTCTGTATACTATAAAACACAAATACTATACCAAAAGCGCATTATGGCTAAAGATTTTTCCACCAGAGAAGAGAATTATTCAAAGTGGTACAATGATATTGTGCAACGCGCAGGCCTGGCGGAGAGTTCAGCCGTGAGGGGATGCATGGTGATCAAGCCCTATGGATATGCCATATGGGAAAAGATGCAGGCGGCGCTGGATAAGATGTTCAAGGATACCGGTCACTCCAATGCATATTTCCCGCTTTTCATTCCCAAATCGTTTTTTAGCCGGGAGGCCGACCATGTGGAGGGTTTTGCCAAAGAATGCGCCGTGGTAACGCATTACCGACTGAAAAATGATCCTTCGGGCAAAGGCATTGTGGTGGATGATACGGCCAAACTTGAAGAAGAACTGGTCATCAGGCCCACTTCCGAAACCATTATCTGGGATACCTATCGTCAATGGGTGCAATCTTATCGCGACCTGCCAATCCTAATCAATCAATGGGCCAATGTGGTGCGCTGGGAAATGCGTACCAGGATGTTCTTACGCACGGCCGAATTCCTTTGGCAGGAAGGGCATACCGCCCATGCCACCAGAGAAGAGGCCCTGGAGGAAACCTACCGTATGCTGGATGTGTATACCCGGTTTGCGGAAAAGTTTATGGCCATCCCTGTTCTGCAGGGATCCAAGTCGGAGAATGAACGTTTTGCAGGGGCCATGGAAACCTTGTGTATTGAAGCCCTGATGCAAGATGGCAAGGCATTGCAAGCCGGCACCTCACATTTTCTGGGGCAAAATTTTGCCAAAGCTTTTGATGTAAAGTTTGCCAGCAAGGAAGGGACTCTGGAATATGTCTGGGCCACGTCATGGGGGGTGTCTACACGTCTGGTGGGTGCTTTGATCATGGCCCATTCCGATGACCACGGTCTGGTGTTGCCGCCTAAACTGGCTCCCATACAGGCCGTCATTGTTCCCATCTATAAGACAAGGAAAGAATATGATGTGGTGTGTGAAAAGGCCCGTGGGCTGAAACATGAACTGGAACAACACAACATCCTCGTAAAACTGGATGACAGGGATACCCATAAACCCGGCTGGAAATTCAATGAATATGAGTTTAAGGGGGTGCCGGTACGCCTGGCAATCGGTCCGCGTGATGTGGAAAAGGGAACAGTGGAACTCGCCCGGAGGGACACCTTGAAAAAACAAGTGATTCCGCTTAAGGATGCGGGTGCTGTGGTGACAGCGCTTCTGGATGAGATCCAGGACGGCCTGTATCAGCGTGCATTGTCGTTTCGTGAAAAAAACACACGCAAGGCCGACACCTGGGAGTCGTTTAAAAAAATCCTTGATGAAAAAGGCGGCTTTATCCTGGCCCATTGGGATGGCACAGCCGAAACAGAAGAAAAGATTAAGGATGAAACCAAGGCTACCATACGGTGCATCCCCCTGGAAAAAAATAAAGAAGCGGGACGTTGCGTTTATTCAGGGAAGCCCTCGGAAGGGAGGGTGGTTTTTGCAAGAGCGTATTAGGGATTGTGTTGGGAAGAAGTAGTTAGTAGTTAGTAATTAGTAATTAGTATTTAGTAATTGGTGATTGGTGGGCTAAATAGTGTCGTTGGGCGAATAGGTTGGCGCTTGTTTGCAGGTGTGGTGATGATCTGGTTCATTGCGATGCAGGCCGGGGCGCAGGTTGACCCTGTGCAGCAAGCCGGGATGCAGCCTGCAGATACCCTGTCAGCCGATACGCTTTTGCGCGACAGCCTGCCCGCCGACAGTGTGCCGCAGCTGCTTCCACTGACCCGGGAATATGTGGAGCAGGACAGGAAAATAGAGCTTCTCTTGAAGGCACACCGCGAAGCAGCACGTCAGCAGCGCGGTATTCCAGGATACCGGGTACACCTTTACATGGATTCCGGAAACAGGGCCCGGTTGAATACACAACGGGAACAGGCTGATTTTGAAAACAAATATCCCGGGGTAAACGCCTACATCATTTACGAAGAACCCTACTTTAAGTTAAGGGTCGGTGATTTCGGCACCAGGCTCGATGCCCGCCGCTTTCTTGAGAAGATCAGGCGCGATTACGCTTCTGCCTATATTGTGGTCGACATGATCAATTTTCCCGAACCGGATTAATTCCTGTTTAGCGCGTTCAGGTCGTCAAACGCCTGGCGGAGCCGTTCAACCATGCTCTCTTCCGCTTTCCTGAGCCATGCCCGCGGGTCATAGAATTTTTTGTTGGGCTTATCTTCCCCGTCCGGATTGCCAATTTGTCCCTGAAGGTAACCTTCGTTTTTCTGATAGAATTCCTTAACGCCTTTCCAGAATGCCCATTGGGTGTCGGTGTCAATGTTCATTTTAATTACCCCGTAAGAAATGGCTTCCCGGATCTCTTCCTGGCTGGAGCCGCTTCCGCCATGGAAAACAAAACTGACAGGGTTGGCGCCGGTACCGAATTTTTCACGGATATGGGCCTGGGAGTTTTTCAGGATCACGGGTTCCAGTTTGACATTTCCCGGTTTGTATACACCGTGTACATTTCCAAAAGCGGCAGCAATTGTGAAACGGTCTGATACCTTGTTGAGCGCTTCATACATCGCGGCTACCTCTTCGGGCTGGGTATAAAGCTTGGAGCTGTCAATGCCGGTATTGTCAACCCCGTCCTCTTCGCCTCCGGTAACACCCAGTTCCACTTCGAGTGTCATGCCCATTTTATTCATCCGTTCAAAATATTTTTGGCTGATGGCAATATTATCCTCCAGGCTTTCTTCCGATAAGTCAAGCATGTGCGAACTGAACAGGGGCTTCCCGCTTGATTTGTAATATTCCTCGCTGGCCTGGAGCAGTCCGTCAATCCAAGGCAACAATTTTTTGGCGGCATGGTCGGTGTGTAAAATAACACGCACGCCGTATTCCCGGGCCATCATCCTTACATGATGTGCCCCGGAAACAGCTCCTGCAATGGCTGCCTGCTGGTTTTCATTTGAAAGGGACTTGCCCGCAAAAAAATGGGCGCCCCCGTTCGAAAACTGAATGATGACCGGAGAATTAAAATCCCTGGCCGCTTCAAGCACGGCATTGACGGTATTGGTCCCGGTAACATTTATGGCCGGCAATGCAAACTGCTGCTCTTTGGCGATGCGAAATACTTCGAGGACCTCTTCGCCCGACAAAACCCCGGGTTCAATGTGTTTCAAGTTTTTTGCTGTCATAGGAATGATGCTTTATTATTTGGGTTTACAATGTTTCTGAATCTCAAAATTAAGAAAATAAACCATATTTTTGCCTTTTGAATGAAGGCCGGCCTGCCGCGGGCAAAAAGCCCGGCCGGATGGATCCCGGTTTGGGGGCCGCATTCCGGCC
>PWON01000029.1 GCA_003557385.1 Bacteroidales bacterium | reverse complement strand
GAGATCAGGAATAAAGAAAATACAGAATTGTTTGTCTTGCGTAAGACACAGGGCGAAAGCTCTCCGTCTTAAACAAGTTTGACCCAGCTTACCTCGCGATCAAAGGCAAAGCCAAGTTTTTTGATCAGATTGATCGATTGATGATTATGGGGCTCAATATTCACAAACACCGGCTTTTTCCTGTTTTGTTTTTCCACGACCAAAAACCGAAGCAAACTCTCGCCCAGCCCCTGGCCGCGGTATTGTGGAATCACATTCAAAAAGCCCAGGGAGGTATCATCATGCGTCAATCCCCACCCCACCAGTTCACCATCCATCCAGACACCGGCCGAAACGTCTTTGGCAAGCCGCTCTTTGATATATTGCTCTGAAGTAAAATCCTTGTAAGCCGAATTGGCATATATATACTTCGCCATGGAAGGATCGAGTGTTTTGGATATATATTCGGGCGGTTCAACAATTTTTTGATCAGGAAGGTAGTATCTGTGGGTGGTAAGCTTCCATTCAATCTTGCGGGTATGGGTCAACACCGGGAGCATCCATTCTTCCACATTTGCAAAACAGGTGGACTCAAATTTGAATTTTTCCAGCAGTACAAACAGATCTTCGGGATTATCCCCGCATAAATAAGCCCAGTAATAGTCGCTGGTACCACATATCAGCAGGAAATCCCCGTGCCTTAACCATTTTTCGACAGGATAATTATCAAAAAAACCCAATACAGGGAGGCTTTGCAATGGTTTATTGGCCAGCAATTTTTTAAGATCAGCTTCCATACACCGTCAAATCAATGTGCCTGGTCAATCGATCCGGCAATAACAGGTTAAAGATAATCACAATATATATACAAATCAACCCTTTGTTTCTTCGACCGACTCCAGGATGATATCACATGCCGCCGTTGCCTGATCATGAGTGATGGTCAACGGGGGAGCGATGCGTAAACAATGGCCGGCAAACAGGAACCAATCGGTTACCAGGCCTTTGTCGATACACCTTGCAATGACCTCCTTGCATTGATCAGCATGCGCAAATTCGAGTGCAAGCAACAGGCCCCTGCCCCGGATTCCGAGTATACGAGGGTGCCTCAGGGCATTGCGGAATACTTTCTCAAGAGCTGCAGCAGATTCCCAGAGCCGGTCGTTAACAATCGTACGCAATGTGGCCTCAGCAGCAGCTGCACATAATGCATTTCCGCCAAAAGTATTGATATGCCCCAAAACAGGTTTTTCAGTCAAACAATGCATGATCTCCCTCCCTGCAATAAAGGCGCCAATGGGAAGCCCTCCTCCCAAAGCCTTGGCAAGTGTCAGGATATCCGGTTCGATCCCATAGTGTTCGAATGCCCAAAGTTTTCCACTCCGTACCATGCCGGTCTGTATCTCATCCAGTATAAGCAATGCCCCGGTATCAGAACATTTTCGTCGAAGGGCGATCATAAAATCTTTTTCCGGCACAATGGCACCCGCCTCACCCTGTATGGGTTCTGCCACCACACAGGCTGTTTGCTCTGTTATCATATCGAGTGTTTCAATGTGGCCATACGGGATGTGATGCACCTGCGGGAGCAACGGCCGGAAAGCTTTTTTCATTGTTTCAGGCCCGGTTACGCTCAGGGCACCGTGAGAACTGCCATGATAGGCATTTTCAAAGGCAATGATCTTTGTTCTTCCGGTATATCGTTTGGCCAGTTTCAGAGCCCCCTCGATGGCTTCGCTGCCGGAATTCACCAAATAAACATTGTTCAATGCATCGGGCAGGTGCTTAACAAGCAAAGCGGCCAGCCTGACCTGCGGTGCCTGCACAAACTCTCCGTAGACCATCAGATGCATATATTGATCAAGCTGTTCCTTTACCGCCTCAAGTACCGCAGGATGCCTGTGACCAAGCGCACTAACGGAAATGCCACTGATAAGGTCCAGGTATTGTTTGCCGTCTGCACCGTACATATACAGGCCTTCGGCTCTTTCAATCTCCAAAGCCAGGGGGGCTGAAGAAGTCTGTGCCAGGTACCGGTAAAACAACTCCCTGTTCATCATAATTTTGCAGATCAATAAACAAACAATTCAACGGCTCATTGGCTTATCCGTCATTAATACCCGTACTTGTCTTTCCAAAGGACCCTCAGACGGGAGCGCATCTCTTTTTCACGCGTATTTTCGGCAGGATCATACAAGCGGGTCCCGGCGATTTTATCAGGCAAAAACTCCTGGAAGGCAAAATGTCCGGGATGATTGTGGGCGTATTGGTAATCTTTGCTATAGCCGGCTTCTTTCATCAATTTTGTGGGTGCATTCCTGATTGAAAGTGGAATGGAAAGATCGCCCGTTTTGCGAACCAGGTCCTGGGCTTTGTTTATGGCCAGGTAAGAAGCATTGCTTTTGGGTGATGAGGCAAGATAAATGGTTGTTTGTGAAAGAATGATGCGACTTTCGGGCATCCCGATCATGTTTACCGCCTCAAAACAACTTGTAGCAAGCAAAAGGGCATTGGGATTGGCATTGCCGATATCCTCAGCGGCCAAAATAAGCAAACGGCGTGCAATGAATTTTGGATCTTCGCCCCCATCTATCATCCGGGCAAGATAATATACGGCTGCATTGGGATCGCTGCCTCTGACCGATTTAATAAAAGCCGATATGACATCATAATGCATTTCACCACCCTTGTCATAAAGGGCGAGGTTCTGCTGGATTACCGACAAGACCAAATCGTTGGTCACCACCACCTTCTTGCCTTTCGTTGAATGGACGGCCAGTTCGAGTGCATTGAGCAATTTACGCGCATCACCTCCGCTAAGCCTTAACAGCGCCTCCGTTTGACGAACATCTATAAGTTTACCCGTTGCCTGATGCAACAATTCAATGCCCCGATTGAGCAGTTTTTTCAGATCATCCGGATCCAGTTCTTTCAGGATGT
>PWON01000243.1 GCA_003557385.1 Bacteroidales bacterium | reverse complement strand
CCGGAAACTCCTTGTGACAAAGAAAAAAGACCGTGGCTTTTTCTTCGTGTCTTACAATCATCTCGACAATTATGTGGCTGAAAGATACGATGGCTTCCTGAGAAGCAATCAGATTGAATTGTTTGGACGGGTTTGGGGGTTGCATTACATCTACGAGTTTCTTTACGAAAATCGTTTGATCTCAGATGATGACTATGGGATAATGGTGGAAAACCTGGCCACGTTGAAAAAGAATTTTCTTGCCGTGATGGGTTCCGATGCCTGGAAGCTGAAATATGTAAACCTTTGGCCTGCCTCTAACGCCAACCCGGTGACCCTCCCAGGTGATTTTTTCGAAAACATTAAACACCTTGATCATAATGCAGCCGTTGGGTATATCAGAAAGATGTTTCCTGTCGAAGATTTTTAGACCAATACCAGAGTCCACAACAAGGATATGCACCCGGCGCTTCTGGCAACGAGACACCAATAGGTTCCACCGGCCAGGTATTTAATAGCGCCGAATACAAATAATTGCATATAGCTGTTTTTATCTTTTTGCTAACTTTGGGTGTTGCTTCAGACAAAATGTATACACATCAAACCATGAGCAAGGAAATATTAATAAACAAGACCCTTAAAACACTATCGCGGCTGCCTCATGAAAAAGTAAAAGAGGTGTCTGATTTTGTGGATTCTTTGTTTAAAAAATATGACGAAGAGGTTCTCCAAAAAGGAATGGAAGAATTGATGAGCCGGTCAAAAACCTACGATTTTCTCAAGGAAGAAGAAGATTTATATACGGTGGATGATCTTAAAGAAAAATACTGATGCAAAAAGGCGATATTGTTCTTATTCCCTTTCCTTTTACAGATCTCACAGGAAATAAAAACAGGCCTGCATTGGTATTAATATCTAGTAAGGCAGATATAACAGTGTCTTTTATTTCAACACAACTATCATTGAAAGAAACAACCGACATCCTTTTACAGCCTTCCGGGGAAAACGGCTTAAAAAAGCCATCATTAATAAGGCTTTCAAAACTTGCTACAATTGATAAGGGTTTGGCACTTGGTCGTCTTGGTTGGATTAACAAAGGCTCTATCCAGCTGGTAAACCAAAACCTGAAGATACTTTTTAAGCTTTAAAATTTTTTTCTTTGCGATAAAAATCTACCCCTCCTCCGGATCCCGTATTCTGAACCAGGTCTGAAATTCGTTTTGGCCCATTTCCACCAGGCCGGCCACCATTAGGTCAACAATGACGTCCTCGGCGTGGTTGCGTGGCAGATGGGCAATACTGCAATACTTCCGGAGGCTGATCGTGGGATGGGTGCTCAGGTATTGCAACAGCAGCTTTTCGTTGTCGGAATAGTGAATTACCGTGCCCTGGGGGCTTTTCTGCCGTTTCCAGTATTTGACCATGATGGTGTCGGCCAGGATGTTCTGGTCCCCGACCCGCACCCAGGCCATCCAGGTGCCGTTGTCGGTTTTGGCATAATGGGGTTTGACCTGCGCCCGGGGCACATCCACCTCCAGCACCCGTTTGCCGTCAATGTTCCAGTGTCGCGAAGCAAAATCAACCTCCGGTTTGCAATACATCCCCGCCGCCGCCTCAATCATGTGATACTCCTCCTCTGTGCGGATTCCCGCAATCACCCCATTGTCCTTCACCCCGATCAATAACTTGCCCCCGTCTGTATTGGCAAACGCCACCAGCGTCCGCGCAATCTTCCGGCTATCATTCACCTGGAACTTAAAATCCAGCTGCTGATGCTCCCCCTGCAGTATCAAATTCTTAATGTAATTAGACATGCCTTTTCGCCTAAGCCTCTCAGCCCTATCCTCTGTAACCCACTGATTACCAATTACTAACTACTAACTACCTCTTCCTAATATGCACGTTCGTCCCTTCCCTCAATATAGTTCAAAAACGACCTATTCGCCACCCTATTCCCCCCCTTCGTGGGATAATCCCCCGTAAAGTACCAGTCGCCGGTATGCCCGGGACAGGCTGCATGCAGGTCCTCGATGGTTTGGTAGACGATCTCCAGCCGCGCCTTCACTTCCGGCGGATGCAACATGTGCGCGATCTTTGCCGAGATCTGTTCGGCGGTAAAGGGCCGGTAAATTTCCTTGACAACGTTCTCGGTTTCCTCTGTGGGCAGCTCCATCTGCCGTTTGCATTCGCGATACACCTCGTTGATGATGTGTTCCCGGCCGCTTTCTTTCAACAACTCCATGGCCGCACGGAAGGCGATAAAGTCACCCAGCTTGGTCATATCGATCCCATAGCAGTCCGGATAACGGATCTGCGGGGCCGATGACACGATCAAGATTACCCTGGGGCCCAGCCGGTCAAGGATTCGCACAATGCTTTGCTTCAGAGTCGTGCCCCGCACGATGCTGTCGTCAATCACCACCAGGGTGTCTTCTCCACGCTTCACCACCCCATAGGTGACATCATACACGTGGGCCACCAGTTCATCCCGCTTGCGATCTTCGGTAATGAACGTGCGCAGTTTGGCGTCTTTTACCGCCACCTGGTCTACGCGGGGACGCAATGCGAGCAGTTTTTGCAGGGCCTCCGGCTCCACCTTGCCCTGCATCTGCAGGATGCGGTCTTTTTTTACCCCATCGCAAAAATCGTTCAACCCCTCCACCATCCCCTTAAAGGCGGCGATGGCCGTGTTTGGGATATAAGAAAACAGGGTGTTGTCCAGGTCATAATGAATGGTCTTCAAAATGGCCGGGACCAGTTGCCGCCCCAGGCGTTTACGCTCCTGGTAAATGTCGGCGTCTGTCCCACGAGAAAAATAAATCCTCTCAAACGAACAGGCCGATCGCCGGCCGGGTTCCTTGCAAGGCACCTCCTGTACGCGGCCGTCGCGCTTTACAATGAGGGCGCATCCCGGGTTTAGTTCCTGTATGTTTTCCAGTGGG
>PWON01000039.1 GCA_003557385.1 Bacteroidales bacterium | reverse complement strand
TACTAACTACTTCTAAAAATTGTTACTGCCGGTGGTCAAGAACTCAAGGTAACGTTCCACGTTTGTATCATACCCATAGGCCGGTGCCAGCATGTTTTCTTCGTGGTCGAGGATTACGTAATAGGGCTGGGTATTTGCCCCGTAACGTTCGGCCTGGAAGACGCTCCATTTTTGTCCGATGGTGCTTACACGCCGTTCACGGCCAAGGGCTGAAGAGATGAATTGTTCTTCTTCGGGCAGGCGGGTGCGGTCGTCGACAAACAGGGATATTTTCACAAAATCGTTTCGCAGTTTTTCCAAAACCCTTGGGTCGGACCAGACATTGGCTTCCATTCTACGGCAGTTGGCGCATCCCAGTCCCGTAAAATCGAGGAATACGGGTTTCCCGGCCTGACGTGCTGCTGCCATGCCTTCGTCATAATCGGTAAATGCCATCAGGCCATGGGGACCTTCCTGGACACTTTTGCCAACATAGATGGTTTCGCTCTCGTTGGTGGGTGCCTGTGTGGTGATACGGCTCAGGTCAAAGTCCTGGGTTACGGGCGATGGCAAAAAGGAGCTGATGGCCCTAAGGGGCGCCCCCCACAAACCCGGGATCATGTATAACACAAAGGCAAAGGTGGCAATGGCCAGCATCAGCCGTGGGACCGAAAGATATTTGAGCTCTGTGTCGTGGGCAAATTTTATTTTCCCGATCAGGTATAATCCCATGAGCAGGAATATGGCAATCCAGATCACCAGGAACACCTCCCTGTCGAGGATACCCCACTGGCCGACGGCATCGGCAATCGAAAGAAATTTCAGGGAGAAGGCCAGCACAATAAAGCCCAGGACCACTTTTACCGCATTCATCCAGCCGCCGGATTTGGGCAATGACTTGAGTGCTGTGGGAAACAGGGCAAAAAGGCTGAAGGGGATGGCAAGGGCCAGACTGAATCCAAGCATGCCGATGGCCGGAGCAAATACACTTCCCCCGATGGCCGCCTCAACAAGCAGCGTGCCCACGATGGGGCCGGTGCAGGAGAAGGATACCAGCACAAAGGTCAGCCCCATGAGGAATACCCCGATAAGCCCACCTGTTTTGTCTGCTTTACTGTCGAGGGCATTCGACCAGCTGGCGGGCATGGTCAGTTCAAAGGCACCAAAGAAAGAAGCCGCGAAAAACACCAGCAGGGCAAAAAAGAAGATGTTGAATCCCGGGCTGGTGGCCAGTGCGTTGAGGGTGGCCGGGCCAAAAATAACAGAGATGGCCAGTCCGAGCACAACATAGGCAAATATGATGGTGAATCCGTAGAACAGTGCATCGCGAAATGCCCTGGTCCGGTTGTCGGCATTTCGTAGGAAAAAACTCACGGTAAGCGGGATCATGGGAAACACGCAAGGGGTGAGCATGGCCAAAAGCCCACCCAAAATCCCCATAATGAATGTCCAGCCCAGGCTCCTGTCGCCTGTTTCTTCAGGTGTGTAGATGGTCCGTACTTCTGCCTTTTCTGCCGGTTCCGGATCAGGCACCTGTGTTGCGGGCTCGTCTTCTTTTTCGACTGTTTCAGGATCGGGCAACTGCGTTGCGGGCTCGTCTGCAATTTCTTCCCGGGGCCTTTCTCCGGGTGATGTTTCCATGGCGGTCACACCTGCTTCTCCGGTACCTTCCAAAGAGAAGGAGAATCCCATAAAATCAGGCGGCAGGCATCGCTGGTCATCGCACGACATGTATTACAGTTCGCCGGTAACCTGCACCGGGGATTCCGACAACACCCTGACGCGTTGGGTAAAGCGCACCGAACCGCCATACATGGTGATATCCATATTAAAATTGGGATCAAATTTAACTTCCGCCGGTGGTGCGCTTAGTTCCCCGACCAATGTGTAGCCCTGGTTCTGGTCAAACCGGATGCTGGTAGGTATGGGCCCGCCCGGGGCCAGATCCATGCCGTAAATGTACCAGCCGGGATCCATGGTTGCGGTCAGGTGCAAATCGAAGGTGTTTTCCGAGACTTTTTCTTTTGAAAAATGCCATTCGACAGGATCGAGGATCTGTGCCTGACCCATAGAAATGGTGAACAACAGGATCACCAGGAGGCGTAATTTTTTGAGATGTGTTGAGGTCATGCGATGTTGTTATGTTTTATTAAGCCAACATAATGTGCTTGTTTTGGTTTGATATGTCCCTGATAAAAAAAGTTAAAAAGATTAAGATATGCTCATACGAACCCTGTAATACTTTTTGGTTTGTTTGCTGACTTTAAAACGTTCGTCGGCACGGATGCCGGCCACCCAGACAATTTCACCGCCAGATACAAGCACCAGCACCTCTTTTTTACGGTGCCGGGGAATTTTTTCTCCGGTCAGCAGGTCACTTACTTTTTTATGTCCCTCCATGCCGAGGGGCACCATTTTATCGCCTGCTTTCCACGGACGCAGCGACAGCGGGAAAGATAAGAGGTCCAGGTCGACCATCAGCTCTTGTGCACCGGATGGCAAAACTGGAGCATTTTTCATTTGTCCTGTGTCGAAACGAAAAACCATGTCGCCAATACGAACTTGAGTTGTGCCGGACATGATTTCCCTGGCAAGGGGGTCCATACCGGTTTTGTTGGGATACACAATGAGTATGTCGCGGTCTTTGAGGGCCGTATGTGTGTCTGACTCAAAACTTTTCCCAGCCTGCCGGTCGAGGCTGGCATGGATATCCTGGCTGACGGCAGCCGAAAACCCAAAATCTTTTAAGAACTCGTATAAAAAAATCTCCGGCCGGGGAAGCTTTTGCAATGGTTTGACCAGGATGTGCCATTCGTTGCCCACCCGGCGCATGCAACTTTCTTTCTGTTTGTCAATCATCATGCGGAATATGGCATGTGTGCCTTCCATCCGTTCAAAAAATTGCTGCATGCTGCTGTGTAGCGACGGGTTGAGCGCCTTAAACTCTGG
>PWON01000134.1 GCA_003557385.1 Bacteroidales bacterium | reverse complement strand
TTGTCAGGATGTTTTTGTCAGGATGTTTTTGTCAGGATGTTTTTGTCAGGATGTTTTTGTCAGGATGTTTTTGTCAGGATGTTTTTGTCAGGATGTTTGCGTAAGGACATGGTCATCAATTGAAAAAATTGATCAGCAACAAGGTGGTGGAAATGGCCGAAAAGACCACGGCAAAGGGAAACTGTGCAAACCCAAACCGTTTGGTGGTGTGTGGTTCCACGTAGATCAGGTCGTTTGGATGCAGATAAAACACTTCTGAATCAAGCGCCCGCCGATCGGTGATGTCTATTTGTGCGAATACGGGCCCGCCGGGGTTTTGCCGGATGATGTGTATTTGCCGTCTGCCGTAGTCGGTCAGATCACCGGCCATGCCAATGGCGTCCATGATGGTCAGGTTGTGATCGTATAAGTAATAGGTGCCCGGCCGGCGCACTTCACCCAGGACGGTTACCGAGAAATTGACAAGCTTAACCGACACCACGGCATCCAGCAGGAAAGCCGTGGTTTTTTTGCGGATGATCTCCTGGGCTTCCTCAATCGTCCGGCCGGCCACATGAACATTTCCCACCATGGGCAAATGGATGTACCCGGCCAGGTTGATCGAGTGGCCATGCAGGTACATGTCGGGGTTGCCCACATCGCCCGAGCCTTTCGTATACCGGCGGATGTCAAATGAGTTGATGACCTCAGGCGAATAGGGGTCTGACGTCAGCACCCGCACATGCAATATGTCCCCGGGCTGCAGGCGGTATTCGACTTGGTTCGCCCGGGTGGGGGGTTCTTTATGCTGGGCGGCTGGTTGGAGCATGAGGCCGTCACTGGTGGGATGGTGTTCGGTCGGCTCTTCCGTGGGCGAGGACTTTTCATGTGGTGCGGTTGTTTGATCGAAAGGCCTTATATCATCCTGTGTGTATTCGGCCGGCTTGCCCTGGCTGGAGGATTTATCCTGCAAATAAATGAGTTTGCGTTGGGGGGTGCACCCTGCCACAATGGCAACCGCCAGCAAAACGACCGCCAGCAGCGCCTGTGTTTGAGTCGCACGAAGCAACCGTGCTTTTCTCGCCCGCGGCTCCTGTGTTTTTGCCGTCCGAAGCGTCCATGTTTCTGTTGCCAGCAGGTTCTTTGTTTGTGTTGCGAAGAAAAAATATTTTCTCATAGGATCAATGTATTGGGTCACGGCTAGGCCCGGCTTCGCCCTTTCAGCCACAAAATCAAGCCGGTAAGGACACAAAATGCCAGACAAACAATGTGTTTTGTAATATCAAACCGCTAATTTATATTAAAAAATTAAAACAAAAGCATTTATTTTATAAAAAATATGGTCATATAGTAATTTAATATTGTTAAATTAGCGAAATAATACAATGAATATTAATAATTAAGAAATAAAAAAACCTGAAAATGAGAAAAATAACTGCATGCCGTCTTAAAAACACCTTCTTAAAAACAGGTCTGGCTTTGATGTTGGTGGTTTTTAGAATGGCTGGAGCTGCACAGCCCTTGCCGCCGGATCATGAGAACGAAGACCACAAACCCCCGCACGGTTCATTGGGCGGGGGCCTGGCGATCATGCTCGTGCTGGGTGCCGCATACGGGTCCAAAAAGGTTTATGATTCCCGGAAGAGAGCTGAAAAGTCCCGGGCAGGATAGATTTTCGGTGGCGCAAGGCATTCACGTTTTCCCGGCGATACGCAAATAATTACACTTTATAATACCCCCTGTACCATTCCACGAATTTTGCAATGCCTTCTTCAACGGGTGTGTCGGGTGTGTACCCGATGTTGCGCTCCAGGTTGCCGGTGTCGGCCCAGGTGGCGGGGACATCGCCCGGTTGCATGGGAAGCAGCTTTTTTTCAGCGATTTTGTCCAGTGCTTTTTCCAGGGCGCTTATAAAATCGATAAGTTTTACGGGGCTGCCATTCCCGATGTTGTATACACGGTGGGGCACGTCGCTGGTAGCCGGGTCGGGGGTGCAGCCACCCCAGGCGGGGTTGGCCTTGGCCGGACGGTCTGTTACCTGGATCACCCCTTCCACGATATCATCGATGTATGTAAAATCGCGCATCATATCCCCTTCGTTAAACACCTCAATGGGCTTATTTTTCAGGATGGCTTTGGTGAATAAAAACAGGGCCATGTCGGGACGGCCCCAGGGACCATACACGGTAAAAAACCTCAGCCCGGTGGCCGGGATGCCAAAAAGGTGGCTGTATGTATGGGCCATCAGCTCATTGCTTTTCTTGCTGGCTGCATAGAGCGAAACCGGGTGGTCCACATTGTGGTTTACCGAAAAGGGCATTTCCGTATTTTTCCCATAAACCGAACTGGAAGATGCATATACCAGGTGTGTTACCGGGTATGTCCGGCAGGCTTCCAAAATATTCAAAAAGCCTGTGATATTGGCATCCACATAAGCTTGCGGATGGGTAAGTGAATAACGCACGCCTGCCTGGGCGGCCAGGTGGATCACATAATCAAATTGCTCTTCTTTGAAAAGACCCATGATGGCATCGCGGTCGGCCAGGTCGGCGCGGATAAAACGATATTCGGGGTATTTGGTGGAATGTATCAGCGTAAGTCCATCACTGGCCCCTGTTTTTGTGGATCCGGCCGTTTTTGCCCCGGTTGCCAATGCCTGATCCGTTTTTGCCCGGGATGCCCTTTTCTGGTTTCCGGCCGCTTTTACCCCGCCTTTTTCCCTGGGCACCGAAATGCCGGTATCGCGCAGCCGGTCGAGCTTCAGCCGTACACTGTAATAGTCGTTGATGTTATCCAGGCCAACGACGGTGTCGCCACGTTCCAGAAGGGCTTTTGCCAGGTGGTAGCCTATAAAACCTGCGGTGCCTGTGACCAGAATTTTTGCCATGTCAGAAGTTTATTTTGGTTTGCTGAATCTGATCCGTTGCGCACTCTCCACGCTCGGCCGGGC
>PWON01000030.1 GCA_003557385.1 Bacteroidales bacterium | reverse complement strand
TATGCACCGTTTTTGGCCCGGTCGTATCCTATGCGGTCTTCTACAAAAAGCATGTCTTCAGTGGCATGCACCGGTTGCATCGAGGCAATGATATTCCCTCCGGCAAACCTTTCAATGTCTTTGGGTTGAAGTATCTGGGCATGTTCAACCACCAAACGGGCCTCATTCGGGCTTTTTTCGCTGATTTCCATGGCTTTTTCAAACGCTTCGAGGGTAACCCGGTTCCCATGATCCCCAATGGAATGTGTACGCGTAGAAAAACCAAGTGCCAGGAGGTCCGCTACCATGTTGGCATAATTATCCACATCTTGTCCCAGTGGGCGCAAGGCACCTCTTTCTCCCGGCATATCATGATAATCTTCGAGCATTGCTGCGCCCCGGCCACCCAGCGATCCGTCTACAAATTCCTTGACCCATCGCACTGTGTAGCGATTGCTATAAAGATTTATAAGCGGCTCTCCAAGTTTAATGGCAGCAACCTGGGTAATTGCATCCATCAGCCTTACCCTCAATGCCGAACGCTCATAAGCTTCCTGCCGGATTTGTATATCCCTAATGCCTGTACCGGTCAGGTCATGCACAGTAGTGATGCCCGCAGCCAACAGGGCATCACTACCCATTTGCAAAGCCTGGATTTCCTCTTCATGACTGAGTTCATCCGGTGGAGGGATATGCCTGGTCACCAAAGCACCCGCCGCAGATATCAGAACTCCGCTGGGTTCTCCGGTCTGATCACGCACTATTATGCCTGCATCCGGATTGTCCGTTCGCACGGTGACACCAGCCAGTTCAAGGGCTTTGCTGTTGACCCAGTGGGCGTGGCCGCAATAGCGGCGCAACACCACGGGGTGCTCCGGGCTGACAGCATCCAGAAGGTCTTTGTGGGGGATTTTATCCCAAATGGCATCATTGTACCCGCGTGCAATGATCCAGTCGCCGGGCCCGGCCGCTTCAACGGTTTCTGCGACCTTTTCCAGCAACTCATCCAGCGGAAGCCAGTAAATATCCAGGGGGGCCAGCAAAAGATTGCGGCACAGTCCGTCAAAATGCATATGACTTTCTGTAAGTCCGGGAATTATAGTTTTTCCTTCCAGATCAATGATTTCGGTTTTGCTGCCTGCATATTCCATTACACCCTGGTCATGGCCCACGTACACAAATTTACCATCCCTGATGGCCAGGGCGGAGGCAAGGGGCAGGTCATCATCCATGGTGTGGATTTGTGCGTTGATATAAATAACCTCGGCATGGTCTCTGTTGCATGAAAGCAGGGTGGCCAGCAAAAACAAGGTCATGAATAATGGAATTAAAGTTTTCTTTTTCATATCCCATGTGCTTTGGTTCAGCTATGCAATAATAGCTAAAAAAAATCAAAAGGTATAATTGAAAAACCAAACGCTGTATTTGTTAATTGAACAGATATTGCATAGTTTTAACATGCGGAAAATCCAAAAAACATGACCAGGGTGAGGTTTTTTTATTGTTTGATAACGGTTTTGATGATTGGGCTGATGGCAAACTGCCAAAAACAGCCGGAAGAACCCGTCGACCTTGACGCCATCAGGGAAAGAGGCGAGTTGATTGCCATTACAAGCTACAGCCCATTAAGCTACTTTGTTTACCGGGGTCAGGTGATGGGATATGAATATGAACTGCTTCAGTTGTTTGGAGAATACCTTGATATGCCGGTGAGGATTGTGCTGGCCGATGACCTTGGCCAAATGATGGACATGCTTGAAAAAGGGGATGGTGACCTAATCGCATACGGCCTCACGGTCACGACGGCAAGACGAGAGCGTTTGGCCTTCAGCAGCCCGTTAAATATGACCCGGCAGGTGCTGGTCCAACGAAAACCGGAGAACTGGCGGCAAATGATGTTGCACCAAATCGAGCAGGATCTGATCCGGAACCCTTTGGAATTGTCAGGCAAAACCATCCATGTGCGCCGGGGATCAGCATATGTTGAGAGACTGAACAACCTGTCTGAAGAAATAGGTGCTGAAATTTCGATTATTGAGGCGGATCCGGGAGTGATCACAGAGGAACTGATCGTACAGGTTGCGGAAAGAAAAATCGATTTTACGGTTTCCGATGAGAACATTGAAAGAATCAAAGCGGCTTTCTACCAGGACCTTGATGTATCCACTGCGGTAAGTTTGCCTCAGCAAACCGCCTGGGCAGTGCGACCATCCTCTCCCGATCTGCTCGGGGCGATTAATGATTGGCTTGATGAAACACGCACACAAACCGATTACTATGTGATCTACAATAAATACTATGAGAATCGCCGTGCCTTCAGAACAAGGTATGGCAGTGATTATTTTCCACTGACCGGAGGTAATATATCCCCCTATGATTCTTTATTTCGTGAAGGTGCTTCAAAGATTGACTGGGACTGGAGACTGCTGGCTGCATTGGCATACCGCGAATCACAGTTTGATCCGCATGCACGGTCCTGGGCCGGGGCGCAGGGCCTCATGCAATTGATGCCTGTAACAGCCCGCGAATATGGCGCAAGCGATCCTTTTGACCCGGAACAGAACATCATTGCGGGGGTGCGTTTTTTACGCTGGCTCGAGAACTATTGGAAGGAAGACATTCAGGACGAAAATGAACGGATTAAGTTTGTGCTGGCATCTTATAATGTCGGACAGGGACATGTCCAGGATGCACGCCGGCTTGCCAGCGCACACGGGGTTGACCCAAACATATGGGACGGACACGTTGAACAATACATGCTCAAAAAATCAAACCCAGAATATTACAACAGGGAAGAAGTCCGGTTTGGCTATGCTTCCGGTATGGAGCCGGTAACCTATGTGCGATCGGTTTTCAACCTTTACGAACATTACCGGATGTTCTTTGAATAAATGACTGGCCGGGAATTATTCAAGACATAAGATAGATCATTCAAACAACAAGTACTTCAGGTT
>PWON01000125.1 GCA_003557385.1 Bacteroidales bacterium | reverse complement strand
TTGGCAAACAGGTAAAACTCCTGGGCAACCTGGAACCCTATTTCGGACAACCGGGTTTGCGGGGCACTTCAGGCTACTGGATGGACGGGGAAGGCATCATTCCGCAAACCGGTTTCTGGGAGGTTGATTTCAGCGACGAAGCTGATGGCATTGAGCCTTTTACCGATCACAACATGATCGGAAACCAGCACTGGTACTGGGCACATTTCGATGGAGGCTGCGTGGTGATCAACGGATTTGTTGGGGGAAGCGCCCTTGCAAACGAAAACTGGCTGATTTCCCCTGCCATTGACCTGGGCGACCGCCAGGGGGTGACGCTGGAGATCCGCGAAGCCATTAATTTTATCACCTCCCATCATGATATGCAAGTGCTGATCGCCGCAGATTATGAAGGGGGCGATCCGAACCAGGACGGCACATGGGTGGTGTTTGACAACTTCAGCCGTCCACCGGGCAACAGCTGGAACTTTTACGACAGCGGCGCCATTGACATATCACAATTCGACGGACAAACCATCCACATTGCCTTTAAATATACAAGTACTACCTCCGGGGCGGCAGCATGGGAGATCAGTGAGGTAAGGCTGTATTCCACAGAGTGATTGCCTGATTTGTTCTGCGGGCATATTCCGGACAGCCGCTAAAGTGGGGTGGCATGTCTTGCCAGAACATCCACAAGGGTTTCCACCTCCGCAAGGGTGTTCTGCCTGCCGAAAGATATCCGCACCGATGGCCTGCTGGGATCCACCTCCATGGCCGACAACACATGAGAGGCTTTATTGCTGCCACTGGCACAGGCGCTGCCCGACGAAACACATATTCCCGCCATATCAAGGTTTGGAAGCAACAGGTCGGCATCCATATTCAGCGGCAGGGATACATTCAGGATGGTATGCAATGAACTTCCGTGCACATCACCGTTGAAGCCTACCCCCTGGATGCGTTCACGCAGCAACCGGATACAGGCACTTTTCAGCGAACGTATGTGAACCTGGTCTTCAGCCATACGCACATGGGCAATTTCCAGTGCTTTGGCCAGGCCAATGATGGCCGGCACGTTTTCTGTACCGGCCCGCATATTCCTTTCCTGACCACCTCCGGCAATGAATGGCTTGAAAAATTTACCCGTTGGCACGGCCATAAAACCCACGCCTTTTGGCCCGCAGAACTTATGGGCGCTGGCCACCGCAAAGTCAAAACCCAGGTGCGGCAAATCCATTGAATATTTGCCGATGGTCTGCACGGTGTCTGAATGAAAGGCCGCCTGATATTTTTTGCAAAGGTGCGAAACGGTGTTTACAGGCAGCAGGTTTCCGGTTTCATTGTTGGCATGCATGAGGCTTACCAGGGCACCGGGGTGTTCTTTCAACAATTTTTCAAGGTGCTCCGGGTCAATATGCCCCAGGGTATCTGTATTCACAAAATGCACCTGTATGCCTGCAAACTGCCGGAGGTATTGCAGAGGTTTCAGTACGGCCGGATGCTCCAGCATACTGGTGATAAAATGGGTGTAACCAAGATTCAGGGCACATCCCCAGAGGATGGCATTGTTGGCTTCAGTACCGCCGGAGGTAAAAAATACTTCTGCCGGCGCAACCTGCATGATCTTTGCAACGGTACGGCGCGCCTGTTCAACAAGGACCCTGGCTTTACGCCCCTGAACGTGCACCGACGAAGGATTGCCAAACACCTCATGGTGTTGGTTCATGGCTTCCAGCACACTCGGGTCCACGGGTGTGGTGGCTGCATTGTCAAGATAGATGAGTGCCGTGTTCATGTCTGCAAAATTACATATTATACGCAAAAACCGTTTTTCACAATTTATGTTGACAAAAAACGTACTTTTGACATACGGGTGATACACGGATGAACCGTATGCCATCCTTGGCCCCAAAACCCGAAAACTGAAATACTGCAGTGGCTGATGCTTTGGTGATTATTCCAACCTACAATGAACGGGAAAATATTGAAAAAATCCTGGAGCAGATTTTTTCCCTTCCCAAAGAATTTCATGTGCTGGTGGTGGATGACAATTCCCCCGACGGGACAGCCGGGTTGGTGAAGGACATGATGTCCGTGTATCCAGACCGCCTTTTTCTGGAAACCAGAAATGGCAAGCTGGGTTTGGGAACAGCCTATATCCATGGCTTCAAATGGGCGCTGGCAAGGCATTATGAATATATATTTGAGATGGATGCCGACCTGTCGCATAACCCCGAAGACCTGGTCCGCTTATTCAATACGTGCGCGCACAAGGGATATGACCTGGCCATAGGGTCCAGGTATGTTGACGGGGTGAACGTAGTAAACTGGCCATTGGGCAGGGTGCTGATGTCATACTTTGCCTCCATTTATGTTCGCTTCATTACAGGGATGCCTTTCCGCGACACCACGGCAGGTTTCAAATGCTACAAACGAAAAGTACTGGAGGCCATCAACCTCGATGAAGTTAAATTCAGCGGCTATGCATTTCAGATAGAAATGAAGTTTACTGCCTGGAAGATGGGCTTTAAGGTCAAAGAGGTGTCGATCGTGTTTACCGACCGCACCCTGGGAGAATCCAAAATGAGCTCCGGGATCTTTAAGGAAGCCGTTTGGGGGGTTATAAAGCTGAAATGGAAAAGCCTGGTAAATCCGGGCAGATTCAAACAGCCCAAATGATAAAAAAAATGAAGCCTACAGCATGCCTGCTTGAAAATGTCAGCATCGTCAATGAAGGAAGCATCTTCCGGGGTGATGTCTTTTTGGATCAGGGGGTGATCCGCAAAATATTTCCGGGCGGACACCGTGGTGCATTCACTGATGAGGAGTGCAGGAAAATTGATGTGGACGGCAAATTCCTGTTGCCGGGGGTTATTGACGACCAGGTGCATTTTCGTGAACCGGGCCTGACACATAAAGCCGATTTGCATTCCGAATCGCTTGCGGCCATTGCCGG
>PWON01000023.1 GCA_003557385.1 Bacteroidales bacterium | reverse complement strand
GGATCATCAATTTACTCAATTTTACCGTACATGATAAAAGAAGAATTTTCCTGGTTGTTGCGTCGAAACTTCCTCAAGTGGCTGGCAATCGGTGCGTTTATCTCGTTCCTGCTGGTGTATCTCTTCTCCTCACCACTGTTTGTGAAGCCCTTATACCGGTCTGAAGCCCTGATCTTTGTGCCGCTTACACTGTTTTCACAACAATACAACCAGCAGGGGATCGGGTTTGCCAGCGATGCGGAAATTGACGGCCACATCCAGATATTACAGTCTACCCGCATGCTCGATAGTCTTGATGCACGCTTTGGACTGGCAGGTTTTTATGAAATTGATCCTGCCAAACCGGGTAACCGGAAAAAACTGTATGACCATATACAACGAAGGATTAACATCGAAAAAACAAGATACAACTCCGTATCTGTCAGTGTGGTTGACCAGAACCCGAAAGTGGCTGCCGATATGGCCAATACTATTGTGCAGTTGGGAGATATTATCAAAGAGGATGTGTTGCTCGAAAACCGGCTGGCGGCCTATCAGTTTTCCAAGGAGCTCTATATGCAGAAAAAAGCCGAGGTTGAGGCGTTTGAAAAAAGTTTGGGTATGGCGGATACCCTGATGCTTTCTATAGCTGCTCCGGCACATTTTGGGAACCGGCTTGAACAGTTAACTTATGAATCAAAGTTGTGGGAACTGTCTGAACGGCGAAACAAATATGAAACAATGCGTAAAAGCCTCGAAGTGTCGTTGCCGAAATCGTATGTCGTTTCTCCGGCTGTGGTGGCCCATAAACCAGATTGGCCACCCAGGGTGTTGCTCTCGTTGGCTGCCACAATCGTGTTTATAATCACTTTGATATTTGTTGAAATGATCAGAAAGGATGTACGTGAATCATGACACAGGCAGGCTTGCTATCCGGACAATAATCCCCGTTTTGCTTCTGGTGATGGTGGGATTTTCGGCAAGTATTCTATGGCCGTTTCTGGTATGGATTTTTATCCCGCTTACGGCTTTTTTTGCTGCTTACCTGATCGTCCGCTTCCGTTGGGAAACTATCATGATGAAAGCGCTGGCGTTTATGTTACCCTTCTCTGTGGAACTCCCATTTATCGCCGAATCGATGCTTCGCGTCCCCACAGAACCATTTATTGCACTGGCTGCAATGGTTCTTGTTTTGCATCTGATGCGCAATCGAGCCGTTTGGATCAGACACCCGATAAAAGAGTTTCTCTGGGCCGTGCCGTTAATATTAATTTTTGCCATCACCACCGTTTTCTCCCCTATGAGACTGGTTTCTGTGAAGTTTGCCTTTGTCAACATTATCTATTTATCTGTTTTCTATTTTTTGCTGATACTCTTGTCGAAGGAAAGTCCCCGCCTTTTTCCCCGGATGCTTTTTCTTTACGGACTGGGCTTTCTCCTGGTGACGGCCTGGTCGTTTTATCAGTTTTGGCAGTGGGAATGGAATCCTTTGGTAGTTCGGGGAATTTTTCAACCTTTTTATAAAGATCATACGCTTTTTGGAGCATCGGCTGCTGTTTTGGCTGCTTTTTGGGCTACAGGATCAGCTTTGGAAAAATCTGCCAGGTGGAAACTCCTGTCATGGACCCTGGCGGGGTTTTTTTTTGCTGGTGTGTTGTTAAGTGGCAGCAGGGCTGCATTGCTAAGCCTTTTTGTGGCAGGGGGCGTGTGGTTATTGTTCTTCTTCAAGCCCCAAGCCCGTCATGTTTTGCTTTTTTCGATTGTATTGCTGATCGCCGGTTGGACGGTTCGTGGATACCTTACAGAACGCATTCAGCAAACTGATGCATTGTCATACGACCGGGAAGCAGGTATTGTTGACCGTACAAGGTCGGTGGGAAACATCAGCACCGATGTGTCAAACCTGGAGCGGCTGAACCGTTGGACAGCTGCCTTGCGGATGTTCAAAGAGAAACCATTGACCGGTTTTGGGCCTGGCACCTATCAGTTTCAATACATCACTTATCAGGATCCCGCCTTGATGAACCGGCTTTCAGTCACCAATCCATGGAATGTCCCTGAAGGTTCGGGGGGGACAGCCCACTCCGAATACCTTCTGTCTCTCAGTGAAATGGGTGTTTTCGGCCTGCTTTCCTGGCTGTTGCTCATGGGAAGATGGACCTGGCTGTATGTGAATCGCTGGCGTTCACATCCCAACCGGCAATATATGATGGTAGCTTTTATAGCCTTGACAACCTATTTTTTCCATGCCTTGGTAAATAATTTCCTCACCACCGACAAGTTTGCATTTCTTTTTTGGGGAACTGCGGCATGGCTCGTTGCAAATTACCATGCCTCCAGCTTTCCGGAAAAGAAATCTCTTTCAGAGGCAGACTTTATAAAACCAGGGTGAATTCGAGCGGAAATAACTCTGATGTATGATCCACCTTTGCAGGCAGATATTCGATGTACCAGATAATCATCAACAAGAAAAACAAATCAATAAGAATGACAGACCAACAAAAAAAGAATATCTGGGTGTTTGGGGGGACCGGTTTCATTGGCCGGGCCCTGGTTGAACACTTGTCAAAAGACCCTTATAACGCGATCAGCATGTTGATACACCGGACAACGCCATACCGGTTTCTGGAGCGTTTCAATACGGTCACCGGAAGTATTGGATCGTTCGATCCGACATGGTTCGAGCGATATCCGCCTGACGTGCTGTTTCACCTGGCGCGTTATGCCGGGAGTCGCCCCTTGACACGTGTATGGGCTTCTCAAAAGGGAGAGCATGCCAACCGTCGACTGGTCAGCATCATAAAAAATTTGAAAAAACCCCCGGTCGTTGTGTATGTTTCCGGATCATTGCTTTACGGGTCTCGCGCTGACCATGCCCCGGCCTTTGAAGATTCTCCTGTCGTACCCGCCTCATTCGCCTGGTATTATCAGCGAAATGAAACACCCTGGCTGGTTGCGCAACAGGAAAATACACTGGACATCCGCTTTGCAAGGCCGGGATGGATCACCGGACCGGATTCATGGTTTGAGCGGTTTTTCTGGCATCATATCCTGGAAACCGGAAAAGTACCCTGCTATGGAAACGGAAACCAACTGATGTCACTCATCCACCTTGATGATGGCGTTGCCATGATCGATGCGCTAAGCAGAATAGGGAAGCGGGGACAAAACCTGAATGTATTTGCCGGCGAACCTGTCACCCAAAAACGTTTCTGCGAAATACTTGCAGATATTACCGGCAAGGAAATAGAATTCATTAGCGAAATAAAACTCAGAAAGCGATTTGGTAAAACGGTGGCGCAGGCATTGACCATCTCCATTCCAATGGGGACAAATTATCCTGAGATTCAGAAGGCCGCTGGAGTGCGTTTTGTGAATCACCGGGCACTATTGTCTGATGTGCTCCGGCTTCTGAAAAACAAACAAAGTGTATTCACCCCATGACCATAAACATGTTTTATTCAGCAGATGATCGGCTTTCCAAAGCCACGGACTGAACTTTCTCAATAGCCTGTTGAGTCCGTGATAATACCATGCCGGGTGAATGATACAGTATCCTTTGCGCCTGATAGGATGAAACCCTGAGAAGGCTTTTTGGATGCGGCCGGGATTGTAGCATTTGCTGGGTAAATACAGTGAAGGTGAGTAGCCTCCCCACTCCTTTTTTTGCCGTGAAAAGGCTGCACGAAAACGCAACTTCAACAATTCAAAAAACATCCCGGCAACATAATTCCTGTTCACAAAAGACAGCACCAAGATCCCTCCCGGAGCTGTACATCCAAAAATATGATCTGCTGCAACATCCAGGTCTTCTACCGTGTTCAGAGCGCCAAAAAAAACATACACTATGTCAAACTGTCTTTCCGGATAGAGTGTTTGCAGGTCTTCTACGCTACCCTTGTCTGCATGCACATTCTGCAAGCCCCATTTTCTGATCTTTTTGTTTGCTGCCGCCTGCATCTCCCCCGAAATATCTATACCAGCCACACGGGCGTCAGGATGTGTCCGGGCAAAATGCACCAGATCTAATCCGGTTCCATAGCCTATTTCTAGCATCTCACTGAACGAAAAACGCTTCACTTCCTCTCTGAAGTCCTGTCTGATCCTTTGCAGCACAGGGTTTTTCCAGTAGCGTGAATCAAAGTCACCGGCATCCCCGTCATAATATGATTCTACCTGTTGATAAAAAGTACTCATCACGCGGGCTTTTGATGTTGTGTAACATATATAAACTGTGGGAACGCAGATTAATATACCGGAGCAAGTGATTACCCTGTTTTCGGTTTTGGCCTTTGCATATCGGAAAACAGGGCAACCCCGGTCTTTTGCTCGAACAGTTTCATCTTCCAGCAAAGTCTTTTCATGATCCGTTGCTGTTGACGGTTGGGAAGATAGCGCAACTCGTGTCGCCTGATGCTGAAGCAACGGAAGAAATCTTCCCGCCCCATATACCCGAATTTTTTCCCGATGATCTTTGTGGATAACCTGAACAGGTAGCTGTCCAGCATATCTCCCAGGCTGTTGTCGAATAACACCTCAAAGAGCCGGGTAAGAAAGTATTTCTTCTCATGCCCCAATCCCTTATCGAACACATTATTTGGATAGTATTCACGGATCCAGGAATTGGCTGCGAGCATTCGGGTGTGAATTTCACGGTTAAACACAGGAACGAGAAAAGCGATCTCTGTAGCCGTGAAGCGGTTTCTTTCCTTGATCTGCAGATGTTCCGAATCAACAAAATAATTGAGGCAGAAATTGCGGTAAGAGTTTCGTAAAAATATTTTTTTGAAGAGCACCAGCATACTCCTCACCAGCCATAGTCTCCCGGGCTTTGTCACGATAAAATAATCGATATCGTCGTTCTTACCCATGTATCCTTTGGCAATAGATCCTGAAAGCATGACCGACTCCACAAAGGGGAAGCTGGAAATGATAACGGAATAAAAACGCGCGGCCTTCATCCTTTGTTGGGCCCGTTGATTTCCCTGGATGCGCCGTTCAACCGGTGTACCACGATTGCCCATATAATAAAAACCTCCTGAATAACTCAAAACCCCTTTTGTAACCAAGTAATCCAATTGTTCCCCGGCTTTTTCAGCATTCTCAACATCAATGCCGGTATAAGCAAACAACTCATCCCGGCTAAGGGGGTATGCGAAGATGTCAAAATAGAGAATGGTTTTGATCAAATCAGGCAGTACGTACTTCATGCTTGGGTCATGGATTGTTGTACATCAATTGGTTCAATCATAAAAAAGGAACAAGAAATCAACCAACAAGTTCAATTCCTGGTAAAGAACAGGTGAATCAGAGTCTCAGAAAGGGCCCCCTTACGAATCTTATTAACAGGTGAAACACCGGAAAACAATCTGTTAAAGCGGCAAATTCCCATGCTTTTTCGGGGGGGAGCTCTCCCGCTTGTTCTCTGTCATCTCAAGGGCCTGAATGAGCTTCAGACGGGTTTGGCGCGGTTGGATCACCTCATCGATATAACCCAGGCCGGCGGCCTTGTATGGGGTGCAGAACTTTTCCCGGTAATCTTCAACGGCTTTGATTTTTTCCTGTTCATTCTTTTTGTTGCGGTACAGGATGTTTACCGCTCCATCGGGACCCATTACGGCGATTTCTGCCGTAGGATAAGCGTAGTTGACGTCCCCGCCCAATTGTTTGCTCGACATGACGCAATAGGCCCCGCCATAGGCTTTCCTGGTGATGACATTGATCTTTGGTACGGTGGCCTCGGCATATGCATAGATCAGTTTGGCTCCGTGTTTGATGATGCCTCCAAACTCCTGGTCGGTGCCAGGCAAAAAGCCGGGTACGTCGGTGAAGGTAATGACCGGGATGTTGAAGGCATCGCAAAAGCGCACAAAACGGGCCGCCTTGATGGAAGCATCAATGTCGAGAACACCTGCCAGGGCGGCGGGCTGGTTGGCCACAAACCCCACGGATTTGCCGTTGAGCCTGCCAAAACCGATTACAATGTTTTTGGCATATTGCGGCTGTACCTCAAAAAAGTTGTGGTCGTCAACAACACTGTGGATGATCTCTTTGATGTCGTATGCTTTGTTTGGATTATCGGGTACAAGGTGCTGCAGTTTGTCATCGGTGCGGTGGGCAGAGTCGGTGCAGGGTTTGACCGGGGGGTCTTCCATGTTGTTGGAGGGCAAAAATCCGAGCAGCTCACGGATCATCATCATGGCCTGCCGGTCGTCTTCGGCACGGAAATGGGCGACCCCGCTTTTGCTGTTGTGGGTGGTCGCCCCGCCCAGCTCATTTTTTGTCACCTCTTCGTGTGTAACGGTTTTGATCACATCCGGACCGGTAACAAACATGTAGCTGGTCTCTTTGGTCATGAATATGAAATCGGTCAGGGCAGGAGAGTATACGGCTCCCCCCGCACAGGGTCCAAGGATGGCTGAAATTTGCGGGACCACCCCGCTGGCGCGGACATTTTGCATAAAAATATCGGCATATCCGGCAAGGCTTTCCACCCCTTCCTGGATGCGGGCCCCGCCACTGTCATTGAGTCCGATCAGGGGGGCGCCCATTCTCATGGACAACTCCTGTACTTTTAATATTTTATCGGCGTTGGCACGGCTCAGGGACCCGCCAAAAACACTGAAATCCTGGGCGAACACATAAACCAGCCGCCCGTCAATTTTTCCATAGCCGGTTACGATGCCATCGCCGGGGATCTTTTGTTTTTCCATGCCAAAATCGTGACATCGGTGCACCACCAGTTTGTCGAGTTCCACAAATGTTTCCGGGTCAAGGAGGTCGTTGATGCGTTCACGGGCCGTTTTTCTGCCGCTGGCATGGATTTTCGCTATACGCTCCGGTCCGCCACCCAGTTCTGCTTCGTGGTGGCGCCTGTCCAGCTCGTTGTATTTGTCTTCTTTTGTGTGTTCCATAACAGGATCAATACTATTGGGAATGGTTTATGATTTTGTGTTTTCGGTGGAGAATTCTATCGTGACCAATTCTTGCCGGGCATCCACACTCTGGCCCTCAGAGGCACTCACAGAGCGCACGATGCCATCTTTTGGTGCCTTAAACTCACTTTCCATTTTCATGGCGGCGATCACCACCAGGGTTTGCCCGGCTTCCACGGCATCGCCTTCCCGAACATATACCTTCATCACCTTTCCCGGAATCGGCGAACTGATCACGGCTTCGTCGTCATCTTCCTGCCCCTGGTGCCGGCTGGCCAGATATGCTGATTCGGCATCGATGATCTCCACCTCATAGGTGTTTTTAAAGGTGTTTACATGGTATTTCTTGATGCCGTTTACAGGGATCAACTCAACATTGTAAGACTTGTTTTTGTGAAGGATGGAGTATCTCCCCTTGCCAATCCGCACAAAATCGAGCGAATACTCTTTGCCGTCCACGGCAACCAGCAACTGGTCGCCCTGCCGGCTCAGGAGTTCCACCCGCGCAATGCGGTTTTGAAGCTTGATTTCGTATGACATATTGTTTTGGTTATAATTTCAATACATTGCGAACCCTGTTGTAATCTTTCCAGTTGTTTTTCAGCGTGCTCATCTCCCTGGGGCTTGCCTTGCGGATTTTCCTGAGGTATTCCATGAAAGCCGTGATCATCACAATGTCTTCGCAATGATCTTCGCAAGGCTCCTCCCGCATTAAAAAATCCTTGTGTTCTTCAATGAAATGTGTGGTGTAATCGCCCCCAATAAATCCTTTGGCATGCAAAATCCTCTCAAGAAACCGAAGGTTGTTTTTTACACCGGTGATCTTAAACTCTTTCAGTGCCCTGCGGCTGCGTTCCAGGGCTTCGTTCCTGTCTTTTCCCCAAACAATGAGCTTGGCAATGAGCGGGTCATAAAAGAGCGGGACATCAAAGCCCTCATAAATGGAACCGTCAACGCGCACACCTACGCCGTAGGGGATGTCGATATGGGTTACTGTGCCGGGGGCCGGCATGAAATTGTTGTCAGGATCTTCTGCATACACACGGCATTCAATCGCATGACCCTGTTGCTTGAGGTCTTCCTGTGCGAAATTCAGTGGCTTTCCGTTGGCAATATGGATCTGTTCCTTGACCAGGTCAACACCCACCACCCGCTCGGTGATCGGATGTTCAACCTGCAGCCGGGTGTTCATCTCCAGGAAATAATAGTTCAGGTCTTTGTCCACGATAAATTCAATGGTACCGGCACCCCGGTAATCCACTGCCCGGGCTGCGGCAACCGCCGCTTCGCCCATTTGCCTGCGGCGCTGCGGTGTCAGGATGGGGGAGGGCGTTTCTTCGATAATCTTCTGGTGGCGGCGCTGTACCGAACACTCCCGCTCAAACAGGTGGATCACTTGCCCATGGTTGTCGGCAAGGATCTGGTATTCGATATGGTGCGGGGATTCAATATATTTTTCAATGAACACCGCATCGTCTCCAAAGGCACTTTTGGCCTCTGACCGGGCTGCGCGCAGGGCGGCGGTAATCTCTTTATTACGTGTTACCAGGCGCATGCCCTTGCCACCGCCACCGGCCGATGCCTTGATCATCACAGGCAGGCCAATTTCCCCGATAATGCTGATGGCTTCATCTTCTGAGGTGATCTTGCCTCCTGCACCAGGTACCACCGGAACCCCGGCATCCATCATGGTTTTGCGGGCTGTGATCTTATCTCCCATCATGGAAATGGCCCTGGGTGGGGGGCCGATAAACACGATGCCTTCTTCCTGGCACCTTGCCGAAAAATCCGGGTTCTCAGACAAAAAGCCATAACCGGGGTGAATGGCATCGGCCCCGCTCAGCCGGGCTGCCCGTATGATGTTTTCAATATTCAGATAGGATTCGACAGAAGGGGATGGACCGATATGCATGGCTTCATCGGCATACAAGACATGCAGCGCTTTCCGGTCGGCATCAGAGTATACCGCAACGGTAAGGATGTCCATTTCGCGGCATGACCGGATAATACGTACAGCGATCTCACCGCGGTTGGCCACCAGTATTTTTTTAATCATTTTTTAGGTTTTGATACGACTTGCTTAAAGTAAATTTAACAAGTTTTTTTAAAACGGCAACACACACATGGCGTTTATTTAATATGTTGGGCTGTTTGCAGGGCGGGTTTTCAAAAAAACATTTGCCATATTGGCATTGTTTTATCCCTGGCAAGGCTTTTGATTGTAAAGCCAGCATTATAGAAAAAAACCTGAACACAACCATTAAATCTGTTTTTCACATGATAGAGATCAATCAGGATGTATTTGATAAAGAAGTGGAATCCAACGAACTGCTTGTACTGGATTTTTATTCGACCGAGTGCCCGCCCTGCGAGGCGCTGGCTCCGAAATTTGATGCCCTGGATGCATTATACGGACAGGACATCCGTTTTGTAAAAATGTTCCGCCAGGGCAACCGTGATCTGGCAGAAAAACTTGGCGTGCGCTCGTCACCCACCCTTCTGTTTTTTAAAAACGGGAAACAGGTTGGCGATGTGCTGACGGGTGGCATTCGCCGATCCGACATCATGCGTAACCTGGATGCCCTGCTGCCGGAAGCCCGGGTTGAACAGATCCATGCATCCATCAGACCCATTGACACAGAAACAGAAGTACTGGTGTTGGGTGCAGGTCCGGGTGGCCTGGCGGCTGCCATATACCTTGCACAGGCCAAGGTAGATACGCTTCTGGTAGACCCTCTTTTGCCCGGCGGACAGGTGTCGACCACCCACCAGGTGAGCAATTACCCGGGATTCATCGACCCGCAGCCCGGTTACATGCTGGCCCACAATATGGCAGAACAGGCCAAAGTGGCAGGTGCCCGGATGAAGGTTGCCGTGGAGATCAGCAACATAGACCTGAAAAAGAAAGAAGTGCTCATTGACGGGCATGAGACCATCCGTGCAAAGAAAATTTTGATATCCACGGGTGCTTCGCCGCGTTATCTGAATGTGGAAGGGGAGAAGGAGTATTATGGGAAAGGGATCTCTTACTGTGCCACCTGTGATGCCAAATATTTTCACGACAAGGAAGTGGTGATCATTGGAGGAGGCAATACCGCCGTGGAAGAATCGGAATTTATTTCAAAGTTTGCTTCAAAAATCACCATGGTGCAGCAGTTCCCATATTTGACCGCAAACCGCTCTGCCCAGGAAAAAGCCATGGCCGATCCGAAAATCAACATCCTGTTTTCTCACGAACCCCGGGGTTTTTATCGCCGGGGAGAAAAGATGGCAGTGAAGGTGGAAAACCTTGAAACCAATGAGATGAAAGAACTGCAGACCGACGGTGTGTTTGTTTTTGTTGGCATGAAACCCAACCTGGAACTTATCAACGATCCGTTGGAAAAAGATCAGTGGGGTTACCTGAAGGTGGATCATGAGATGCGTACCAGCATGCCGGACGTATTTGCAGCGGGCGACGTAATTAGCAAACAGATCCGGCAGATCACCACGGCTGTTTCGGACGGGACCATCGCCTCCATAGTCATTGCCAGGGAGCTGCATTAAGCGGCCAGGCAGGTGGGAACATGAAACTATTCATTGTGGTAGGCTTCGCCACGGATGATGGTAAAAGCCCTGTACAATTGTTCCGTAAAGAATAAACGGATCATCTGGTGCGAAAATGTCATGGCCGACATCGACAAACGGCTGTGGGCAGCCTGATACACGCGCTTACTGAATCCCCAGGGGCCGCCCACCACAAACAAAAGGCTGCGGGTGGATTCTTTCATTTTCTGGTCAATAAATTGTGCAAACCGGACAGAGCTCATTGTTTTGCCGCGCTCATCCAGCAAAATACTGTGGTCACATTCCCGGATGTGCTTCAGGATGATGTCGGCTTCTTTTTCTTTTTTGATATCGGGGGGCAGGGCGGTCCATTTGCGGTTTTTTGTGTCGGTGATGATTTCAAAGTCGGCAAATCTCCTGATCCGCCGCACATACTCATCCATCCCCTCTTCCAGGTAATGGGCATCTGTTTTGCCAATAAGCAGTAGTTTGATTTTCATGATCGTGCCTTTACAGGGAGGGTCACCCTGTGGTTTTTGCAAAAATAGGTTTTTTTATTTTTTATCGTTTTATGTTGCCTTTACATCAATTTGGTTTGATTTTTGTTGTTAATCTTATTTGGCTTGTTCCTGATGGTCTGTCAATTGACCGGCATGATATAAAAAACCTTGACTGCGTGAATGATGATCTCCCGGCGTCTTTTACTACTTGGCATATTCCTGATGATGCTGAACCTGGTCCCCGGGGTGCTGGCACAAGACACGGGACACATGGTGCGGGATATCTCACGTGCCATTGAGCGGGGCAATGCCCGCGATATGGCTAAATTCTTCGGCACCAATGTGGATTTGTCAATGCCCCGGGCCGAGGGCACATTCAGCAAGTCGCAGACTGAGATTATCCTCAGGGATTTCTTTTCACGAAACTCACCGGCTACTTTTGCCGTAAGCCGCCAGGGTTCGATGCGTGACGGGTCTGTTTACGTTATCGGCCGTATGACGACCAACGAGGGGCAGACTTACCGTTGTTACTTTTTGATAAAAAACATTTCCCAGAATTCTTTCCTCCATCACATCCAGTTTGAATTGCAATAGGCAATATTTTTTTTTTGTACTTTTAGTCCCTTGATCAACATTGCCAAATGCTGACGGGATGACGCTGGAAGTGGTTATTGTATTATGCGTACTGGTTGCTGCGGTGGTCATGTTTGCCACCGAACGAATACCGGTCGATGTGGTGGCCATTGTTGCCATGTCGGTTTTGGTGCTTAGCGGCGTGATCACTCCGCAGCAGGGGGTTTCCGGATTCAGCAACTCTGCCACCATCACCGTGGCCTTTATGTTTATTCTGAGTGCGGCCCTGTTTAAATCCGGCGCCGTGGTGAATATTGGCAACCGGATTGCCCAGCTGTTTAAATTTAATTTTTGGGTGGGGATCCTGGCCACCATGCTTACAGTAGGGATCATCTCCGCTTTTATCAACAACACACCTGTGGTGGCCATATTTATTCCCATCCTGGTTGGTGCCGCGGCGCAGTCAAAACTCAGTGTGGCAAAAATGTTGATGCCCCTCTCATTTGCCTCGATGTTTGGCGGGGTGTGCACACTGATCGGTACCTCCACCAACATCCTGGTCAGTGGCGTCGCTGCCGAAAATAACCTGGAACCTTTTGCCATGTTTGAAATGACCAGGATGGGTTTGATTTTTTTCGGCGTGGGTCTTGTGTACATGATGCTGATTGGCATCCGGTTAATTCCTGACAGGGGTCTAGATGAGGGATTGATGAAGAAGTTCGGGATGGGCGATTACCTAACAGAAATTGTCCTGTTGGAGAATGCGCCATCGATAGGCAAAACCATTAAGGAGTCCCCCCTGGTAAAAAAACTTGATATCGATATCCTGGAGATAAACCGGCAGGGGCAGACATTTATCATGCCATCCGAAGAGTTTGTATTGGCAGAAAGCGACATCCTCAAGGTCCGGTGCAATGTGGAAAAGATCAAAGCCCTTAAGGAGAGAGAAGGGATCATCCTGAAGAGCGATGCCAAGTTTAAATCTGCAGAAGAAATAGCGGATAACAAAGGCGATGACCGCATAGTATTCGTGGAGGCCGTCATTGCACCCAACAGCCCCTTTGAAGGGAAAACGGTCAAGCAACTGGCGTTTCGCCAGAAATACGGTGCCACCGTACTGGCCATACGCCACCGCGGCGAACTGATGCGCGACAAGGTGGCCAACACAGTGTTGCGTGCCGGGGACACCCTGCTCATAGAAGTGGAAAAAGATCACCTTCAGAACCTGCAACAGCTGGAGTTGCGTGGCCGCAACACCTTTTTGATTGTCACAGAGGTTGATTTGCCCAAATACCGGAAAGACAAAATGCTGACCGTTGTCCTGACACTGGTCGGGGTGATTCTTCTGGCTTCGCTGGAAATCATGCCCATCATGATGGCGGCCATTGTGGGATCGATGTTCCTGGTGCTTACCCGGTGCATTACCATGGAAGAAGCTTACCATGCCATCGACTGGAGAGTGATCTTCCTGCTAGCCGGGGCCATCAGCCTGGGAGTTGCCCTGGATGTGAGCGGAACCGCAAAGCTCATCAGTGTATTTTTGATTGACATTATTGGTTTTCTCGGTCCGGCAGCCATTGTTTCGGTGTTGTATATTATAACCAGCCTGCTTACCGAATCGATGAGCAACAATGCCAGTGCGGTGCTGCTGGCACCCATTGCCATTGCGGCTTCCGTGGAACTGGGGGTTGATGCCCGGCCCTTTCTGATGGCCATTGCATTTGCAGCCTCTTCAAGTTTTATGACCCCCGTGGGCTATCAGACCAACACGATGATTTACGGTGTGGGTGGATTCAGGTTTTCCGATTTCCTGAGGGTAGGCGCCCCGCTGAATTTTATTTTCTGGGTGCTGGCCACGTTTCTCATTCCTGTGTATTTTCCATTCTGATCACTATCAACGGCACATGTCATTCAACAGGCCGGCCATGCGGCTGGTAAGCTTTTTCCTGTCGAATTGTCCGAAAGACTGCTTGAGGGGCTTTGACTGGTTTTTTTTGAACCGTTCCGCCGATTTAAGCAAAAAGTTGCGGCATGCATGCCTGTCGTAAAAATCTATTGTAGTACCACTACGGGTTTCTTTGATGATGGATGCGGCATCGCCTGTTGGTGGCCCGATACACAGAACAGGCCTTTGCAGCGCCAGGTAGTCGAATAGTTTGCCGGTGGTTATGGACCTGGCATTCGGGGTGTTGTTTACGGGCAATAACAGGATGGCCGATGAAGCGGCTTTTTGCAGGGCTTTTTGATGGGGCATGCAGGGGATAAAGTCCACAAGATGCATGATCCCGTTTTGTTTGATGCTTTCCTGCACTGAGAAATCTGTTTTGCCGATCAGCCTGACCTGAAGGTACTCTGAAAAGAACGGGTCTTCTGACACCAGATGCGACAAAGTCTCCCACACGACCAGCGGGTTGCGGTCGGCATTCATCGACCCCAGGTGGGTAATACAGAACTCATGCGGATCCGGTTCAGGTAGATCCCTGAAATCGTCCGGATCAAAACCATTGCTGACCACCTCCACCTTTCGATGGCATATTCCTTCCAGTTCACTGGCCATCCCGTGGCTTACAGCCACCACTTTGTCGGCGAGCGAAAGCACTCCTTGTTCCATCTGCCGGTGCTTGCGGTCAGCCCGCTCACCGGGCATCAGCTTGTCGTAAAAGTCGATCCCGGTCCAGGGGTCCCTGAAATCGGCCAGCCAGGGGAGGCCGAGCTTTTCTTTGAGCCCCATGGCGATCATGTGCATGCTGTGTGGTGGCCCGGTCGAAACCATGGCGTCCATTTTGTTGTGGCTGAGCCATTTTGACAGGAAACGGACGGATGGCCTGATCCAGAATTTTCGTGCGTCCGGGATAAAATAGTTTCCCCGGATCCAGGCGGCAATTCTGTCTGCCTTGCCCGGGTTGCGTTGTTCGTTTAAAAACCCAGACTGAATCCGTTCTTTCTGGCTACGCCCTGTCAGCAATTTATACAGGGCGTATGGTTCCCGGATCGGCTTTTTGATGACCGTCATCCCCTTTGGAATGTCCTTTTCGAGCGAGGTATCCCGGCCCTGGGCCTCGGGGTTTAATGGGGTGTACACCGCGGGCTCCCAGCCATGTGAACGGAGGTATTTGCAGAACTTCAGCCACCTGAATACCCCTGCGCCTGTGCCGGGTGGCCAGTAATAGGAAATGATCAGGACCTTTTTCATGCCTTGTCCTCCTCATGCTTCCTGATGGCATGCGTAATCTTAATCCAGGCACAGGTCAGGATGCCGGCAGCCAGCAGGACGCTGAAAAACAGTGCAATGTAACGACCTGTATAATAGGGCCGTGGTTTGAACCGGAACTCAATGGCATATTCTCCCGCCGGCAGCACCATGGCCCTGAGCACGTAATTTGCACGGAAATGATCAGCGGTTTCCCCATTGATATACACCTGCCATCCGTCCGGATAAAAAATTTCTGAAAAGAGGGCAAGCTGGCTGCTTGCTGAACGGTATTGATACCTGAGCCTGTTGGGTTGGTAGTCTGTTAATTCGATCGTGGCCCCAGGGTCATGTCCTCCATGGAATTCATCCAGGTACCCTGAAAAGCGCCGGTCGACCAGGGCCATATCAGCAGGCCTGATATCCCTCAGTGCCATGATCTCTTCATCAGCGTCGTCCACCAGCATATAGTCCTGAACCAGCCAGGCGTTGCCGGCAGCATGGGGGTTGTTGACCGGCGCGGCGTCCGGGTGATATATGATATACCGTGTATTCAGCATATTGATCACCGGTTTGTCGCGCAACCGGTTTTGCACCGCTTCTTCATTATCACTCTGGCGGAAGATTTCCTGGATGGCCCTCATCTCATCCATGATATGAAAATCAATAAGATCCTGGTATCGTTGCAGCTTGGCACCATGATAGCCCCCGATGGAATGATGGTAAAAAGAAGTCCTGGTGCTGTTGAAGGTGTTCTCGGTAAAGTCCAGAACACGAAACTGGTCTGTGTCCTGAAGAATGTACTGATCTGCTGTACGCATCGGGAAAGGCCTTTCGACCCTGCGCCGGTGCTCGAAATTGTCCCTGTTCAAATACCGGCGGTTTACCGGCCACATGTCGGCGGTTATCAGCAACAACACCAGGGCAACAAAAACAGCCCGGCCGATCTTTTTTGCAGACAACAGCAGGCAGAGAAGCGCTGCAAGGGATGCAAACAGGAAAGAGCGCAGGGCATCTGACCTGAATATGGCTACCCTTGCTTTTTCCAGGTTGTGCAGGAATTCATTGATCTGGGCGGCCATCCCGGGTTCACGGGCTGCAAGTTCTGCGTAGCTTTGTGCCTCCATCTGGCTGGTAAATGAGAAAAACAGCCTGGGTGCAACATAAAACAGGAGCGACAGGCCTGCCGTCAACCCCAAAGCAGTAAGAAAGGCTTTGTTTTTTATGGAAAGGATGCCGGGATGCTTGTACAGATGGTATAATCCAAGAAATGCCAGCGCCGGAATGCAGAGTTCGGCGATTACCAGGATCATGGAAACGGCCCTGAATTTATTGTAGCCCGGAATGTAGTCAATGAAGAATTCTGTCAGGGGCATGAAGTTTTTTCCCCACGACAACAACACCGATAAGATAATGGCCGCAACCAGGGTGCGTTTTAGTGGTCCCCTGATATAAAACAGGGCAATAACAAAGAAAAACAATACCACGGCACCCACATACACCGGTCCTGATGTAAAGGGCTGGTCACCCCAGTAATGATTTTCCTGGGCCACGATATTCCTGTACGCCGGATCTGCTTTTTCCAGGGCCGCTTCACTGGTCCCCAGGGGACCGGTACCCCCCCCTTTGATATTGGGGATGAGCATCGAGAAGGTTTCTCCAATGCCGTAACTCCAGGCCGTGATGTATTCTTTGTCAAGGCCACTGGTAACAGGTTCATCCCTGATGGTAAGTTCTGTTCCACCCCGCATGGTTTCCGATGTATAGGAATAGGTCCCCCAGAAATTCCCTATATTGATCCCGATTGCAACAACAAGTCCCGCCACGAGCACTCCCAGCTTTTTGAAATACCCCTGTAAGCGCTTGTTTTTATAATGTTCGATGAACTGGAACAACCCGTAGATGGCCACCACGAAGCCCAGGTAATAGGTAATCTGAAAGTGATTGGCAAAAAGCTGTAAGCCCATGAATATGGCAAAGAACAATCCGCCGGTCAATATGTAGCCCCGGAAGGTATAGATTACAGCACCAAAAACAGGGGCCATATACCCGATGGCCACGGCTTTGGAGTTGTGTCCCGCTTCAAGGATGATAAAATGGTATGACGACAAGGCAAAACCAATGGCTCCGGCCAGGGCAATCCAGGGGTTGAACCGCAGCATCAGCAGGAAGATGAAAAAGCCCGCAAAGTAAAGAAATATCATATCGGCCGGCCGTGGGAGCCATAGCGTCATGATATCATGAAGGCAGTTGGCAATGTTGTTGGCCCAGCGCACCGAGATCTGGAAAGCAGGCATCCCGCCAAACATGCTGTTGGTCCACAATGCCTCTTCGCCCGTGGCCTCCCTGTGTTCCACAATTTCCCCGGCCATACCCTTCCAGTTCACAATATCAGGCTGAAGAAGCTGCTGCCCTTCAAGGACGGGGCTGACATATACAAGCGACATGAACATAAACAAGGCGATGGCTGACAAGTAGGGAGCCAGGGTCTTATCCCTGATATTTTTCAGGATGATGCGTTTGATGGCTTGCATGGTTTCAGCTTTCGTTCTTGTCTTTGATTTCCTCAAAATCGACGTATTCACCCAGGCGGTCAGTGTCGGGCTTTCTGTGTAGATCTTTCCCTGCGTGAGAGGTGTTTTCTTTTTTCCGCTTTTCTTCCGCTTCGGCGGCCCATGGGTTTTCGTGATAGAATTTCTTCTTGTACCGGTTCAGGTACCAACGGGCAATCCGGGGAAAAACAAAAGCAGTCAGAACCCTGAATATCAGGTATATTAAAATAAACGTGGCAATGATCCTTAACATATCGCTTTTAATTCCCGGGCGAAAAACAAAAGTAAGAAAAATATGGGGTTTTTTTGATCACCGGGAGAAAGCGTATTTTTGTGATGGATTTTACATGAACACATGCCTGTCGACACAAACACGGATCGTTTTTTACCTGTTACCCAAGAAGAGGTTGACCGCCTGGGATGGGACCAGCCCGATATTATCCTGGTTACCGGCGATGCATATGTCGACCACCCCTCGTTTGGGGTTGCCGTAATGGGACGTGTTGCAAGTCATTTTGGGATGCGTGTGGCCATTCTTCCCCAGCCAAACTGGCGTGACGACCTGCGTGATTTTAAAAAACTTGGTGCGCCCAGGTACTTTTTTGGAGTCACGGCAGGGGCCATGGATTCCATGGTGAACCATTACACCGCCCGCAGGCGCCGGCGAAGCAACGATGCCTATACCCCCGGAGGCCGCCCGGGCTACCGCCCCGACCTGCCATCCGTGGTGTATACACGCATACTCAAACAATTGTATCCCGGCATCCCTGTCCTGTTGGGTGGGGTGGAAGCCTCCATGCGGAGATTCTCATATTACGACTATTGGCGCGACCAGGTGAAACCTTCCATGTTGATTGAAAGTGGTGCAGACATGCTCATATACGGGATGGGTGAACAGCCCTTTGTCCGGATCATTGAGTTAACATCCAGGGGCGTGCCGTTTCATTCGCTGCACAATGTTTTGCAAACGGCCTTTGTGTGGGATCGACAAAAGGCTTTGCCTTCTCTGAAAATGACCGGTGAAACCATCCTGCCTTCTCACGAGCAATGCGTGGAAGATACACGGAACTTTGCCAGGGCTTTTCGCATCATCGAAGAATCATCCAACAGCTGGTCTCCTGATCGCCTCATACAGCCCCACGGCTCGAAAAACCTGGTGGTCAATCCGCCCTTTCCGCCACCTGGCCAGGACATGGCAGACATGCCTTATGATTTGCCATATACGCGTTTGCCACATCCGAAATACCTGAAAAAGGCACCCATCCCCGCCTATGAGATGATTCGCTACTCGGTAACCCTGCACCGTGGTTGTTTTGGCGGATGCAGCTTTTGTGCGATAGCCGCCCACCAGGGAAAATATGTGGTGAGCCGTTCTGAATCATCCATTATTGGCGAGCTGGAGAACATAGTCCGGATGCCCGGATTCACAGGACACATCAGTGACCTGGGCGGCCCTACCGCAAACATGTATACAATGGGTGGCAAAGACCTGTCGGCATGCAAAAGCTGCCGCAGGCCTTCGTGCCTGCATCCTGTCATATGTAAAAACCTGGCATACGATCACCATCCGTTGATCCGTCTGTATGAACGTGCATCGGGTATACCCGGGATCAAAAAGGTGACCATTGGCAGTGGCGTAAGGCATGACATGCTGGTAGACCGGCCTGCTGCGATCACCCGGCGATACGGACTGGATGAATATGTCCGCCGGTTGCTGCGGCATCATGTGTCCGGACGCTTGAAACTGGCTCCCGAACATACCCAGGACACGGTGCTGAATATGATGCGAAAACCTCCCTTCAAAAGTTTCGGGCTTTTTTACAGCCGGTTCAAAAAGGTGTGCAGGCAGGAAGGCCTGCCATGGCAAATGGTCCCGTATTTTATATCGGGGCACCCCGGCAGCCGTGACAGCGATATGGAAGCCCTGGCAAAAACGATGCGCCAAATGGGCCTGAACCCGGAACAGGTGCAGGAGTTCACGCCCACACCCATGACCCTGGCCACCACCATGTATTATACAGGCATTGACCCCTATACCGGCAAAAGGGTGTTCTCAGCCAAAACCGATCGTCAGAAAAAACAACAAAAAGACTATTTGTTTGCCCAGGCCGGGAAACCAAATCTTCGAAAAACAAGGTAGTGTCATGTAAACGGTTTATTGCAGCATGGCGGCGATATGCGCCCAAAACGCATAATGAAAATCCGCTCCTTCAGCACCCGGGTGCATTTCCAGGAACCCATATTGACCTTTTTCGCCCGGACGAAACATGAGCTTGTGTTCGGGATCATACAAGTAGGGAACTTCGGGGTGGAACTGAATGCCGATCACATGCGGATACACGTTGTGTTCTATGGCTTCTTTGATCTTTTTGTCCATCGACCATGCGGTAGCCCGGTAACCTGCGCCCATATCCCTGATGGCCTGATGGTGGGAGCTCAACACATGGGGCGTTTGTCCTTCCCCGCCCGCGATGGTGCCCATATGGCTCTGTTGGTCAATGGAAATGCGGTGGTACGAAGGGGTTGATACGTCAGGGTCAAGCCGGTAATAGGAATAATAATTGCGGTGTTGCCGGTCCGGGTCCAGTGCAACCACTTCTTCGACCGTAAACACCTGATATACCTCTGTCGGGATGTCCTGTACAAGAGTCCCGCCGGCAGCTACATTCATGGATTGCATGCCCAGGCAAATACCCAGGATGCCATAGCCCGGGTCCCCGTCAAGCAGGGCCACAAAAGTGGTGTCCTGGCTTCCGCCCGCCAGGTGAAACAAAAAGGACAGTTCAAGGTAATGACGGAACGGATCGGTGACCACCGTTAGCAGGTTGAAGGCATCGCCATAGGTGGCAGGGGGGATGTCGGGGCCGCCCAAAAAAAATGCCGCATCCGATTTACGGAAAAGGTCTTCAAATACCGGGGTCAGCGCATTGGTCGTGAACAGTTTGCCAGGGTCTATAGGCACGTCAACAGGATATAATGCCATATTGCCCGGATTTGTGCGCGCAATGAATTCGTCCGACCGGCTGTAATCGTATTGGGCATCCCGGTGGTACACGCCTACAATACGGTAATCATCGGGCAGTGGAAATATCCCGCTTTCGGTAAGGAAGATCACCCGCTCCAGGTTTTGCACGGTGGGATGCATAACCAGCAGGTGTTTATATCCTTCTCTGAAAGCCTGATCTGCTTTGTCCTGTATAGATGGTGTGCAGGCAAAAAGCCCGAAGATCAGAAATGCAATGGTGCAGCGCGTAGGGTTCATGTGGTGTTTTTGGGGGATAAATATAAAAAAACCGGCTCATTTATTTATGAACCGGCTTTTTTTGATCATTAATCATTTGCTGGTTAACACCTTACTTATGTGTTTTTTCTGAGGAAACAGATAATTTTTTCCTTCCTTTGGCCCTGCGTGCTGCCAATACCTGCTGGCCGCTTTTGGTCGCACTGCGTTTTCTGAAACCATGCTTGTTCTTTCTTCTCCTGACCGAAGGTTGATATGTCCTTTTCATTATTCCTTTGTTTACCTGTGATTATTCCTTTTCTTTTGAGGAGTGCAAAGATAGAAAAAGATTTCCGTATCACAAGTATTGCGAAACTTTTTTCCGGGCCTTTATTCCAGTATCATTTCACTGGTGCGGCTCAGGTGGCCGTCAATATATACCTCTATGTTATAGATGCCGGACTGCAAGCGATCGGGATGTATGATATTGAATTCCACGTGCACCGGTTGGTGTGCATATTCAATACTGGTCTTGATGGTGTAAGGGATTTCTTCACCGGTTTCGTGTATGGCGAACAGGTTCGAAGAGGGGTACATCAGCGCGCCTGCAGGATTGTAGACCAACAGGTATACGTCTTTGGTCCCAGCCTGGGTAAAGATGGTCCCGTCCACTTCGAAATGAATGTAGGAATGGTCAACCCTTCTTGCCTGCGACACATTGTAGCGGTCGGCAAAAAGCCAGCGTTCCCACTTGTTCAGCACGCAGAGGTTATACACCTTGAGCTGTTCTGCAATTTTTGCCTTTCCCTGCAACTGTTCATGCGTCGAGGCCAGGGCATCGAGCTCCTGCTTCATTTTGTCATACTCCCCGGTCAGGATCCCGTATTTGCCTACCCACTCTTCCTTTTCGGCAAGCAGCTTTTTATTGGCATCCTGCTGTTCTTTCAGGTCGTTGGCATGGGCTGAAATCCTGCGGTTCAGCTGGGCGATCCGGGTATCTTTTTCGCGGACAATGGTTTCATGTTCTTCGGCCTGGATTTCAAGCATCTCTTGCTGTTCCTCGATGACCCCGTCTTTGATCACGATGGTTTCATTGAGAATTGTTTTTTCATTCTGAAGCACCTCTTTTTCGGCGGTCAGTTTGTCTTTTTCGTCTGATAAGCGTCCTGACCGGGACATGTATACGATGTTCCCGATAATGGACAATAGCAAAACGGCTGCCAAAACGATCAGCCCGATGAGCATGGTTTTCTGTTGCTGTTCTCTTGATGCGTTCATGTGTTTTTGGTTTTTGGTAATGGTTATGCAATGTAAAGAAAGTTTTTTTTAATTCCAAGCAGGCTGCCCCTTTTCGTTTATCCGGCCGGAATGTGTTTTAGTGTTTCTACGAGAAAACCATAAAACAGTTTCACCGTATTGATTTCCACCATTTCGTCGGGTGAGTGCGGGTTGCGGATGGTGGGCCCGAAAGAGATCATGTCGAGATGCGGGAAGGTGCCCCCCAGGATGCCACATTCCAATCCGGCATGGATCACTTTCTGCTGCGGGGTTTTATTATGCAACTGCTCATACACTTTTGTCATGGTCTTGAGGATAGGGGAATTGACATTGGGTTTCCAGCCGGGATATTCGCCCGTTTGTTCCACCCTGGCACCCGCCATTTCAAACACGGTACGCATCATGTTGCACAGGTCCTGCTTGGCAGAATCTACGGAGCTTCTCTGCAGTGTGGCCGCTTCCACAACCCCCTGGTTTGATTTTAGTATGGCCAGGTTGGTGCTGGTTTCCACCACGCCGGGCATGTCGCTGTCCATTCGTATGACCCCGTTGGGGGTACTGTATACCGCATTGAAAATATTTTTTGCCACGGCGTTGTCCATCACTTTTTTGGGAAGGTCCGTATTGGTGAGTTTGAGTTGTACATCCGGATCGGCACTGTTGAGCTCATTTTTCCCATCGGTGTACAAATCGCCGGCCAGTTTTTCAAACCCTGCTGCGCTATCTTCAGGGATGGTGACAACGGCGGAAGCTTCCCTGGGAATGGCGTTGCGCAAACTGCCTCCGTCGACCGAAGAAAGCCGCATGCCAAAGTCGCGATGGGCTTTCCAGAGGAGCCGGTTCAGCAATTTGATCGCGTTGCCGCGTCCAAGATGTATGTCAAGGCCCGAATGCCCACCTTTTAATCCTTTTACTTCTACCATGTAAGCCTGGTGGTTCCCGGGAGTGGTCTCCTCTTTGTAATCGAAAAAGGCATTGGTATCTATCCCGCCGGCACAACCAATATACAGTTCGCCCTCATCTTCAGAGTCCATATTGATTAAGATATCTCCCTTGATAAAACCTGGCCTCAACTCAAACGCACCAGTCATTCCGGTTTCTTCATCCACGGTAAACAGGCATTCCAGGGGCCCGTGCCGGATGTCTTTGGCCTCAAGCACGGCCAGTGCCGCCGCCACCCCAATGCCGTTGTCGGCCCCAAGGGTGGTGCCGTCAGCTTTTACCCAGTCGCCATCCACATAAGCTTTGATGGGGTCTTTTTCAAAATCATGGACTGTATCGTTGTTTTTTTGGGGGACCATGTCGAGGTGCCCCTGAAGGATTACTGTTTTCCGGTCTTCCATACCGCCGGTGGCCGGTTTTCGGATCACCACATTGCCGGCATGGTCTGTTTCGGTTTCCAGTCCAAGCTTTTCTCCTACACTTTTTACATAGTCAACAATGGCCGCTTCTTTTTTGGATGGGTGGGGGATGCCACATATGTCTTCAAAATATGCCCACAAGGATCTTGGCTCAAGGTGATGCAATTCCGTGCTCATAAAAAGGTTTTTTCATGAAAAAATACAATGACCGCCGGCAAATATAGCACTTTAAAATAAAAAAACCGCAATGCGTAAGCCTTGCGGTTTAATAAATAAAGAAAATCCTGGATTGTTATGTCAGTTTGACCTTACTCATTAATAACCTGTGCGGTGTGGTCTTTGGTTTGTACTTTTTCGATCACCTCCAGGATGCTGCCTTCTTCATCAATCACAAAGGTGGTCCGGTGTATCCCCAAAAATTCACGGCCCATGAATTTCTTGGGACCCCATACGCCGTATGCTTTGAGCATTTCTTTGTCTGTATCTGCGATCAGCGGGAAAGGCAGGTTGTTCTTTTCAATGAATTTTTTATGTGATTTTTCGCTGTCTGCACTGACACCCACTACTTTATAACCTTTTTCAATCAGCAGATCATAGTTGTCGCGCAAATTGCATGCCTGCGAAGTACAGCCCGGCGTGCTGTCTTTCGGATAGAAATACAATACGAGCTTGTGTCCTTTAAAATCATCCAGTGAAATGATATTACCATCCTGGTCTTTGCCTTTGAAAGCTGGTGCTTTGTCGCCTTTCTTTAATTTTGTCATGGTGTTATGGGTTTGGGTTTACAATGATCGTTATGATGGTGAAACGACCGGCGGGTTTTTTTGTTCAATGTGCTGTGAAAGCAAGCCCGTCGCCGGTTCAGGCTTTGTTTTTGGCAAAGTACCTGCATGCGCTGGCAAGCGGACAAACAGTGCACCGGGGCTTGCGTGCAAGGCAGATGTAACGGCCATGCAATATAAGCCAGTGATGGGCAATGGCCACCTGGTTTTCGGGAATGTATTTCAGCAATTGTTTTTCTGTTTCAAGTGGTGTTCTGGCATTGGTGGTGAGGCCAATGCGTGCAGCAACACGGAACACGTGCGTGTCAACAGCGAGCGCAGGTTTATCGTAAACAACCGAGGCGATCACGTTGGCGGTCTTGCGTCCGACGCCGGGCAGTTTCATCAGCTCGCTGACCTCATCCGGGACCACCCCGCCAAATTCATTGACCAGGGTATTGGCCATGCCGATGAGGTTGCGGCTTTTGTTGTTTGGATAAGAACAGCTTTTGATCAATTCGTAAACTTCATCGTGAGATGCTGCCGCCAGCGTGGCGGCTTCCGGAAAACGCCTGAAAAATGGTGGTGTGATCATGTTTACCCGCTTGTCGGTACACTGTGCCGACAATATAACCGCCACCAGCAGCTGATAGGGGTCTTTGTATCGTAGTTCCGTTTGGGCCACCGGCTGATGGGTGGCAAAATAGCCGAGGACAAATTTGAACCGTTCTTTTTTGTTCATGCCATCCAAATAACTTCACATGGCTAAAATATGGATTTTTCAGCTGCCGGCGTCCTGATATATCCAATTAATTGTCTATTTTCGAAGCGTTGTTTACGGACTGCACTCCGGTGGGACCGGTCCACGGATTTTCAGCATACGTATTTCAAAAACCAAGAATAAACCAATCTTTTTGTAACCCATGATCAACCAGGCCCTGATTCATCCGGAAAGTATTGTAGTGGTGGGAGGCTCAAACAATACGGCCAAACCCGGCGGCAAAGTCCTGAAAAACCTGATCGACGGAAAGTTTTCCGGTGATCTTTTTGTAATCAACCCCAAAGAAGAGCAGGTCCAGGGGATTAAGAGCTACAGCGATGTCTTTGGTTTGCCAAAGGCAGACCTTGCCATCCTTGCCGTCGCTGCCCGTTTGGTGCCCGATGCGGTAGAAGCCCTGGCACAACACAAAGGTACCCGTGCATTTATCGTGCTCTCTGCCGGATTCAGCGAGGAAAGCGAAGCAGGTGCCGCCATGGAGAAAAAACTCGTGGAGATTGTCGATGGCGCCGGGGGCGTACTGATTGGGCCCAACTGCACAGGGGTGCTTACCCCCAGCCACCACAGCATGTTTACCTATCCCATTCCCAAACTCGACCCGATGGGTTGCGACTTTGTTTCGGGTTCGGGGGCCACCGCATGCTTTATCATGGAAGCAGGCATTCCGAACGGGCTTACTTTTGCCAATGTGTTTTCTGTTGGCAACAGTGCCCAGGTGGGTGTAGAGGAGGTGGTGCAATACTGGGATGAGTCATTCGACCCGGAACACAGTTCCAGGACAAAGCTTTTATACATCGAAGATATTTCCAAACCCCGGTTGCTGTTGAAGCATGCATCTTCGTTGATCCGTAAGGGATGCCGGATCGCTGCTGTGAAGGCCGGCAGTTCTGAGGCCGGCAGCCGTGCGGCTTCTTCACATACGGGAGCGCTGGCCAGCTCTGACGTGGCGGTTGATGCCCTCTTCCGTAAGGCAGGTATTGTCAGGTGTTATGGCCGTGAAGACCTGATTGCGGTGGCTTCGGTGTTCACATACCCGCACCTGAAGGGAAAAAACCTGGCGGTAATTACCCATGCCGGCGGACCGGCGGTCATGCTGACCGATGCCCTGTCGGAAGGGGGACTGGCCGTGCCACCCATTGAAGGTCCTGCCAGCAGGGAGTTACAGGCCAATTTGTTCCCGGGTTCATCGGTGTCGAATCCCATCGACTTTCTGGCCACCGGTACGGCCGGGCAGCTGGGTCTTATTCTGGATTATACCGACCGGTATTTTGACCATATCGACGGGATGGTGGTGATTTTTGGCACCCCGGGTTTGTTCCCGGTCGATGACGTGTATGATGTGCTTGACCGGAAAATGCGCACCTGCAACAAACCAATTTTTCCGGTGCTCCCCAGCATATTCACCGCGCGCAGGGAGGTAGACGACTTTATTTCCAAAGGCCGGGTGAATTTCCCGGATGAGGTGGTGCTGGGCAAGGCGCTGTCGCGTGTATACCATACACAGCCCCCCCATGCGTGCCCTGATGAGGATTCGCCGGTGGACACACAAAAGATTCGTGCGGTAATGGAAGCTGCCCGGGGTGGTTACCTGGCCCCGGATGCGGTGCAGGAACTGCTCGATGCAGCAGGCATTCCGCGGGTGGCGGAAGCTGTGACCGGCACGCGCGATCAGGCCATTGATGCCGCAGAACGCCTGGGCTTTCCACTGGCCATGAAGGTGGTGGGGCCCGTACACAAGTCAGATGTGGGTGGGGTGGAGCTCAATGTCCGGGATAGCAAAGGGGTGGGGGCAACCTTTGAACGCATGATGCAGATCAGGGATGCCAGGGCGGTATTGATGCAACCGATGCTTTCCGGTGTGGAACTTTTTGCCGGCGGCAAAAGGGAAGATACATTCGGGCATATGGTTTTGTGCGGCATGGGGGGCATATTCATTGAAGTACTGAAGGATGTATCCACGGCGCTATGCCCTGTTTGTCAAGAAGAAGCCCTGCAAATGATCGCAGGATTGAAAAGCCAGTCCATCCTGGAGGGGGTGCGTGGTCAGGAAGGTGTTGATGCAGAACGTTTTGCAGATATTCTTGTCAGGCTTTCCGCATTGATGGAAGCGGCCCCGGAGATCTTCGAAATGGACCTCAACCCTTTGCTCGCCAAAAAAGACCAGGTAGTGGCGGTGGATGCACGGATTAACATTGTAAAATAGTCCGGTAATAACTCAATGCTGCAAAGATGCTTGTACGGATCATAGTACTGTCCCTGTATGCCCTGATGATCATCTGGGTGGGTATTCGCGGATTTCGCGGAACAAAGACCTTTGACGATTTTTATCTCGGGGGAGGGAACGTCGGTCCGTGGATGACGGCTTTTTCTTATGGAACCGCTTATTTCAGTGCGGTGTTGTTTATTGGTTTTGCCGGAAACATTGGCTGGAATTTTGGATATTCGGGTTTATGGATTGCCCTGGTGAATGCCTTGCTGGGGGTCTTGGTGGTCTGGTGGCTGGTGGGGATGCGCTTAAAGGGTGCGGCCGCAGAATACGGGGTCAATACCCTTCCGGACTTTCTGAATAAACGCTATGCTTCGCCGGAACTCAAACTGCTGTCAAGCCTGGTCATTTTTGTATTTATGATTCCCTATACGGCAGCGGTTTTTATGGGTTTGTCATACCTTTTTACATCCAATTTCAATATTGAATACTGGCATGCCCTGGCCTTCATGGGTTTTTTTACAGCCCTGTACATGGTGCTGGGGGGGTATAAATCGATGGCCATGATCGATTTGATTTTTGGAATGATCATGGCGGCAAGCGTCATTGTTTTGTTGTTCAGCACCCTTGATCAGGGCGGGGGCATTACACAGATCACCTTTGACCTTCGCCAGATTGACCCAAAACTCACACAGACAGTGGGTCCTCCGGGATGGTGGCCTTTGCTTTCGCTGGTGCTGCTTACCAGCATGGCGCCTTTTGCAATGCCCCAGCTTATGCAGAAGTTTTTTGCCATCAAGGACAAATCCACGGTGAAGCGCGGCATGGTGGCATCCACATTGTTTGCCGTTCTGATTGGCGGGGTGGCTTACTTTGTCGGTTCAACGTCCCGGGTGTTTATCAACCCGGAGGTGGCTCCTGCCGCCTTTGATGCATCCGGTCAGCCAATTTATGATGTATTGATGCCTGAATTGCTCACCAATGTGGTGCCGGTATCGCTGGGTGTGATCATCCTGCTGCTGATCCTTTCGGCGTCCATGTCGACCCTTGCTGCCCTTGTGCTGGTGTCGAGTTCTACCTTTGTGAAGGATTTTTACCAGGGATTTATTAATAAAACTGCGAAAGACAGTACATTGACCATGTTGATGCGATTGATGAGCGCCCTGTTTATCATATTGTCTGTTTTGTTGGCTTATATGAACCTTGACAGCATTGTGGCCATTTTGGGCATTTCATGGGGCGCTTTGGGTTCTTTTTTTCTGGGTCCGTTCATCTGGGGTCTTTATGGGAAGAGGTTCAGGCGCAGCGGGGCCATTGCAGCCGGGGTGGGGGGCTTATGTACCTGCCTGTTTTTGTACGCTGCCGGGATGCCCTCTCCCCAGGCCGGCTCCATCGGTATGTTTGCATCACTGGCCCTGAACCCGCTGGTAAGTTATCTGCGCAACCGGCATGGCAGGCCCGCAAAACCATATTCCCGATAAAATAAACAACCAAGTCATTATGAAGCATGTTCTGTACGTTGTATTCCTCTTTACTCCGCTACTGGTGTTTCCTGCACAAGCTGATTCAGTAGCCGGGCCCGATGATGTTTCGCGGTTTTCGATCGACATCAGCGGGTTTGTGCGGTCGGACTTTTGGATTGACAGCCGTTCGGTGGTTCAGGCAAGAGAAGCCATATTTTCGCTCTATCCTGAAAATATTTTCCTTGATGAGAACGGAAAGGATATCTATGGTGATCCTTCATTCAACTTTTCTGCCATTGCCACCAGGTTTACAAGCCGTTTTAAAGGACCGGATGCCTTTGGTGCACAGGTCAATGCCCTGATTGAGGCAGATTTTACCGGGGTAACCAATGCCGACATCAACGGGTTTCGTCTAAGGCATGCTTATGTAAACATGCAATGGGAACATTGGGGGCTTATGCTGGGACAGTTTTGGCATCCGTTGTTTGTTGCCGAGGTATTTCCCACCATAGTATCGCTGAATACGGGCGTACCTTTCCAGCCTTTTATCCGGAACCCGTTGGCCACCGTAAGCTACAGAAAAGATCATTCAAGGTGGATGTTCTCGCTGGTTGGTCAGCGTGATTATGCCAGCGACGGCCCCCTTGGGGCTACCTCCGAATACATCCGCAATGCAGTGCTCCCCAACCTGCACCTGCAATGGACAGGTTTTTATGAGCATTCCACCATTGGGTTTGGTGCTGATTATAAAATGTTGCGACCCAGGCAGACCACGGCGAATAACATTTATACGGATGAACGTATCGGCACCTATGCGTTGTTGGCCTATGGCCGGTATTTCGATGACCGGTGGGATATCAAGGCAAAAATAATTTATGGACAGAACCTGAGTGAACACTTGCTCATGGGTGGATATGCCGAAAGCCACATTGACCCTGAAAACGGCCATGTTTCATATACTCCGCTCAACCATTTGTCCATTTGGGGCAATATTGTGTATGGCGACAGGGTCAGGCCAGGGCTGTTCTTTGCCTACAACCATAATTATGGTGCAACAGAAGATATATCAGGGAATTATTATGGGCGTGGAAGCCATATTGCCTATCTTTATCGTGTATCCCCTTCAATAACCTTCCGTTCAGGAAATATGGAGCTGTGTGCCGAATTTGAATATACGGCTGCTGCCTATGGCGAACCTGACAGCAGGGGCAGGGTGAGGGACCACAGCGAAGTGGCAAATCTGCGGCTGCTTTTGACCGCTGTGTATTATTTCTGATCAGGATGTTTCACCATGGACCTGCCGGCTTGGGTTTTTTGCCGCAGGCCACATGGATGTGCAGAAATATGCAAGCACCGCTTGCATATTTCTGCACAATCTCGTATATTTATAACATGTTTATATATTTTATGTGTCATCAAAATATGGGGCAATGGAAGAACAACTGGTTACGATCGCTACAGATCACTATACATCTGCAGAGGTCCTCAAGGCACGTCTTGAAGATGCCGGCATTAAATGTTACCTTAAAAATGCCCATTTGATACAGGGCGATCCTGCCGAAGGGGTAAAAATTCAGATCATGGAATCGGATGTGGAAAAGGCATTGCGGCTGATGAATGAATGGAAGACGGCCCGGGAAAAAGCCAAACAGAAAAATCCGAAAGACATCCGGCGCATCCTCGTGCCGGTCGACTTTTCGGATTATTCGAAGAATGCCTGCCTGTATGCATTGAACCTTGCTCAGAAACTTAAGGCGGACATCAAGATCCTGCATGTCTACTATGCCCCCATTGTTGATCTTGTTCCCATTACCGATGCCTACAGCATCCAGGTGGATATGGACATCAACCTGCGCGAGATGGAAAGCAACGCCCGCAAAAACCTGCTGGCTTTTGTGGATGAAATACGCAAAGTGGCCGCCAAGCATAAAATGAATCATGTTAAAGTGGGGTATTCGTTGCGTGAAGGCATCACCGAGGATGAGATCTCACGCATGGCCAGGGATTATAAGCCCGGCATTATTGTGCTGGGCACCAAAGGCAAGGGCGAAAAACAGAGTGACATCATCGGCAGTGTGGTATACCGGGTGTTGGACAGAACGCGGGTTCCGGTGCTGGCCATACCTGAACACTCGGCCTATGACGCGTCAAAGGAAGTGAAAAACATTGCCTATGCCACCGAGTTTGATGACTCAGATTTTGTTGCCATACGCCGTTTGCTGTCGATCGTTTCAGAATTTCACGTCAAGGTGCATTGTATCCATTTTTCAAAGAATGCCGACAAGACCTGGGATGAGATGAAAATGGACAATGTGAAGGATTATTTTCGCAAGGTGCATAAGGGCATTGAAGTAAAATGTCATCTATTGGAGGGGGAAGATGATCTGAAGGAAGTGGAGTCTTTTGTGGAGAAGCACAACATAGACCTGTTTTCGATGGTGAACCGGAAACGGGGTTTGCTTGCGCGGCTGTTCAATCCGGGGATTACCCGGAAACTGATCTACCAGAGTACCATCCCCTTGTTGATCTTCAGGGCTTAGTGGTCATCAAAATGCAATCAACAGTATTCACTGCTGACTGACGGCTGCTGAATGCCGGTTGTTTACTTCACCCCGAGACTGTCCTCAAACCATTCAAGCAGGTAATCATACACGGCTTCCTTGTTTTGTTCGTGCAACAGTTCATGCCTGCCGGAAAATATCTTCAGCGAAAGATTCTGAAAGTTCTGATCAAAATACTTTTTGTGAAGCTTGACGGCATCCTTTCCAAAACGCCCTACCGGATCTTCCTTGCCGCTCATGATCAGAACCGGCAGTGACTTCCTGTAAGTCAGCAAATGCTCTGCCCTTTTTGTGGCCGCAATCCCTTTGAGCAAGTGACGATAAAACCCGTTTGAATATTCAAAACCGCAGAAGGGATCCGACACATATTGATCCACTTCTTTTCTGCTGGATGAAATCCATTCAAACAGGGTGGGTCGTGCCTTAAAATGGCGGTTAAAATTCCAGTAAAACAATTTGTTGAAACACCTGCTTTTCTTTTTGCTACCCTCAAACAATATTTTCAGCCTGATCAGCGTGAGGGCAAGGGTAAGGGGCAATGCACCCATCATGAATGAACCTGACAGTACCAATCCCTGGATATAGACGGGATACAAAGCAGTGAAATGGCGGGCCAGGATCGACCCCATGCTGTGCCCAAACACAAATACAGGAATTTCCGGCCTGTTTTTCCGGATGAAGGTGTACAACGCCCGGACATTTTCGAGCATGATCTGCCAGCCCCGGTGGCCTTCGATAAACCCCGTTCTGTCCGGACTGCCGGCTGTCTGGCCTTGCCCGGGGTGATCGCAGGCATATACACCAAAGCCGTTTTTCGTCAAAAAGCAGGCAAAATCCCTGTACCGGCCGGCATGTTCGGCCATGCCGGGAATGATGACCACAATCCCTTTGGTTTTATTTTTTTCAGGCAGTATGCTCTGAACATAAAATCGCTGATTGGTAGAACTGCTCAGAAAAAAGGAATCTTCTCTTACCGGTTGCATTTCCATGGTAACGCATTTTTTACGACCTTTGCCATTTTCTTGTCAACACCAATTCAAATATATTAAACTTCTCTGCATGAAGGAAGAAAAACCGTCTTTTGGGCGAAAGTTGAACCCGATACAGCGGTTTCTTTTGCTTATGGCGGGAACACTGTCCCTTGGCCTGGGTGTTTTGGGCATTCCCCTGCCCCTGTTACCCACCACTCCGTTTTTACTGTTGTCTGCCTATTTGTATGCCCGAAGCTCTGAACGGTTCTATTACTGGCTGGTCAACCACCGGTATTTTGGCAGGCATATCAGGAATTACCGCGACCATGGGGGAACTACGGCCAGGGTAAAAGCGGTAACCATCGCCATGCTGTGGGTTACCATCAGCATTTCGGCCATTTTTGCCGTAAACCAGTTGTGGATCCGGTTGCTTTTGCTGGTCATTGCCATCGGGGTGACCATTCACATTGCCTCGCTCAGGACGCTGTCAAATAAACAAGGACCTCCAACGCATGAAGGTCCCTGAATATTCAAGGTTTTGGAAAATGGTTTTTATTGGGGTTTTACATACCCCTGGCTCAGTTCTTCCGGGCTGGGCTTTCGTTTCGATACCACCTTGCCCTGAAAATGCAGGTCCATGCCGGCCAGGGGGTGATTGAAATCCATCTTTACTTTTTCTTCGCCGATCTTCATGATCTTGCCACGATGGGGGTTGCCTTCCTGGTCTTCCATGTTGATCATGTTTCCTTCAACCAGCAAGTCTTCGGCAAGTTTCCCGTCGATCACAAACAGGCTTTTGGGCAGATCAACGATGGCTTTGTCATTGACCTGTCCGTATGCTTTGTCGGCCTTGATCAAAAATTCAAATTGTTGTCCTTCATCAAGGTCTTTTACATTATTTTCGAAACTCTGATTCAGGCGGCCGGTTCCAAACAGGAACTCAATGGGCTGGTCTTTTTTTACAGATTCCAGTAATTCTCCTTCTGGTCCTCCTTCGCGCAGCTCATAAGTGAGTGCAATTACTTGGGCATCGGATTGGGTCATGGTTTTCTTTGGGTTTTAAAATGAACGGGATGATCCTCAGGATGTCTAAGGAAAATCCCGGAAAAAAACTAGTCCTGTCTGCAAAAATATAAAAACAGGCATAAAAACCAAAATCAATCCTTTTTATTTGCGCGTATTGATGAAAAAAGTGTATCTTTGCGCTCCTGAAAAACATTAAGTCGAACAATCATGGCCAAGAAATCAAAAGAAGCAAGGCATCAGGTTATTCTGGAGTGTACCGAACACAAAGACAGCGGGATGCCGGGAACTTCCAGGTATATTACCACGAAGAACAAAAAGAACACACCCGATCGCCTGGAGATAAAAAAGTACAATCCCATATTGCGCCGGATGACCATTCATAAGGAAATCAAATAAATTATCTAGATATGGCAAAGAAAGTAGTTGCGTCATTAAAAACCGGAAGCGGCAAAGGGTTTGCCAAAGTGATCCGGATGCAGAAATCTGAAAAGTCGGGCGCTTACACCTTCGAAGAAAACATTGTTGCCGCCGAAAAGGTGAAGGAATATTTTGCCCAGAAAAAATAAACAGACTCGCCGTCTGCGCCATCATGGGGTTGTTTGACATCTTTTCAAAGAACAAGGAAGAGAAGCTGGACAAGGGCTTGACAAAGACACGCTCCAGTTTCTTATCAAAATTCTCCAAAGCCGTTGCCGGGCGTTCCAGGGTAGATGCCATTGTACTGGACGAGCTGGAAGAGATCCTCATCAGTTCTGATGTAGGAGTGGCCACCACCATTAAAATCATTAAGCGCATTGAAGACCGGGTAGCACGCGATAAATACCTGGGCACCGAAGAGTTGAACAGGATTTTGCGCGAGGAGGTCACCGCTTTGTTGTTTGAAAACAAGGCAGGTGACTTTAGCGGCATCCTTTCTGAAAGCAATGAAAGGCCATATGTGATCATGGTGGTGGGTGTAAACGGGGTGGGCAAAACCACCTCCATTGGCAAACTCGCCCACAAGTTTAAACTGGCCGGAAAGAAAGTTGTGCTGGGTGCGGCTGATACCTTCAGGGCAGCTGCAGTGGACCAGCTCACTATCTGGTCGGAAAGGGCCGGCGTTCCGATGGTGTCGCAGGGCATGGGAGTCGATCCGGCATCTGTCGCGTATGAAACCCTCGAATATGCCAGGAAGCAAGATGCGGATGTGGTCATTATGGATACGGCCGGACGCTTGCACAACAAGGTGAACCTGATGAATGAACTGGGCAAGATCAGGCGTGTGATGCAGAAGGTTGTACCCGGGGCGCCCCATGAAGTGTTGCTGATTTTGGATGGTTCTACCGGGCAAAATGCCTTCGAGCAGGTCAGGCAATTTGTTTCGGTGACCGAGGTCAATGCCCTGGCCATTACCAAGCTTGATGGTACGGCCAAAGGTGGCGTAGTGATCGGGGTAAGCGATCAATTCAGCATTCCGGTCAAATACATTGGCGTTGGGGAACACATCGACGACCTCCAGATTTTTGACAGGGAGGCCTTTGTGGAAACCTTGTTTCAATCATGAAACCGCCTGTGACAAAAAAAAAGACCACCATCAAATTCATTACCCTCGGGTGTTCAAAAAATCTTGTAGACTCTGAAAAAGTCCTGGGCCGGTTGCCTGAAGACCGCTTTTACCTGATGCATGAAGGAGCGGATGCAGCTGATATTGTGGTCATCAACACATGCGGGTTTATCAACGATGCCAAAGAGGAAAGCATCGATGCCATTTTGGAGGTGGTCGATGCACGCAAAAAAGGACTCGTGCGCGAAGTGATCGTTACGGGTTGCCTGTCGGAAAGATACAGGGAAACACTTCGGCAGGAGATCCCGGAGGTGGATGCCTGGTTTGGTGCACGTGACCCGGCTGAATTGTTCAGGTATTTGCGTGCCGCATATTCCGGTTCAGATCCAAGGCGCTTTTTGACCACCCCGAAGCATTATGCATACCTGAAAATTTCCGAAGGCTGCGACAGAACCTGTTCATTTTGTGCCATTCCCCTGATCCGGGGGAAGTACGTGTCAACGCCCGTTGATGGATTGGTGCAGGAGGCCATGCTGCTGTCCGGGAAAGGGGTGAAAGAATTGATCCTGGTGGCCCAGGACCTTTCTTATTATGGCATGGATTTATATGGAAAACCACTTTTGGGAGGCTTGCTCCGGGCTTTGTGCGGGGTGAACGGGATCCATTGGTTGCGCTTGCATTACGCCTACCCGCATCAATTTCCGGACGATGTATTAAAATTAATGGCTTCAGAACCAAAAATATGCAAATACCTTGACATCCCACTGCAGCACATCAGCGATGCCATCCTGTATTCAATGCGACGCGGTCACACCAAAAAAGGAACATTGCATTTTCTGGAAAAGGTTCGCAAAGCCGTTCCCGGAATAGCGCTACGTACTACCCTGATGGTTGGTTATCCGGGTGAATCAGATAAAGAATTCAGAGAGCTTGAAGATTTTGTTGGCGAGATCCGTTTTGACCGGCTCGGGGTATTTACCTACTCTCCCGAAGAGGGTACAAAGGCATATGGCCTTGGTGATCCGGTGCCTGAATCAATCAAACAGGAACGTGCCGAAGCCCTCATGGAACTTCAGGCCGGGATATCCCATGAGAAGAACCGGTCAAAGGTCGGACAGGTCATGCAGGTAGTGGTCGACAGTGAAGAAAAGGATTTTTTCCTGGGCAGGACCGAATTTGACTCACCCGAGGTGGATAACGACGTGCTTGTTGAGAAGGCCCCCGGACTGTTGCCCGGGCAATTTATTCAGGCACGGATCACAGGTGCTTCGGCATTCGAGTTGCATGCCCGGCCGGAACACACCAAATGACCATGCCAACTGTGCATGTTGGAACCTATCAGCCCCGGTGTTTTTACCCTTTGTATTGAGATGATTTAATTCAGCAACAGGGCGTTGAATATCAGTTTGCTCGACACTTGTGTGGAGCCCCTGAAATTGGGTGCAAAAGAAAACAGGACCGCTTG
>PWON01000112.1 GCA_003557385.1 Bacteroidales bacterium | reverse complement strand
TCCCCCATACCTGCTGCCCATGCCTGCAGCCAATACCAATAATGTTTTTCCCATTTGACAAATCCTGATGATTTATTGTCAAAATTATGAAAATATGGCAAACTCAGGAAAAGAACAAGCGATTGACTGTGTCAATTTCTTCCTTTGAAATGACATGGCCCATATTCCGGTAAACATGCAAATGCGTCATGGCTTGCATGTTTTTGAGAATTTTTTCTGATTCACTGGCCCTGGACACAGGAACATGGGGATCAGGGTCACTGGTGCCGATGAATACAGGACTTTGTTCAAAACCCCCCATATAATTGCTTTCCTCAATTCGATCTCCGATCAGGCCTCCGGTAAAGGCGATTACGCCTCCAAATTTTTTGGCATTGCGTGCAGCAAATTCAAGGCTAAGGCAAGCTCCTTGAGAGAATCCTGCAATATATAAATGTTCCGGTGGGATTCCGGCTTGCATCACATCATGTTCAATGTCGGCGATCAATGAAAGTGCGCTGCTTAACCAGGGCTCATTTTTTTCTACCGGCATAAGAAATGAAAAAGGGTACCATGTGTTGCGTTCAGCCTGCGGAAGAAGAATGGCAAATCCTTCCAGGTTCAATTGAACGGACAAAGGGAGCATGCTTTCGGCTGTACCACCACGGCCGTGAATCAGTATCAGGGCCTTGTCAGCCTCTTTAAGTCTTTTGCCGCGGTAAAGGATGTTTTTGTGATGCATTATCTGTATGATTTGATATCCATATCAATGGGAGCCAGCAGGGCTTCTATTTCTTTACGCCTGTATTCGTATTGGGGAGGCAATTTCAGGTGTTGACCAAGTGCGTCAATGGGTTCATCAATCATAAAGCCCGGACCCTCAGTGGCTATTTCAAATAACACACCGCCGTTTTCCCTGAAATAGATAGATTTAAAGTACTGCCTGTCAATCACCGGTGTAGGATGCAAGTTGAAGTCTTGAATTGCTTCACGTAGCTTGTTTTGTGTTATTTGGCCAGGTGTGCTGAATGCAATGTGGTGAATGGTTCCATGCCCGCTTTTGCCCGCCACAGATGAGGGGGCTGCCAGGATGTCGATGTAATTGCCGGGTTTGTCGAGGGCGGCAAACCGGGTGCGATATCCATTTTCAGCAATTAGACGGTGATCCATTTTGCCGGTAAGCAGGGTTGCGGTTCTTTCTGGTCTGTCTGCACATATCTCAGCACCGAAAAACCCCCTGATGGCGTATTCTGCAGGTACTGGCCCACCCTGGTAAGGCAACCGGTCATCCCGGTCATTGAACATCAGTTCCAATCGAAGCCCTTCCGGATCCTGGAGCCCTATAAAGACTTCACTTTCCAAACGCTCTCTTGCTTTTTCAAATGGCACCCTGAAACGTTTCAGCCGGTTTTCCCAAAAACCAACCGAATGCAAGGGGAGTGAAAAAGTGGTCACAGTTACCTGGCCGGTGCCATGCATACCTTTGCGGATGCCTGGGTAAGGGAAAAAAGTCAGGATACTGCCGGGTGTGCCTTTCTCATCACCATAATAAAGATGGTACACCCCGGGATCATCGAAATTAACAGTTTGTTTGATCATCCGCAGCCCCAATACCCCGGAGTAAAATGTAACATTTTCCCGGGCATCGCTGGCCAATGCAGTAATGTGATGAATGCCCGTAATGTATTTTGTGTTTTTCTCCAACATAGCCTGAAGTATTAACATGAGTACAGATATGTAATTAACAAGTGAGAAAAGACATTGTTTACAAGACAGTTTATTGCGTATCACTGCCCTCCGTGAATAAATGATAAAAACAAATGTTAAAAATATCTTTTGCAAAATTTGCTACCTTTATCCGTTCAGTCAAATCAGTTTATTTTTAAACAATTTATACCTTAACAATTATGCATAAATCATTATTAATTCAATCCCTTCTCACAGTCCTGCTGCTTTCAGGCAGTCATTTGACTGCCCGGCAGGGGCCGCTGACCGCCGTGGAGTACAATAAGGACTATCTTGTAAGGATGGCCGTAGTGGGCCGTATCGCTGAAGCCCGGTTGAGTAACCCACCCTATCGCCTTGGCGCCGACGGCAATGTCAGGATCCTTCCGGCTACCGGTAGCATAACCTATAATTTCCGCACCGGTGATTCAGCCGTAAATTTAGCGGGCGATCACGTTGAACCCGCAGTAACCCTGTATAACCCGGGTAGCACCAACGACCGCAGCAGTGGCGAAAGCCGCGGATTCAATGTTTTGTCCTGTATTGGCAATGAAGTGCGTGTGTTAAGCGGTGATGCAGCCGGTGCCCGGGGCTATGTAATAGGAAAACATGGAGGATCGGAGCATGTGATGGTCGATTTTACAGATGGCGAAGTGTTGAACCTGATGAGTCCGGGCGACCGCATGCAGGTCTATGCATATGGCGTGGGCATGGAGCTTTTGAATGCAGGCGATGTTAAAGCCATGAGTATGAGCCCGAGGCTTATGGAGGCATTGACGGAAGCAGGCATGGGGATAAGTCAGGATGGAAAACTGCATATTGGGGTTGCCCTGGTTATTCCCGCCAAGATCATGGGTTCAGGTTTGGGTGCAAGCCACGCATATTCCGGTGATTATGACATCCAGTTATTTGACAGAGAAGTTGTGAAAAAATATGGACTGGACCAAATGCGTTTTGGTGACATTGTAGCCATTATGGACGCCGATCATTCTTACGGGCGAATTTACAAAACCGGCGCCGTCACCATTGGTGTGATTACCCACAGCGGCAGTATTATTGCCGGGCACGGGCCGGGTGTAACCACCTTGTTTACATCAAGCTCAGGCAATATTGAGCCCGTAATCGATCCCAGGGCAAACCTGAAGTACTTGTTGTTTGAATGATCTATCTTATGTCTTGAATAATTCCCGGCCAGTCATTTATTCAAAGAACATCCGGTAATGTTCGTAAAGGTTGAAAACCGATCGCACATAGGTT
>PWON01000126.1 GCA_003557385.1 Bacteroidales bacterium | reverse complement strand
TAGTTGACCGGTTGATCCGGATAAAAAAAGAAGCCCGTGTTTATGCGAATACGGGCTTTTTGTATATCTTACAGACGTATTTTTTGTTTGCAGGCAACCGGTCAAACATTAAAATTGCCTGCCTGATACAGCATGAAAAAGCATCACCAACAAGCACGTACCATCGATGGCACCATGACCTTCTGGAGCCACCTGGAAGAGCTGCGGGGACACCTGATCAGGTCAGCGCTGGCCGTGCTGGTTTTCGGCATTGCCGCCTTTGTGGCCAAAGACTTCCTGTTCAACCAGGTCATCCTGGCGCCTAAGGAACCCTATTTTCTGACCAACCGGGCATTTTGCTGGTTATCACAAGCATTGTCCATCCCCGCGCTCTGTATCAATGCCCGGCCCGTTCAGCTCATCAATATTGAACTGGCCGGCCAGTTCACCACCCACATCATCGTGTCTTTGATCGTGGGCGTCATCATTTCGGTACCCTATATCGTCTGGGAGTTCTGGCGCTTTGTCAGGCCCGGGCTCAAACCCAGGGAAAAAGCCCATTCGCGTGGCGCCGTACTGGTCATCTCGGGGTTGTTTATCACCGGCATACTGTTTGCCTATTTTCTGATTGTGCCCTTGTCGATAAACTTCCTGGGATCTTACCAGGTAAGCAGCCTGGTCGTTAACCAGATCGCCCTGCGCTCCTTTATCACCACCGTAACCACCATCACCTTTGCCACCGGCTTATTGTTTGAGCTTCCTGTTTTCGTTTTCTTCCTCAGCAAGGCAGGCATCCTGACCCCGGCCACCATGCGCAAGCAACGCAAGCTTGCATTTGTCCTGATCATTGCGCTGGCCGCGCTGATCACCCCACCGGATGTATTCAGCCAGATCATGGTCGGACTCCCCCTGTTCCTTCTTTATGAGATCAGCATCCGGATCTCACGGCGTGTTGCCGAGCAGGCAGAAAAAGAAGCGTATGCCGATTAAACTTTTCCGGCAAAGCCTTTGTTATCATTCTAAAACACCGCATCATGAACAACGCACAATTCTATTATGCACGCCCGGAAAATGAACCGGTTCATTCTTACACCAAAGACACGCCCGAACGCAAAGCCCTCGAAGCAGAGCTGAAACGCCAGAGCGAAACAACAGTCGAGATCCCCCTGATCATTGGCGGAAAAGAAGTTCGCACCGGCAACACCGGCAAGGTGGTGATGCCGCACGACCACAAACACGTGCTGGCCACCTATCATCAAGCCACGGAAAAGGAGGTCCACATGGCCATTGATGCCGCCATGGAAGCCCATCAGCAGTGGGCCGAAATGTCTTGGGTGGAACGTGTATCGATCACCCTGAAGATCGCAGAGCTCATTTCGACCAAATACCGCGCATTGATGAATGCCGCCACCATGCTTGGCCAGGGCAAAAACGCCTACCAGGCAGAGATTGAAGCAGCCTGCGAAACCACAGACTTCATTCGCTTCAATGCCCATTATGTGTCAGAAATATACAATGACCAGCCCCATTCTGAGATAGGCAACCTCAACCGGGTCGAATACCGCCCGCTAGAAGGCTTTGTATTTGCCGTAAGCCCGTTCAACTTTACCGCCATCGCATCGAACCTGTCGCTTGCACCGGTGGTTCTCGGCAACACCATCGTCTGGAAGCCCGCCACCACCTCGTTGCTCTCCAACTACTACCTGATGAAAATATTCAAAGAAGCAGGGATGCCCGACGGGGTCATCAACTTTATTCCCGGACGGGGAAGCATGATAGGCGATATTGTGCTGAAAGACAAAAACCTCGGTGGGATCCATTTTACAGGCTCCAACACCACCTTTAACCAAATCTGGAAAACGGTGGGCAACAACCTGGATCGTTATCGCTCCTATCCACGCATCGTGGGTGAAACGGGCGGCAAGGACTTTGTTTTCGTGCATCCCTCCGCCGACGTTAAAGAAGTATCGACCGCACTGGTCAGGGGAGCCTTCGAATACCAGGGACAGAAGTGTTCAGCCGCCTCCAGGGCATACATTCCGCATTCATTGTGGAAGGCCATTAAACAGCAGATGGGCGAAAACATCGGCATGATCAAATCGGGGGATGTACGCAACTTCTGCAATTTTGTCAATGCCGTGATCGACGAAAAAGCCTTTGACAAGATCATGGGATATATTGACATAGCGAAAGAGTCGCCCGAAGCAGAAGTTATTTTCGGAGGGAATGGCGACAAATCCAAAGGCTATTTCATTGACCCCACGGTGATCCTGACCACCAACCCAAATTTTGTGACCATGGAAGAAGAGATCTTTGGTCCGGTACTCACCATATATGTATACCAAGACGCGGATTTTGAGAAAACCCTGCACCTGTGTAACGAAACCTCCCCTTATGGGCTGACAGGCGCCATCTTCTCGAAAGACAGGTACGCCACCGTCAAGGCATGCCAGGTGCTGCGTTATGCAGCGGGCAATTTCTATTTCAACGACAAACCCACGGGCGCCGTGGTCGGGCAACAGCCATTTGGCGGATCCAGGATGTCGGGCACAAACGACAAAGCCGGAAGTTATCTGAATTTGCTGCGGTGGATCAACCCGCGCACGGTGAAGGAAACCTTTATCGCGCCCACCGACTTCCGCTATCCGTTCATGCACGAAGAGAAGTGCTATCAGGGGTAGGAAGGACATAAGGCCGGCGAATAGGAACCCAGGCCGTTAAATACCGGACACAATGCCACCCCGGCACCGGGCATAACCGAACAAAACCGGACTAAACCGGGCAGGAAAAATCCCGGCCAAATAACCACCCCGGCACCGGGCATAACCGAACAAAACCGGACAAAACCGGGCAGGAAAAATCCTGTCCGGTTTTTTATTACGGCCCTGCTGTAAAACCCACCAATCCAATAAAAAAACATTCCATATATCATTATTTTTTTTCTTTTTTTCAATATTTTTATTCTGCAAATAAATTTATAAACAAAAAAACAAAGGTCATGGAAAAGAAAAAAAGAGTGTGGATTGTGATGGTCGTGATGGGCCTTTTTGTTGTATTTGGTCATACATCCTGCGATAAGGATGATGCGGCGGAACCCTCCCGCGACAGAAACATGGAAGCAGAGGTGGCGCCAGAAGAAAATTTTGCCCTGCTGAGCCCGGGCGAAGAGGCGTTACTCAAAGACGCCATCAGGGTTTTCAGGGAATACCAGTATGTTCAAAACGGGCTTTTTCATATCGATGCCCATTGCGGTCAGGAAATTGGCATTCCAGACCCCTGGTTTGGGTTATTCATAAAACAACTGGAATTCAATAACCAGCTTATCCTGCAAGGTTATACCAGCCTGGAAGCATTGATGCAAACCGGGGTATACAGTACATCGCCAGGTGAACCCGGTACCATCTGGCTTAAAAACGACGGCGATGTACCCCATGTCGAGGTAAACAATTTTGGCGGCAATTTTGGGTCCGTACGTTTATCACATGAAGCGATCATGTGGCTTTTGGCCGGAAGCGGAACCCTCGCAGGCCTGCTGAATCAGCTGGGAATCGGGTGGGCCGGTCTATTCACGGCAGCAGGCACTGTATTCATCGGCACACATTACCTTCTACACGGAAATGGCGAAGGCATGACAATTTATGTAATGGGGCTTGGCACCAATACCATTTTTTGGGTATCTTACGAAACGATGGAACATACTGACGGGGTGGATTAGTTTTATGTAAACCGGAGCGTATTATGAAAACCAACAACACCAAATGGAACATTTTGCTGAGGATACTGGCCGTTCTGGTATTTGCGGCTTTGTTGACCGCCATGTTGATCGCCATGACCCGGGCAGGCACCAGCGTGATCATGAAAGTCGCATGGATCAATTTTGGCGTCTATATAAGCGCCATGCTGTTCATCAAGGATAAAAACCGTCGCATACGTATCATCTGGACGATCATATCCGTGATTTTACTGGCCACAGCCACCCTGATTGAAACCAGCAGCTGGTAAGGTTCAGGTGGTCATCTCACCGCGGAGGGATTTCTGAAGGTATTTTTTCAGGCGTGCACTGGAGTAGCCATTGCCAAGCAGGTACATCAGCTTGGTGACGGCTGCTTCGGTGGTCATGTCGTGCCCACTGATCACACCGGTTTCCTGGAGCCAGGCACTGGTTTCATATTTGCCCTGGATAACCGCTCCGCCGCGGCACTGTGTTATATTGCAAATGATCAGCCCCCGTTCAATGGCAGATTGTATTTCTTCGCGAAACCAGTTGCAGGTAGGGGCATTGCCTGCCCCGTAAGTTTCCATCACCACTGCCTTCAGCCCGTCGATCGACAAAACAGACGATACCACACTTTGGCTGATGCCCGGGAAAAGCCTCATGACTGCAATGTTGTTGTCGAGGCTTGTGAATATCCGGAATTCCTGGTCAATGGCCTTGTGTATGGCCGCTTCATTGTATTTGATATGCACACCTGCCTGGGCCAGTATGGGATAATTCACCGACCGGAAGGCTTCAAAGTGCTCTGCATTGAATTTGTGGGTCCGGTTGCCCCGGTACAACTGATATTCAAAATATATGCACACTTCCGGCACAATGGCCCGGCCATCACGGGTGGCCGCAGCAATCTCTATGGCTGTGATGAAGTTTTCCTTTCCATCTGTACGGATCATCCCAATGGGAAGTTGCGAACCGGTAAGCACCACAGGCTTGGATAAATTTTCCAGCATAAAGCTCAGGGCCGACGCCGTATAGGCCATGGTGTCGGATCCGTGCAAAATCACAAAACCATCGTAGTTTTCGTAATGCGATTCAATAATCTTTGCCATCCTTATCCAAACCTGCGGATCCATATTGGAAGAGTCAATGATCGGGTCAAAGGAGATGCTGTCGATCTGGTAATTGAATTTTTTGATCTCCGGGATCTGGTCTGTCAGATGAGAGAAGTCAAAAGGATTCAGCACGCCGGTTTCGCTGTCTTCGACCATGCCAATGGTTCCACCGGTGTAAATAACGAGGATGCGGGGTTTGTGGGTCATAGCAAAGGGTTAAGGTTTGTATCGCGAAGGATGTTCCTCCGCCGGGGCATCATCTTATGAATCAATTGCAAACAGTTGCCTGGCATTGGCCGTGGTGATATCCGCTACTTCATGAGCAGTCACACCTTTGATTTCAGCCACTTTTTCGGCCACATATTTCACATAAGCACTTTCATTGCGTTTGCCCCGGTGGGGATGAGGGGCCAGATACGGGGCATCGGTTTCCAGGATGATGTGCTTCAGGTCAACGGCCTTAACCACATCTGCCATCAGGCTGTTCTTGTAGGTAACCACGCGCCCTACGCCCAGCAAAAACCCTAAATCGATGGCCTTTTGGGCATCTTCTTTACCACCGGGGTAGCAATGAAATACGCCTTTGAGGTTTTGCTGCCTCGATGCTTCCAATACGTCAAACAATTCTTTCAGCGAGTTTCGCGAATGCAACACCAGGGGCAGGTCAAACCGAATGGCCCAGTCGATATGCCTTTCCAGGGCCATTTGCTGCTGCCGGGCATACGTCCTGTCCCAGTAAAGGTCTATGCCCGATTCACCAACAGCCACAAAGGACTCCTTTTCAAACCATTTCTCAATGATATCCAGTTCTGTTTGCCAGGTCTCCTTCACTGAAGTGGGGTGCAAGGCCATCATGGGCAGGCACACCCCGGTATAAGCCCGGGCCACCTTAAGCATATCCCCCACCGTATGGCTGTCGATGTTAGGCATCAGCATGTGGCTGACCCCTGCTTCCCCTGCGCGTGCAATGACGCCTGCCCTGTCGCGGTCAAACTGCGACAGGTATACATGTGTATGTGTGTCAATTAACTGCAAAATCCCCTGAACAATCCGGCCACTATTGTATCACCTTCAGTTCCTTACCTATCTTCACAAAGGCATTCACACATTTATCAAGATGCTCAGTTTCATGTGCTGCCGAAACCTGAACCCGGATGCGTGCCTGTCCTTTGGGAACAACCGGATAATAAAAGCCGATCACATAAATGCCTTCGTCCAGCAATTTGGCTGCAAACTCCTGCGACAGGGGCGCATCATACAACATCACCGCAATGATGGCCGACTGGGTAGGCTTGAGGTCAAAACCGGCGCTTTTCATCTTCTCCATAAAGTATTCGGTGTTGCGGTGCAACTTGTCTTGCAGTTCATGGGTCTGCGCCATCATGTCAAACATCTTGATGCCGGCATTGACCACGCCCGGTGGAAGTGAATTTGAAAACAGGTAAGGGCGTGAGCGCTGGCGCAGCAACTCAATGATCTCCTTTCTGCCGGTGGTAAAACCGCCAATGGCGCCACCAAAGGCTTTGCCGAGGGTTCCGGTGATGATGTCAACCTTGCCACGGATATCAAAAAGCTCAGTCACACCGCGGCCCGTTTCCCCGACAACCCCGGCAGAGTGACATTCGTCCACCATGACCAATGCATCGTACTTTTCAGCCAGTTCAACGATTTTATCCATAGGCGCCGAATTGCCATCCATGGAAAACACACCATCCGTTACGATGATACGGAAACGCTGGGCCTGGGCCTCTTTGAGCTTTGCTTCCAAGTCTTCCATGTCGGCATTGTTGTAGCGGTAACGCGCTGCCTTGCAAAGCCTTACCCCGTCAATGATGGATGCGTGGTTCAAAGAATCCGATATGATGGCATCTTCGTTGGTGAGCAAAGGTTCAAACACCCCCCCGTTTGCATCAAAACAGGCGGCATAGAGAATGGTGTCTTCTGTCCCGAAAAATTCAGCGATCTTTTCCTCCAACTGCTTGTGAATATCCTGAGTACCACAGATAAAACGCACCGACGACATGCCAAAACCATGCGAGTCCATGCCATCTTTGGCTGCCCGGATCAGGTCGGGGTGATTCGACAGCCCCAGGTAGTTGTTGGCACAAAAATTCAGCACCTCCTGGCCCGACTGCACTTTGATCCGTGCATCCTGGGGGGTCACAATGATGCGCTCCTCCTTGTACAATCCGGCTTCCCGGATCTCTTTCAATTCCTTTTGAAGATGTTCTTTGATTTTTCCGTACATATTTATTTTTGTTTAATGTGTAAAGATGAAAGGTATTGTGATTTTCTGGGCAAAGATATTGTTTTTGACAATAATAGACTTGTGAAAGCGGCGAAAGTCTTCTGGAAAATGTGTAAAAAAACGAATAAAAATACCTACTTTTGCCCACATCATGGCAACCGCATCTATTTTGAAAATTCGACCATTTTTTAACATATAAACCCTTAGAGTAATGAAAAATATTTTGGTTGTAGGATCGGCCGGACAGATCGGTTCGGAGTTAACCCTGGCATTGCGCGATATTTATGGTGGCGATCATGTGGTTGCCGGTATCCGCAAAACCAAGCCATCGGAGAAATTGCTTGAGACCGGCCCATGCGAAGTAGTGGATGCCCTTGACACAAAAGCCCTGACCGAGGTTGTAGACAAATACCATATTGATGTGATCATCAATATGGCTGCCATCCTTTCAGGCACCGGTGAGAAAAACCCCATGCTGGCATGGGATGTCAATATGAACGGGCTGATCAACATCCTGGAACTCGCCCGCGAGCGCAAAATGAAACAGGTCCTGGTGCCCAGTTCCATCGCCGTGTTTGGTCCTACCACCCCCATTGACAATACCCCCCAGGAAACCATCCTGAAGCCCACCACCATTTACGGGGTGACCAAAGTGGCCGGCGAGCTGCTTGGAGACTATTATGTAAAAAAATACGGCATGGATGTAAGGGGTTTGCGATACCCCGGTATCATCAGCCACGAGACCCTGCCCGGCGGCGGAACCACCGATTATGCTGTGGCCATTTATTACGAAGCCATTAAACAAAAGAAATACACCTGCTTTGTAAATGAGCACACCCGCCTGCCCATGATGTATATGCCCGATTGCCTGAAGGCCACCATCGACCTGATGGAAGCAGATTTTAACAAGCTCAATTACCATTGCGACTACAATGTGGGCGCCATGGACTTTACGGTGGGCGATATGGTGGATTCGATCAGGAAACACATCCCCGAATTCGACATAAGTTATGAACCTGACTTCCGCCAGGACATTGCCGATTCATGGCCAAACTCGGTGGATGACTCAGCCGCCCGAAACGACTGGGGATGGAAGCCTGACTACGACCTGGATGCCATGACCGCCGATATGTTGCAGGCCATTGGCGAAAAACACAAAAAGGGATTGATTTGATGGATCAGTTTGTTGTTTCTGCACGCAAATACAGGCCAGCCACTTTCGACATGGTGGTTGGCCAGCGTTCCATTACCAACACCCTGAAAAACGCCATCCGGACCAACCACATTGCACAGGCTTTTTTGTTTTGTGGCCCCCGTGGCGTTGGCAAAACTACCTGTGCCCGCATCCTGGCCAAGACCATCAACTGCGAAAACATCTCAGAAAACATTGAAGCCTGCAACACTTGCGAGTCCTGTTTGTCGTTCAACCAGTCACATTCCTTCAATGTGCACGAACTGGATGCGGCATCGAATAACTCCGTAGACGGCATACGTGCCCTGGTTGACCAGGTTCGCATACCGCCACAGGTGGGCAAGTACAAGGTGTACATCATTGATGAGGTGCATATGCTGTCGCAACAAGCCTTCAACGCATTTCTGAAAACCCTGGAGGAGCCCCCTGCCTACGCCAAGTTTATCCTGGCCACCACCGAAAAGCACAAGATCATCCCCACCATATTGTCGCGTTGCCAGATATTTGATTTTGCACGCATTACCGTGGATGACATCACCAAACAGCTGGTGTATGTTGCTGAACAAGAAAGCATCGAAGCCGATCCAAATGCCCTGCACATCGTCAGTCAAAAAGCCGACGGGGCCATGCGTGACGCCCTGTCGATATTTGACCAGATCGTCAGCATCACCGGCAACAGCATCAGTTATGCCCAGGTGATCGAAAACCTCAACGTACTGGATTACGATTATTATTTCCGGATGACTGAGCTCATGCTCGAAGAAAAGGCCTCCGACATTCTTTTGCTTATCAACGATATCATTCAGAAAGGCTTTGACGGGGCCGATTTCATTACCGGTTACGGGTCACATTTGCGCAACCTGCTGGTATGCAAGGATCCTGCCACCCACACCCTGATTGAGGCCAGTGCGGATATCCGTGAGAAATACAAGGAACAATCAGCCCGCTGCCCGGAAGAATTCCTGTTGCAGGCCCTGGATATGATGAACAAAACCGACATCCAGTATAAGGGCAGCAACAACAGGCGTTTGTTGCTCGAGCTGGCGCTCCTGCAAACGGGGTTCCTGGTAAAAAAAAAAGCCCGTCCAGCGGCAGTAAGCCCCCCGCAGCAACTGCCAACCCCTGAAAAACCCGCGGAGAAACCTGCCTCCGGGCAGACAGTAAAAGACTCGGTTGTGGCAAAAACTGAGGACAAGCCGACACCACAACCGGCGGCAAAGGATGCGGCCGCGAAAAAACCGAAGGCCTTAGAGAAACCGGCGGCCACGGAAAAACCGAAGGTAAAAGATGCGGCCCCGGAAAAACCGGCGCCGAAGGATGCGGCCGCGGAGGAAACTGCACCACAACCGGCAGCCACAGACACCCTAAAAGCAAAACCGGCGCCGGAACCGTCTAAAGCCACCAGGCCCAGCAGCCCCGTTAGCAAGATAAGCCTGAAAATCAACGGACAGGATGACAAAAAGCAAGAGCCGGGAAAAAACAAAGAGATTACATCGCTGGCCGATGCACCCAAAACAGCTTTTACCGAAAATGAACTGATCAGCACATGGAATAAGCTGGCCCTCTCTTACAAAGAGGAAAGCCTCGGGCTGTTCATGGCCATGACCACCCAAAAGCCCCGGCTGCTCAATGATTTCACCATTGTGGTTTCGCTCGAAAACGCCATACAGGAAGACCTTGTCCGCGAAAAGCAAAGCGAACTCCTCGGACAACTGCACAAAACGCTCAACAATTATTCCATACGCATACTTACAAAGGTCAGCAACAAAACCAGCAAACAAAAAGCCTACCTTCCAAAAGAGAAGCTCCAGGCAATCATCAAAAAGAATCCGGAAGTCAGCCGTCTGCAGAAAGACCTTGGCATGGATCTTGATTATTAACATTTTTTTAAGGTTTAAGCAAACTTTTTTTACATATTTTTGCTGGACTTATCAAACCCATTAAGCCAACCAATAATCTATAAAAATCTCAAAATCAGTAAAAATGAAACAAAAAATTAATTTTCTGCTGCTTGCTTTGCTTTGGTTTGGATTTGCCAGCGCACAGGCAGCGGAAAGAAGGATTGAATTTACGGAGTACACCCTGGATAATGGTCTCCATGTGATTCTTCACCAGGACAACTCCACCCCGAATGTGGTGGTAAACATCATGTATCACGTAGGCGCCAAGAACGAGTTCCGCGACCGCACCGGCTTTGCACACTTTTTTGAACATCTGATGTTCGAAGGTTCCAGGCATATCGGCCGGGGCGAATTTGCCGAAATCGTAGAGCAAGCGGGGGGTTCGCTCAATGCCTATACCAGTTTTGATGTGACCAATTATTTTGTGTTGTTGCCATCAAACCAGCTGGAACTGGGCCTGTGGCTAGAATCAGAGCGTTTATTGCACCCGGTGATTGATTCCATCGGCATCGCCACCCAGAAAGACGTGGTGACCGAAGAAATGAAACAGACACGCGACAACCGCCCTTACGGCAGAATGATGACGGAAACCATCAACCGTGCTTTCACTGTCCACCCTTACCAGTCTGACGTGTTGGGCAAAGATGAGCATATCCGCAACGCCACCTACGAAGACATTACCAATTTTCACGACATGTTTTATGTGCCGGAAAATGCAGTGCTGGTGGTTTCGGGAGACATTGACATCAATGAGACCAGGCATCTGGTTGAATTGTATTTTGGCGATATCCCAAAAGGGGAGCATGAGATATTCCGTCCGGATGCAGTGGAACCTGTCCGCACCACCGAGCTGCGCGACACCGTTTACGACCAGATCCAATTGCCTGCATACATCCAGGCCTATTCAATTCCGGCGCAAGGTACCGAAGACTTTTATGCCCTGCAAATGCTTGGATCATTGCTGTCGCAAGGGCAAAGCAGCCGCCTTTACCGCAAAATGGTCGTGGAAGACCAATCCGCCATGATGATCCAGGCCATGCCGCTTGGGCTGGAAGATCCGGGCCTGCATATGATCATCGGCATCCCGAATATTGGCGTTGACGTTAAGGTGCTCGAAGAAAGCATTGATGCCGAACTTGAAAGAGTGCGCACCGAAACGATCACCGAAGAAGAGTTGCAGAAACTCAAAAACCAGGTGGAAAGCCGTATGGTGAACAGCAATACCACCATCGCACGAAGGGCAAGGAACCTTGCCAATTACCACCTTTTATACGGCGATGCCAGCCTGATCAATTACGAAATTGATCGCTACATGGCGGTCACCAGGGAGGATATCCTGGCTGCGGCCCAAAAATACCTGCGCCCCGACAACAGGGTAGTATTGTTTTATTTACCCGAAGCACAATAATCCGGACAACAAACCAGAAAAAATAACAAATCATGAACAAGATTTTCACAACCATAGTATTAAGCCTCTTTGTCGTTTTCACGCTCAACGCTCAGATCGACAGGAGCCAGCGTCCGGAGCCCGGCCCAGCACCCGTTATCCAACTGGGTGAGTTTGAAT
>PWON01000171.1 GCA_003557385.1 Bacteroidales bacterium | reverse complement strand
CTAATCACTAATTACTAATTACTAATTACTAATTACTTCTTTCTACTCATAGCGCAGCGACGTAACCGGATCCTTCGCCGCCGCCTTCTTGGCAGGCATGTAGCCAAACACGATGCCGACCGTGGCCGCCACCCCAAAGGAGATGATCACCGAACCCAGCGATACAATGGTCAGGATGTCGGTAAAATGCATGATGCCCCGCGACAGGCCGATCCCGAGGAATATCCCGACAATGCCGCCCGCCACACTGATGAAGGTGGATTCAGACAAAAACTGGAACACCACATCGGTCTTTTTGGCCCCCACCGCCAGGCGGACGCCTATTTCGCGTGTGCGTTCCATCACCGAAGCCAGCATGATGTTCATGATGCCGATGCCACCCACGACAAGCGATATGCCGGCAATGGCTCCCAGCACAATGTTAAAAATGTCCTTGGTCCGTTGCTCCTGCTCCAGCAAAAGTTCCGGTATGATCACCTCAAAGTCCTCGACCCCGTTGTGGCGCCTGACCAGCATCCGGCGCACCACATCGGCAGTGGGCGTCAGCTGGTTGGAATCGTCCACCTGCACCACCACCCGGTCGAGCTGGTGGTAATTCTCATATTTTAGTTCTTCCTGGTCGTTGGATGATCCGCCCGTGATGATCACCATGCCTCCGCGGCCCCGTCCACCTGCTCGTGTACGTTGAATCTCATCAATCTTAACCACCGACCTGTCCTGGAAGCGCAACAACATGGTCTGGACGGGGGTGTAAATGACATTATTGAACTCGCTGACACCCAAACTTCTTACCGCATCTTCGGTCACCATGCGATCTTCCACCACCCCGATGACCGTGAGCCAGTTGTTGCCGGCCTTGATCTGGCGCCCGATCGGGTCGGTATTCCCGAAAAAGATCGCCCGGATGTTGTTCCCGATGACGGCCACGGGAGATCCCTCTTCCATCTGTTGCCGGGTAAACATCCTGCCACGCGACAAACCCAGCGAAAACACCTCAAAATAATCAGGGGTAACGCCGGCAGCCCTTACCGGCCGGCGGATGCCATCCTTCATGGCATACAGGCTCATTTCCACCTCCGGGCTCACACGCTGCACCGTGGGCACAATCCTTTGAATACTTTCCACGTCCTGCAGGGTCAGCCCCGGTGAAAACCGCCCTTCCATGCTTTCATCGCGACGGTCGTCTTCAGCATAAATGGGCCGGATGATGATGTTGTTGACCCCCACCATCTTCATCTGGTCGAGGATCTCCTGGCGGGCACCGGTTCCAATGGCCAGCATCGCAATCACCGCTGCCACGCCAAAAATGATGCCCAGTGCCGTAAGCACCGACCTGAAGCGGTTTGCAAACACCGCCTCGAGGGCAATGTTCAGATTATAAAAATATTTTTCCAGGTAATTCATGCTATAAAAAATTCAACGGCAAATCCTCTGCGTTGGGCGGAACGGTCAGCGATATGACATCACCTTCGGCCAGGCCGTCGCGGATAATGATCTCGTTGTCGTTTCGTATGCCGGTAATCACCTGCTGGCGCAACACACGGTTGCCGGAACAACGGTACACATATGATATGGTATCCAGCAAATGGATCCCCTCGATGGGAATAAACAACACATCTTGTTCCACATGGGTGATGATGGTGTTCTTGGTGGTCATGGCCGGGCGCATGATCGTGTCCACCTCATTGATCTGGACCTTGACCTCAAAAACCCGGGCATCCTGGTTCGGACGCTGTTCACCGATATTGGCCACCTCCGTAACAAACCCGGTAAACTTTCTGTCGGGGAAGGCATCCACCACAATGCTTGCCGGCTGATTGGACCGGACCTTGCTGATGTCAATCTCATTCACGTAAGTGCGCGAGAGCATCACGCTGAAATCGGGAAGGGTTGCCACGGTATTGTCCCAGGCGCTGATCTGCGATCCCACGCCAAACCTGGTTCCATCCCAGTTGCGCTTATAGATCACCATCCCCGATTTGGGGGCAAATATCTCAAACTCATCCATGACAGCGATCATGTCGTTCAGACGCCGCCGCACCTGGTTGAGCTGTGCAGAAATCTCCTGCATCCTGGCATCGGCCTGCTGTTTGCGCAGGTCATAATTATACAGGGCCTGTTCGTAAGCCCTTTGGGCCTTTTCCAGGTTGATCTCCGCCTGGCGGATGGTGGCCGGTGGTTCATACTGTGACTGTTCCAGGGATATTTTGGCCTCCTCGTAATTAAACTGCAGGTTTACCAGCTCATTGCGCGCATTGCGCATATCCATGGTGGTGTCCAGTTTCGTTTGCAGAAAACTCGATTCAAGACGCTCGAGTTCTGTTTCCCTGTCGAGGATACGGTTGCTGATGTCCGTCCTGTCGAGTGTGGCCACCCAGTCGCCCGCCTGGACTACTGTGCCCTCGGGGACCAGCTCTGCAATCTGTGCCGTGTGAACACCCACCTGGCGCAAACGCGAAGGCCCTATGATATTCTCCGAATTCTTGGCCTCCAGTTCCCCGCTGGTAAACACACTGACCTCAAAGTCACCACGCACCACCGGAACGCGGATCGATTCGACCACCGGAGCCTCCGCACGCAAAAAATACCAAAGACCCACCACCACCAGCACCCCAATGGCAATCAAAATATACTTCTTATACCTCATCTGTATATATTTATAACTAACAACGTAAATATTAATACTAATTACTAGCTACTAACTACTAACTACTCCTCAAAAACCCCGGACAATGATCCGAATACTTCACCTCCATCATCACCCCGGCGTTCTGTATATCAGGAACGATATTCCCTGTGACCATATTATAATCAATACGCCATCCCAGGTTTCGCGCCCTGGCATTGGCCCGCCAGCTCCACCACGTGTATTGATGGGGCTCCTGGCTTATGTGCCGGAAGCTGTCAGTAAAACCCGTTTCCAAAAACCGGGTCAGCCAGGCACGCTCCTCGGGCAAAAAACCTGACACCATGGAATTTCGCACCGGATCGTGTATGTCAATCTCCTGGTGGGCG
>PWON01000040.1 GCA_003557385.1 Bacteroidales bacterium | reverse complement strand
GCGATGATTCTTACCGGATTGCCTTCTATATCGATTACTTCATAGCGATGTGCAAATCGTGTAAATGGCACGATGTATGAATATGGTTTTTGCAGGGATGTGACGCGGATATAATTGCCATCAGGGGACACGTTAAATGACCATATTACCGAAGGTTTCCAGATGCTTCGGATATTGCCTTCGAGGTCGGTTTTGTAAAGCTGGGCAGTGGTATAATAATCAAAGATGGCCTCATCGTACACATCTCCCAAAAGATCCTGAAAGGTGCGAACCGCTGCCCGGCGGCCCACGCTTTGCTGTATCACCGGTCCGCTGGCAACGTGCGGACGTTCCGGGGCAGGTCCACGGTCTTCGGGAATGGCTGAAAATATGATGGTTTCACTGTTTGATAACCAGTTGAGGCAATTGCCGAGGATATCATTGATCCGCTCCCCGGTAAGTGGCCGGGCATGTGCTGTGACAACATCCAGGACCCACAGGGAGATGCCCTGGTTCGAAGTGTTGGTAAATGCCACCTTTTGGCCGTCGGGTGCCCATGAAATGTTGCGTATGCGCGGGTTTTCGGGTAATCCGGTCACGGCACGCAGGTTGCTTCCGTCAATATTCATCAGGGAAAGTCCGGTATTGTGCCATCCACGGCTGGGACCATTGGTTCGGGGGTCAAAACGGATGCCACCCAGGCGCAACTCTTCAATGGCCAGATCTTCGAGTGAGGGAAGCCCGGGGTTTTCTATCAACAGAATGATGTTGTTGTGTGGACTGATGCTCATGGAAGGGGTTGTGGGGGCGTCCACAAGTTCAATAATCTCTGCAGGGGGCAACTGGTAAGTCATTTCATGTTGTCCGGCTGCATAATGACTCAACAGGAATACCAGAGATACAAAAGGTAAAAAATGCTTTTTCATCATGGGTCATATTTTTTAGGAATTGTTCAGCCAAAATAGGCATAAAAACCAAATGGATAAAAAATTTATACCGCCGTTTTATATCCCTTTGTCGAAAAGTGGTTTCAAAAACCATACCCACAGAGCCGCCACCAGGTATGAAGCCAGCGTACCCCACCAAATACCTGCTACCGGAAACAAGGCCCCGGCCACAAAACTGTATATCACAATATTGGTAGATGCCAGCAACATCACTTTGCCTGTGGCCTGCGCAAAGGCAAAGCCTGCCGACAGGCTTAAAATAATCATGGCTGATAACATCATGGCAGGGAAAGAGGCAAAAAGACCAGCCCAGAAAGCAGATCCTGTCCTTGCGATCAGAACGGAGGCTCCTACCACACTGCCGGCAAACAATGCCCTGAACAGGATCTGTCCGGCAGAATACCTTCGTTTAATCCTGCCCATGGAGGGGATCTTCAATACCTTTTCGGCCAAAAGATAGGTGCCGATTGCCCCGGAAAAATACAGCAGGATCCACGCGATTCGTCCGGCATCCTGGAAGAAGGATGCTGCAATGGCCAGCAGGGTCCAGACGGTGAGCCCCCCGGCCAGGGCAATCCATATTCCATGGCTTGCCAGAGTGATGAACACAAACAAAAACAGGGTGCTCAAAAACATGCCCAGTGGGACTGATGCCGTTGCCTCGGCAGCAAATGAAGGGGTTTGCGTTATGCCTATGAACAGAAGCGATGTCAGTATGGTTGAGGGCAAATTTCCGATCATGCCACCTGTTTTGGTGCCCATTCTTTCCGATACCATGGTGGCCAGGGTGATCCAGACTCCCGCGACAACCACTGAGAGGACCAATTGCTGGGCAAATAAGGCAGATATGTGCATAAACTGTGTTTGATTGAGGGCAAATGTAGGGATTTTGATTATTTTGAACATTAATTGACCGGGTTCGGCCAGGTATTTTTTTAATCTCCCGGAAATGTTTATTTTGTATGCCGTTTTTGTATCGGAAATATCAGCTCAACAATACATATTCACACAATAACTTATACAAGATATGAGAAGCGATACACCAATTCCGGCAGCAGTGGTCAACAAGTATGTTAAACAAATGAACCTTGAGAATGTAGGAAAGGCTTCCATCCGGGAGATCAAGCGTTTGGTAGATCTGGTCGAAGCGGATACCGGACAGCGTTATATCCGGATGGAGATGGGGATCCCTGGCCTTAAACCTGCAGAAATTGGGGTGGAAGCCGAAAAAAATGCCCTGGACAAAGGGGTGGCTGCCATTTATCCGGACATTGACGGGACGTCCGGGTTAAAAAAAGAGATCAGCCGCTTTGTCAGACAGTTCATGGGGATCGATGTCCAGACACAGGGATGCATCCCCACAGTCGGTTCGATGCAGGGAAGTTTTGCTTCATTCCTGACCCTTACCAGGATGAATAAACAAAAAGACACCATTTTATTTCTCGATCCCGGGTTTCCTGTTCATAAACAACAATGCCGTGTGCTGGGAACATCCTTCGACAGTTTCGATGTATATAATTACCGTGGCGAAAAACTCAGAGACAAGCTGGAAATGCATTTGCATAAAGGCAACATTGCCGCGCTGCTTTATTCAAACCCCAACAATCCGTCATGGATCTGTTTTACTGAAAAGGAATTACAGATTATCGGTGAACTGGCCACAAAATATGATGCAGTGGTCGTGGAGGACCTGGCCTATTTTGCAATGGATTTCCGCCAGGATCTCTCAAAGCCCGGACAACCCCCATACCAGCCCTCTGTGGCCAATTATACAGACCAATACATTCTGCTTATATCCAGTTCAAAGGTATTCAGTTATGCGGGGCAACGTATTGGCATGATGGTAATATCTGATCAGTTGTTTGAACGACGCGCCAAAAACCTCCGGGCATACTATGGCATGGAGGAATTTGGCAGGGCCATGGTATTCGGGACCATGTACGCCCTGAGTTCGGGTACGGCGCATTCCCCGCAATACGCGCTGGAGGCAATACTGCGTGCTGTCAACGATGGAAAATATGATTTTGTCGAGGTGGTAAAAGAATACGGTGAAAAGGCAAAAATCATGAAAAAGCTTTTCACAGACAATGGCTTTCAAATTGTATACGACAAGGATGAAGACAAACCCCTGGCCGACGGTTTTTATTTTACCATCTCCTATCCGGGATTTACCGGTGAGCAGTTGATTGAAACCCTGGTGTATTATGGCATCAGCGCCATCTCACTGGCCATTACCGGCAGCGAGCGTCTTGAGGGTTTGCGGGCCTGTGTTTCGCTGGTGGGCAGGGAGCAGTTTCCTGACCTGGAGCACCGGCTGAAGACGTTTCATGCCCACCATAGCGGGGTGGTGTAGGGGGGTTTGTATTTTGCCGCAGATGGTTCAAGCATTGTGCACAATCACCTTGAAACTGATAGCATGGGCTCCCGGCGCTGCGTGATTTGCCGAAATACCGGATCAGGCGCCACAGGGCATAAGCCATGGCGCCTGCCAGAAATACTATGGTAACAATCCACTGAAGCATTTTATTTATAATAATTTTCTACACGATAAGACTTCCTATTTGATATACCAGGAATGATACCACCCAGGCTATAAGTGTGGTATATACCACAGTGAAAAAACCCCATTTCCAGTGTCCGGATTCGCGCGAAATGGTTGCAATAACCCCGATACAGGGAAAATACAGCAGGGTGAACAGCATAAATGACAATGCCACAAGGGGTGTAAACACCGGCTGGCCCTTCATGGGCCCGGATACATGGGTTTGACCCTGGATTTTTTCTACAAGCGACTGGCTATGGGCCTGAACGGTTTCATCCACCTGATACAGAACCGCCAGGGTGCTTACCACGATTTCTTTTGCCGCCACCCCGGATAATATGCTGATGGTCATTTTCCAATCAAAGCCCAGGGGTGCCATAAAGGGTTGAATGGTTTTGCCCAGTTTCCCAATGTAGCTGTTTTCCTGCCGTTCCATATAAAGGGTTGTTTCCATGTTCCGGATGGCAATATCTTTTTCATACTCAAGTTGCTTGAGGTTGTTTTGGTTTTTGACATCCAGCATCTCTTTGCGCCGGTCAAATTCGTTTTCAATGGCTGAAATTTTCTCTTCTACAACATGGGTGTAATTGCTTCCATTTGGGAAATAGCCCAGTGCCCAAATAATGATGGATGCCACCAGGATGATGCCGCTGATCTTTTTCAGGTAATGCACGGCTTTGCTCCACATATGAATGGTGATGGCTTTCATGGTGGGGATCCGGTAGGGCGGAAGTTCCATAACAAATGGGGCTTCTTCGGTGCGGAACAGGGTTTTTTTAAACAACAAAGCCATCCCGACAGCCACAAGGATCCCTGTGGCATAGATTAAAAATAGCATGGTGCCCTGGTAATTCACAAAAAATGCAGAAATAAAGAGAACGTATATGGGTAATCGGGCACTGCATGAGATGAATGGATTGATGAGCATGGTTAACATGCGGTCATTTCGACTTGCCAGTGTACGGGTGGCCATGATGGCCGGAACGTTACATCCAAAGCCCATCAGTAAAGGGATAAATGATTTACCATGCAGGCCGATTTTATGCATGAGTTTGTCCATGATAAATACAGCGCGCGACATATAGCCCGTGTCCTCCATCAGGCTGATGAAAAAGAACAGGATCATGATGTTGGGCAGAAATACAATAACTCCTCCCACTCCGCTTACTACACCATTAATCAACAGGTCTTTGAAAGGGCCTGCCTGCATGTTGGCGTCCAGGAAGCCCCCCAGGCTTTCCACGCCTGCTTCAATCCAGTCCATGGGATAACTTCCCAGGATAAATGTCACGGAAAACATGATCCACATGAAAAACAGAAAAATGGGAAAGCCAAAAAGTTTGTGTGTCAAAAATGCATCAATGATCTCACCGGCTTTTCTTTTTTCTGCATCGCCCGGCTGCAGCGTTTCCTTGAGTGCTCCGGAAATAAAACCATATTTCAGGTCGGTGATGGCCGATTCCGAAGGCTCCCCGAATTCGCGCTCCAGTTTTTCTGTTTCCTGAACTGCTGTGGCAATAATCTCATCATGATTGTGGCATTGTTCACGTATCCTGCGTAACGCCTCCTTGTCATTTTCTAACAGCTTGATGGCCAGAAAACGGCTGGAAATCAAATCTGTAAGGTGTTCATTGCCCTCTTTCCTGATCAGTTCCTGGATTTTTTTCAATGAATCCTCAACCAATACACCATGATTGATGTGGATGTGCCTCACCACTTCATCCCTGTCTTCATATACTTCGATCACTTTGCTGAATACGTCTGTGATTCCCTTGCCTTTGTGGCTGACGGCCGGAACAATCGGAACACCAATCATTCTCCCCAGGCTTTCATAATCCAGGACATCCCCTTTGGCCTGCATCTCATCATACATATTGAGAACCATGACCACACGGATATCCATGTCAATTAGTTGTGTGGTCAAATAAAGATTGCGCTCAAGGTTGGATGCATCCACAATATTGATCACCACGTCGGGAATTTTCTCCGTAATGAAGTCACGCACAAATATCTCTTCGGGTGTATACGCCGATATGGAATAGGTGCCGGGAAGGTCTGTGATGTTAAACCTGTAACCCTTCAGATCGTACCGGGCTTCCTTGGCTTCTACAGTAACCCCGCTGTAATTGCCAACGCGTTCACGCGAACCGGATGCATGGTTGAAGAATGTTGTTTTGCTGCTATTGGGATTCCCAACCAGGGCTACATTGATGGTGTTGCCAGGTTTTCTGAACGAAGCGGCTTTTTCGGTAAAAAAAACACCCTCAAAGAATTGTTCTTTTGAGGGCCGGAAATCTTTTTCCGGGATCACTTCTATCAGACGGGATTCATTGCGACGCAGCGAAACATTATAACCCATGACGCTATATTCTATCGGGTCGCGCAAGGGGGCTTTTTTGATTACCTGTACGGTTTTCCCAACCACAAATCCCATTTCAATGATCCTGCGGCGGAAACCGCCCCGCCCTTTTACCTTGGTTATAATACCACTTTCTCCGTTCTGTAGATCAAATAGCGTCATGTGGAGCCTGGCTGTGTATTGTTTTTATTAAGATTGAATTAAGACAGTGCAAAAGTAAAAAAATCAGATCAATTATTCACTATAAAACCTTTGGTTTATTCAAAACAAAAGCCCGGACCATAATCAGGACCGGGCTGTATATGAATTTGCCCCGTTACGGGCTGTTAACATATTTATTCAATATCTTCAAGTAACTCGCGAACCTTTTTTGAGGCTTCATTGGTCTTTTTTCGTGCTTCCTGGTAAGATTGCTGTACCCCTTGTCTGACAGACTCCCAGGTTTCCAGGGTTGCATCCTTTACGTTTTCCATCTCTTTGTCTATCAGTTCAATTTGTTTTTTCAATTCCGCACGGGCTTCTTCAAGTTCTTCCTCAAGTTCACCGCTTGCTTCTTCGATTTGTTCATCCAGGTATTTAATGCGTTCCTGTATGTCATTTCTCAATTGCCTGATTTGTAATTCAGTATCTTCCTTGACCTCTTTTAGCTTTTTTTCCTGGGCCTGCCTTTGTCCGTCACCACATGACCAGAGAAATAAAGCCAGGATGAAGATGCCCAGCATGGTAAGGGTTCTTTGATGAAATTTGTAATGACTTTTCATGACGTCTTTTTTTTGTAATTAAAAAATAACCGGTGTTCAGTTAACTTTTGCCGGCTCTTGGGATTTTCCGGAAAAATAAGAAAAAAAAATGATTTTTAAAACTATTCAGGCATTTGTTTTTGCCGGTGCTTCTCCATGTATTGCTCATACAAACGCAAATGTTTGTCTCTCATTTCAATCTGTCGCCCGCGAATAAAAACCATTTCTTTTCTGGTCCATAACTCCAAAGCATTGCCATCGGTAATCATCAGGGTGGCTTCTTTCCCGGGCTCAATGCTTCCAACCAAATCATCTATTCCAAGGATCCTGGCAGCACGGATTGTAATGGACCTGAGGGCTTCTTCCTCCGGCAAACCGAAAGCCACGGCCGATGAGGCATGGTGATGGATCCTGTAAGCACTGGCAGCACCCATATCGCCGGCAATACAAAAATCTACCCCGGCTTCAAACAATTGCAAAGGAGTTTTATAGGCCTGACCATAACCTTCCCACTGCCTGGCCGGACCGGCAATCACTCCGGTAAGAATAACCGGGATCCCCTTTTCCGCCAATTGACCGGCAACAAGCCCCATATCCCTGTTGCCCACCAAAACGGTCTGTAACCCTTCTTTTTCTGCCCATGCAATGGCTGCCTGTATTTGTTTGATCTCTCCCACGGAAATAAATACTGGCATTTCGCCGGTTAACACAGGTATCAGGGACTCCCACTTTATGTCGTGGGGATGATGCACGCCTGCACCATCTTTCATTGCCTGCCTGGCCACCTTGTACCTGCGTGCTTTATCAAAAGCTTCCTGAAGTAAACGTATATCTTTCAGGTAAGATTCGGTGTTGCGCATTGCCGGCCACTCAACCACCATGCCCAGACCTTCCCTTACAGTCATCTCTTCCCAGGTCCATCCGTCAGTCATCATGGCTGCAAGCCTCCCTGCAATGAGGCTGCCCCGGGGCGCGGGAACCACGGTGGTTACACCATGTACTGCCGCTACTGCGAGATGTTCGCTTGCGGGATGAAAAGCCACCTGCGCCCTGATGTTTGGGTTGATCTGTCCGGTCTCCTGCAGATCAGTGCTTTCCTGGATGCGGGCAATTTCCATCAGTCCGAGGGTGGTTTGGCTGTGAATAAAGCCTGGGTAAACATGTTTGCCTGTGGCATCAATGATTTCAGCGTTTGTTGGAATGTCAATGCCGATCCCGGTGGCCGTGATTAACCCGTTCTCAAACAACACTGCGCCACCCTCAATGACACCTTCAGTGACCGTATGGATGGTTGCACCGGTTATTGCGACAGGACCTTGCTGGGGCGGAGCAGGTGGTTGTGCAATGGCCTGAATATTTGTTAATATCCCCAAACTGCATGCAAGGATAGACAAAAAGATTATTTTATTTGATTCCTCAAAGATTGTCCTGAATCTGCTTCCTGAAATCATGTTGACGATGTTTTGATTTGTTTCAATACCTGATGAATGTTCCAATTAATTTCTTTCACGCATATTTTGCATTGTTTGCCTGCGCGACAATTCAAGTATCCTGCCTATGATAAGCGCCCTTTCCTGTATCATCTCTTCCTGTAGCCGGGTGTCTTCATCGCGGTCAAAATATTTTATGCCGTCCACCCAGGTTTGTTCTGCGGTAGTAAATGCCGACATGGGATGGCCGTTCCATATGACAAAGTCAGCATCTTTTCCCACTTCAATAGAACCCGTCCGGTGGTCAATCCCCATGATTTTCGCCGGATTCAGTGTAATGAAGTTCATGGCTTCTTCTTCAGAAACCCCTGTCATTAAAGTTTTAGCAGCCTCCCAGTTCATTCGGGTCGACAACTGGGTATTGTCTGAATGCAATGAAGTAAGCACCCCGACTTCATTTAACAGCCTGGCGTTGTACAAAATACCATCGTAAGCCTCTACCTTAAATGAGGACCAGTCAGTCCATACAACAGCCCCGGCACCGTGTTCGCGAAGTTCATCGGCAATTTTATATCCCTCAAGGGTATGTTCAAAAGAAGCTATGGTAAAGCCGTATTCTTCCGCCAACCTGAGCATCATAAGCATCTCGTCCTGACGATAGGCATGGACATGGGCACCACGTTGGCCATTGATCACTTCGAGTATGGGCTCAAGCTGCAAATCGCGGCGTGGAGGAATCACCCCGGCATGTTGATTGAAATTGTTCCAGGCAGTCTGGTATTCGAGGGCGGCTTGAAATGCATCTTTCATGATCTGTTCTGTGCCCTGCCTGCTGCTTGGATAACGTTCAGACATGCGCTTTACATTCTCTCCCAGGGCCATTTTTAATCCCGGGGTGGCATCTTCAATCAGCAAAGCGCCGGGCAAATGTCCCCAGCGCATTTTGATCACTGCACTCTGGCCGCCGATGGGATTTGCTGAGCCGTGAAAAAGTGTGGCAGAAGTAATGCCCCCCGCAAGCAGGCGATAAATCCAGACATTGTCGCCATGCATCACATCTGCAATGCGTGTTTCTGAAGTGATGGCATCGCCGGTTTCATTTACCCCCCCCGCAATGCCGGCATGAATATGCGGGTCTATCAGTCCGGGGGTAAGGTGCAATCCACTGGCATCAATGATCATGGCACGGCGTGGTGCAGATATATTGTAGCCCACCCGGGCAATTTTTCCCTTGCTGACCAGTAGATCAGCATTTTCCATGATGCCCCCGGGCCCCTGAGTCCAAATGGTTGCGTTGCGGACCAGCACATGATCAGGTTGTTCGGGCATACGGGAAACGCCGTACTCCATGGACGGAAAACGCACAGGCAGTTCCAGGGGCTTCAATTGTTTTTCGGATCTGTCTCTTTCTTCTGCATGGGGCCGGGTCCTGGATGCCTTCCAGGTAAAGAATTCACCTGTGCTTAACTCACCTGCACCCAGAAGTTCGTTCTCACTCAAGTTGGCCGACAACCTGTACACTCCGGATAAACCCACGGAGTCGCCTGTGAATATTATGTGGAGTCGCTGCCCGTCATACCTTGCTCTTGTAAGCCTGACCTGTTGGTCGTTGTGATGTATGCTTCCGCGAAGGCTTCCGGCACTGCCTCTGATTTCAAACCTTGCCCCTTCAAGGCTTTTCCCTGATAAAACTGTCCACTGCCCCCTTGCTTCTTCTTGTCCGGCCAGTAAATCAAAGCGTTGACCGTCTACCCATACTTCCTCTATTTTTGTATGGTTTGCAAAGAGATCATCGTCGGTGATGATAAAGCTGGCAGACTTACCTATGGCTATTGTGCCGTAATGTTTGTCAATACCCAATAATGCTGCTGGCGTGGTCGTCAGGGCGGCCAGGGCTTCTGTTTTGTCAAGACCCCTTTCAACAGCAGTTTTAAGGTTGCTGAGAAACGATTTTCCGCTGCCATGACACGTGAAGGCGACTTGCATGCCGGCTTCGGTTAGCGTGGCGGGATTTTCGGGGGCCAGGTACCAATGCCTGAGTGTTTCCAGAGAAACATTGATGGCCTGTTCCGGGGTATTTACATCAGGCATTTCTGGAAAGGCCAGGGGCAGGATGATGGGCATGCCGGTCTTTTTTATCGTCCCCAGGCGCCGGTATTCATGACCGCTGCCTCTAATCCACAAGGGCAGTCCGAATTCGCCGGCAATAGCTGCTGCGCGCAAGAACCATTGTTCGTTTTCTGCTTCGGCCACAAAAGGCATCGATTGTTGTCTGGAAAAAGCAAGCGCTTCCAGCGTCTTATTGGTTTCAGGACGCTTCGATACAGGGTTCATTTGGAAAGCATGGTGGGCTTCCGTATACCATGTTGCATCGTATAAAGACTGGCGAATGAGGGCGATGGCACCCATGGCTGATGTGGGATAGCCCGAACCGAGCGCCTCTGAAGGCCTGAAAGCCATATGCTGCGCCACATCCTGTCGGATGATCAACTTGCTTGCATCCCCTTCACCCAGGCTGACGATGCTTGATTTACCGCCAAGAAGCCCCAATGCAGGCATCGTGTGGACAGCTACAAAACCCTGGCTGCGCAAAACTGCTGCTTTTTCTCTGTCCGGGTTGAACAGTAAGGCGCTGCTGACATTGCTCCTGATCTGGGGATTCCAGTAAACAGGCCCCTCATGCTGGTATTCGGGTATGCCATAAGTGGCAAACATATCTATAAATCCCGGGTAGATCATGCGCCCCTGCAAATCTAATTTGGTGGCATCGGCCGGGATTTCTACATTGTGCCCCAGTGCCGTAATGACACCATTGCGTACCACAAGACTTGCCTCCTGCAGCAGGTGTCCGGGGCTTGTAACAATGTTTGCATTTTCCAGCACGAATACCCCCGGGGTGTTTTCGCGCAGACCCTCTACCCGTGCGGTTTGGGTTTTTGATTGTGGTATAGAGAAAAATAGTAACAGGAACAGCAGGGGAATACATGTTCGATTCATGGAGTGTATGGTTTAATCATGGAACGGACTTGGTTACGGGCGTTAAAAATAGTGATTATTGATTAACCCCAAAAACATATACTGTGAAATATTTTCCCCATCAAAGGGGTTGGTTTTCACAAAAAAAACCGTGTTTTTCGACAAAAACATCATATATTGTAGAAATAACCCTATCATTCAAACACTAACCCATATTGGCATAAATTATGTTTTGCCTGAAAGTGTTTGAAAAAATGTTGACAATATGAGCAGTAGCCGGGAAAAATTGAAACCCAAAGACCTTGATGCCCTGATATTTGACCTTGATGGTGTGATTACTCAAACCAGGGAGCTTCACATAAAGGCATGGAGGCGTTTGTTTGATGGTTTTTTTGAAGAAACCAAAGGCGAAGCTTCGATGAGCAGTGATGATTATGATGCGTATATTGACGGAAAACCCCGGTACGATGGGATAAAAAGTTTTTTGTCTTCGCGTGGTATTGAGCTGCCTTTCGGCAGCGAAGGTGACAAACCCGGAAACGATACCATTTGCGCCCTGGGGAACAAAAAAAACCGCATTTTCAATGACCTGATCAAAGAAGAAGGGGTCAAGGTCTATGACGGGGCGGTCAAACGCATTGAACAATGGCGCGGGAAAGGGATTAAAACAGCCATTGTATCGTCAAGCAAAAACTGTAAAACCATTATTGAACAAGCCGGCATATCCGCTTTGTTCGATGTACGTGTAGACGGTCTTGTATCGGCTGACCGCAACCTTAAAGGGAAACCGGATCCGGATATCTTTCTGGAGGCAGCCAGGGCCCTCGGTGCCCGGCCCGAGCGCAGCATTGTTTTTGAAGACGCCATTTCCGGAGTACAGGCCGGACAGAATGGTTTTTTCGGACTGGTGGTTGGATTGGCCCGTTTCGATAACAGGGAGGAATTACTTGGCCATGGGGCTGATTTATGCATCCCTGACTTTGATGAATTTGACCTTTTTGGTGATGAGAATATTGCCGGTTATTTCAGGTATACAAAACCGATGGTGTTTTCAGCAGATGCTGATGTATTTGACAGGCTGGCAGAAAAAACCCCGGTTTTCTTCCTTGATTATGATGGCACCCTTACACCCATTGTTCAGCATCCGGAAGATGCCGTCATTTCAGACGAAATGCGCGATACATTGTCAGACCTTGCCGGGTGTTTTACGGTGGCTGTAGTGACTGGAAGGGACAAGGAGGATGTCCGTGATTTTATCCGGCTCGATAACCTGATCTATTCGGGAAGTCATGGATATGTAACGTCCGGCCCGGAAGGTCTGTATATGGAACATGAAGAATCTGAAAAGATCATTCAAACCATGGACAAAGTTGAACACGACCTTCATGACCTGCTGGATGGACAGGCCGCAGGAGTTCAGATCGACCGGAAACGGTATGCCATTGCCGTTCATTACAGGAATGCTGAAGAAAAAGATGTTCCCTTTGTTTTTGAGGTGGTAGAAAAGATGCTGGAGAAATACCAGAATCTGAAAAGCGGCGAAGGGAAAATGGTGGTGGAGATCAAACCCGACATCGACTGGCATAAGGGTAAGGCTGTTTTGTGGATATATGAAGCCCTGGGTTTGGCTAAAAAACCGGATCATATACCGGTTTTTATCGGTGATGACGTAACGGATGAAGATGCTTTTAAAGCGCTGAAGGGTAAAGGGCTGGGTATTTTGGTGGAGAACCGGGGCCAGGACACTGCTGCCGATTATAGCCTGAAAAATGTATTCCAGGTAAGGCAGTTTTTCAGAAAGATCATTGCGTTGAATGAAAAATAAGCTGAACAATGAAAAATAGCTGGTTGCTTGAATATGAATGCTGGGATCCTGATGAACATCCGTTGCAAGAAGCCTTGTGTGCACTTGGCAATGGATGTTTTGTTACCAGGGGGTCTTTGGAGATGGAAAAGGACAACCGGTACAATTACCCTGGCACCTACGTGGCGGGAGGGTATAACAGAATGAAATCAACCATACAGGGAAAGGAAATTGAAAACGAAGACCTGGTGAACTGGCCCAACTGGCTGATGCTTACATTCCGGATAGACAATTTATCCTGGTTTAGCCTGAAAGACGTGAATGTACTGGGTTTTATCACCTCACTGAATATAAAGGAAGGGATCCTGGAGCGAAAAATGCGCTTTGAGGATGCCAAAGGCCACATCACTACCATCATCAGCCGCAGGCTTGTCAGCATGGACGATTACCATGTGGCGGGACTTGAATGGACTTTTATCCCTGAAAACTGGTCGGGTCCGGTAACCATTCGTTCGGGCATAGACGGTAATGTCATCAATAATAATGTGGCACGATACAGCGATTTGAATCAAAACCACCTGGAGGTTGTTGAAAAAGGTGGTCTGAATGACAACAGCGTGTATTTGACGAGCCGGACCAGGCAGTCTGACATTCGCATGACCCAGGCTGTCAGAACCAGGTTTTATGTGCATCATGAAGCACTGGGTCTGAAACAAAAGGTGGTGCCTTTGAAAGATGCCATTGCCGGAGATTATCGCCTTGAATGCCGGAAACTGCAACCCATCAGAATCGAAAAACTTGCTGTGCTTTATACTTCCAGGGATGTGGCCATCAGTGATCCGCTTACAGAATGCAAAAACAAACTTAGACGGATGCATGGGTTTGCAGACCTGGTACGACGCCATAGAATGTCGTGGAAAAATATATGGAGTTACAATGACATGCATGTGAATTCCGGCAAGCAGGATCAGATGGTTGTTCGTCTGCATGTGTTTCATCTCTATCAGACGGTATCGAAAAACAGCATTGATTATGATATAGGTATCCCGGCACGGGGATGGCATGGGGAGGGTTACCGTGGCCATATCTTCTGGGATGAACTGTATATACAACCCTTTATTGACCTCCATTATCCACAGTTGTCACGCGCCCTGCTCATGTACCGGTACCGCCGTCTTCCGGAAGCATATGAAGCCGCCGGGGAAGCCGGATACAGGGGTGCACTCTTCCCGTGGCAGAGTGGGAGCAATGGCCGTGAAGAAACCCAGAAGATTCACCTGAATCCCAAATCCGGACGTTGGCTTCCTGATGTGTCTCATCTTCAGTATCATATCAATGTGGCAATACCCTATAATGTCTGGCATTACTACCAGAGTACCGGTGATGCCGATTTTCTGAATGCCTATGGGGCAGAGATTATTTTTGCCACTGCCTTGTTCTGGTCTGATATCGCGCAATTCAATCCCCGCCGGGACCGGTACGAAATACTTGGTGTGATGGGCCCTGATGAATACCACACCCACTATCCCGGTATTGAGAAACCGGGCCTTAACAACAATGCCTATACCAATGTGATGGCTGTTTGGGTCATTGAGCGCGCAATTAAGCTTCTTGGCCTGCTGAATAAAACTTGTTGCATGGAACTGGCTGAAAAGATGGGCATCACCGGTGAGGATAAGGAACGCTGGGAAGAGATCAGCACCAAAATGTATATTCCTTTTCATGAAGGGGACATTATATCACAGTTTGAAGGCTATGAAGAACTTAAGGAACTTGACTGGGATCGCTACCGGAACAAATACGGAGAGACCATGCGCCTCGACAGGATCCTGGAAAGCGAAGACGATTCACCGAATTGCTACAAAGCGAGCAAACAGGCCGATGTGCTGATGCTATTTTATTTGTTCTCTTGCGAGAAACTGCAAGCCATCTTCGAAAAGTTGGGTTATGCCTTCAAACCTGAAATGATTCCCAAAAACATAGATTATTATTACCGGCGAACATCACACGGATCTACTTTAAGCCAGGTGATCCATGCGTGGGTGTATGCAAGAAGTCATCGTGGGCGTTCCTGGAAAAGTTTTAAAAAAGCATTGATGAGCGATTTTAAAGACATTCAGGGGGGCACCACCCACGAAGGCATTCACCTGGGAGCCATGGCAGGCAGCCTTGACTTGCTTCAGCGTTGTTATTCGGGTCTGGAGATAAGGGATGAAGTGCTCTGGATGAATCCGCAATTGCCTGCCGACATTAAGTCACTGTCATTTCATGTGCGTTACCGCAGCCACTGGATTAAACTGGAGATGGATCACAAAAAATTAAAGGTACATTTTTGTCATGGATGGGCAAATCCTGTGTATATTGGAGTGAACGGCCGTAAATATTATTTTGAGACCGACGATGAAAAAGAGTTTTCACTAAAAAAATAAGGCAGAATATGAGGTTATTGATTGTATCCAACCGTTTACCGGTTGTTGTAAACAAGCAGAACGACGGGTTCGGCATGGAAAAAAGTGCCGGGGGACTGGTTTCCGGACTAATCGATTATCTTGTTTCACTGGGCCGGAAAGCATCGGACATTCAAGATTATATATGGATGGGCTGGCCCGGGACCGACATTGAAAAAGGCGATGAAGCACTTGTACGCGACACTTTGCAGAGAGAGTTCAAGGCTTCTCCGGTTTTTTTGTCAAAAAAACTGATGGAAAAAGTGTACCTGGGTTTTTGCAACAGGACCATCTGGCCGTTGTTCCATTATTTTCCAAATTATGCGCATTTCAACCTGGATTACTGGAATGAATACAAGAGAATGAATGAGGTATTCCGCGATGAGTTGCTTAAAGAGATCCAAAAAGACGACATCATATGGGTGCATGATTACCATCTGATGCTTTTGCCTTCGATGTTGCGCGAACAGGTAAGCAACCCCATCGGCTTCTTTTTGCATATCCCCTTTCCCTCTTATGAAATGTACCGGATGCTGCACAAAGACAGCCGTACGGGGATCCTGGAGGGACTTATGGGGGCTGACCTCATAGGTTTTCATACTCATGATTACACACAGCATTTTCTGCGGTGTGTGTTGCGCATACTGGGTAAAGAAAATCATATGGGAAAGATAGCCATGCCCGACCATACTGTTGAAGTAAGCACCTTTCCGATGGGCATTGATTTTGAAAAGTTCCACACCATGGATGTGTCCCCGTTCCCTTCATCCAAACCGGGGAAAGGCAAGCCAAAAATGGTTTTGTCTGTAGACCGGCTCGATTATTCCAAAGGGATCGTAAACCGGTTGAAAGGATTTGAACTCTTTTTGAGGAATCATCCCGAATGGCACAACAAGGTCTGTTTGAATATGATTGTGGTACCTTCACGGACCGATGTGGGAGCTTACCGGAAAATAAAAAGCCGCCTGGATGAGCTGGTGGGCTATATTAACGGGACTTACGGCAGTATGACATGGACACCGGTTATTTACCAGTATACCTCGTTGCCGCATAAAGAACTGATCGCACAGTATCGCATGAGTGATGTAGCCCTGCTGACCCCACTCAGAGATGGCATGAACCTGGTGGCCAAAGAGTATATCGCCTCACTTGCCGACCAGAAAGGTGTGCTGATCCTGAGCGAATTCACCGGTGCTGCCAAAGAGTTGAGCGAATCGGTGGTGATCAACCCCAACAGCATTGACGAAATAGCCGAGTCGATTGCAGAGGCGTTGAATATTCCCGTAAAAGACCAGATCAGGGGCAACAGAATTATGCAGAAACGGCTGAAGCGCTATAACGTAACCAAATGGGCCACTGACTTTGTGGATAATATGCTGAAAACAAGTAACATTTCCAGGGACTCTGTCAGCAATAAATTACTGAATGCCTCATTGACCGGTCAGCTGGTAAAAAATTATGTGGAAGCAAAAAAAAGGATCATCCTCGTGAATTACGACGGCACCCTGGTGCCCTTTACAAAGTACCCGGCTTCGGCCGAACCGCCCAGGGCGCTGCTTGGCTTGATGGAGAACCTGGATGCAGATGTAAAGACCGACATAGTGATCATCAGTGGCAGGGGCAAGGATGAGCTGGATGAATGGCTGGGTCCTTTGCCTTTGAGCCTTACTGCCGAACATGGGTCCTGGATCCGTGAAGCCGGCGAAAAAGAATGGCGGTTGTTCAAGCCGCTGTCATCGGAATGGAAAGAAGAGGTGATCCCAATTTTGGAAATGTACACCGACCGCCTGCCTGGTTCCTACTTACAGGAGCGGGATTATTCAGTGGCCTGGCATTACCATAGATCAGACATTGAGCAAGCCTCCCATCTGGTCAAAGAGGTTAATGACCACCTCCTCTCGATTACCACCAACATCAGCGCACATGTGATCCATGGCAGCAAGGTCATTGAGGTCAGCAACAGTGGGATAAACAAGGGAGAACTTGCCATGCACTGGTTAAACAGAAGACCCTATGATTTTATCCTGGCCATCGGTGCCGGGTGGTCTGACGAGTTGCTGTTCCAGACCATGCCGGAGCATGCCTGGTCTGTAAAAGTCGGTTTGTCGCAAACGGCTGCAAAATTTGTGATCAGGGAGCAGTCCGAGGCCATTGCATTGCTTGAAAAGCTAAAAACCAACTGATTCCCTTATTTTACATAAACGGTTTTGATGTTGGTGAATTCGCGGATGCCGATATAGGAAAGCTCCCTGCCGTAACCGCTGTCGCCGATTCCCCCAAAGGGCAGGCGAGGATCTGACCGGACAGAATCGTTGACAAAGCAGCTGCCTGCATGTAAAGCGGTTTCGGCAATATGCCGGCCGCGGTCTTCGTGACTGGTAAATACCGCAGCGCCCAACCCGAATACGGTGTCATTGGCTATCCTTATGGCTTCGGCTTCGCCGGCGGCTTCAATGATGGACGCCACCGGTCCGAATATCTCTTCCTCGTAAGCCGGCATGCCTGGTTTTACTCCGGACAACACAGTAGGTGGGTACCATGCCCCCTCCCGGTCAGGAATCCTGCCCCCCAACAGGCATCTGGTACCTTTTTTCACACTGGTGGTGACCTGCCTGTGTAACTCATCGCGCAGTGCCACACTGGCCTGTGGCCCGATATCCGTATCCTCGTTCATGGGATCTCCCATGATTTTTTCCCTCATGACCTGAACAAACTGTTTTTCAAATTCTTTGCGCAATGACCGTACCACAACAAAACGTTTGGCGGCAATGCAACTCTGTCCGCTGTTGATCAGCCGGCTGCTGACACATACCTGCACCGCCTGTTCCAGATGGGCATCTTCCAGGATAATATACGGATCGCTCCCGCCCAGCTCCAGGACGGTTTTTTTTAGCATGGAGCCGGCCCTGGAGGCAATGGCACGCCCGGCACCAACACTCCCGGTAAGGGTGATCGCCTTGATATGCTGATTGCCTATGATTTCGCCCGTTTTATGCCCCGGCACCTTCAATATACTGAATAAATTGGCCGGGAAACCGGCCATTTCAAAAGCAGATTCGATGGCCAGGGCTGAACCCGTAACATTGGAGGCATGTTTTAGTAAGGCCCCATTGCCAGCCATCAGGGCCGGGGCAGCAAAACGAAAGACCTGCCAAAAGGGAAAATTCCATGGCATCACGGCCAAAACCACCCCCAGGGGCCGGTAGGCGATATAACTCTGGGTGGCAGCGGTCGGAACCGGCTCATTGGCCAAAAAGCCGGTCGCATGCTTTGCGTAATATTCACAAACACCGGCACATTTCTCAATTTCTGCCCTGGATTGAACGATGGGTTTCCCCATTTCCAGGCTGATCAGGCGTGCATTGATTTCCAGGCGTTCGCGCAATATGCCGGCCAGGGCTTTCATGCGTCCGGCCCGTTCAGAAAAATCAGTTTTTGCCCAATTGTTTTGTGCCAGGGCTGTCTGGTCGATGATGGCATTGATCTCTTCCGGGTTGTGTTCATGATATTCTGCGATAATCTGGCCATTTACAGGATTGATAGAGGTTAACATGGTTGCAGGTATTTACTCATTGAATATTATTGCATGAATGGAATCATTGCGTTGTTTGGTTTGATGTGGCCTGATCGTTGACCTTAACCCTTGTTTTGGGCAGGCAATGGGGGTATTCGCGCTGGATGAATTCCACGAGTTTTTCCCTGATAAAAACCCTGAGTTCCCAGGCATCCGGTGAACTGGCAGCACTCATAAGTGCCCTTATTTCCAAAGTGTTTTCTTTGGCATCGGTTACCTGAAGAACGTTGACTTTTTTATCCCAGTAGGGGCTGGATTTCAGCAGGCGGGTCAGCTCCTTGCGCAGGGCGTTTAAGGGAATGGTGTAGTCGGTGTAAATAAACACTGTGCCAAGAATATCGGCTGAGGTGCGGGTCCAGTTTTGAAATGGTTTTTCCAGAAAATATGTGGTGGGCACTACCAAACGGCGTTTGTCCCAAATCCGCACCACCACATAGGTCAGGTTGATTTCTTCTATCCACCCCCATTCGTTCTCGACGATTACCACGTCGTCGAGGCGGATTGGCTGGGTAATGGCAATCTGGAAGCCCGCAAGGATTGTTCCCAGTGCTTTTTGGGCGGCCAGCCCGATTACCAGACCTGCAATACCGGCCGATGCAAAAAGACTGATCCCGATATTTCGAACGCCCTCAATTTGCATCAGCGTAATGCCCAAAGCAATCAGTATGATTACAAAGATCAGGATCTTTTCGAGGATATTGTATTGGGTATGCAGCTTGCGTATGCGCAGATTGTCTGCCACCTCCAAATTGTATCGGGCAAGAAGCTTGATCTTTGCTGTGCGGACTACTGCGATCATGCCCCAGGCGACTGCAATCACAAATAATACTGAAGCGATTGGTTGCATGCTGTTGTAAAAAACCTCCGGTATGATCCCCAATTGCCGGCCAAGGCTTTTTACAAATGTAGCCAGGAGGAAAATGATCACCGGCAGGATAAATCGTTTAATATGGTTCATGTGTTGATTGTTTTTATACCCTGATCAAAAATAGTGTTTTTGCATGAGTCGGAAAAATGTGCAAAGGGAAAGCAAGCACATATTTTTTTTAAACGAAAAAAAATAGTTATTTGTAATATAAAATAAATTAAATTTGAACAAAAAATAAATTTAAATCTACATAATATGATATTGCAAAGATTTATTAACCGACACATACCCGGGTTGCGCATATTGCCCGTAAGCATGAAACATTATGTGCCGGGTATATTGCTGGATGCCAAAAAACTGCATTTGATGGGTCATTGCCGCGACCTGCTTCCCGAAGAGCCTGAAGCATCCTGGGTTGTGCACCACTCTGAGGCAAGCATTGTATACGGGATGATCGCAGCCAGCCGCAAATTGGGCGGCGGGGCACATGTACTGGGTGTGATTTCTTTAAGCGGCAGGTTGTCTGACGACCTGCGGATCCGTATTGACATCAGCGATATCAGGGGGGCTTATCTGGGAATCAATCAGCTGCAACTGCATCCCAAAATAAACAATCTGCGCAGGACCGACCGATGGGGCAGATGGCGTCAGGCAAACGGCCGTTTTGTGGTGCTGGAAAGTTTTTATGCATGCCGGTTTGAGGCCACTTTTTATAAAAAGAATCAATTGATCAGCCGGGCCGAACTGGATCAGATGACACGGATAAATATTCACGGAAATCTGAAATATCTTTGGAAAGCTGATAAAACGCTGGTGATCGCCAACAACAACGAAGTCCCTTTCGGGGTGCGGGGTTTTGTTGTATGAATTTGAACGCAATATGCTAACAGGAGGAACCGCTGCGCTTTCATATGAACAAAATTTCGTGTACTTTTGGGCTGTTAATATTTATTTCTTTACCGGGAACAATCATTATGGAAATAAGCGGCAAGATTCTCTCTATATTACCTGAACAGCAGGGTGAGGGTCGCAATGGCCCCTGGCGCAAACAGGATTTTATCTTAGAAACCCAGGGGCAATACCCCCGCAAAGTATGTATTTCTGTGTGGGGAGATAAAATCGACCAGTTTTCACTGAAAGAGGGGGAGTTCATTATCGCGTCGGTAAATATTGAAAGCCGTGAATTCAACGGCCGCTGGTATACCGATGTAAAGGCCTGGAAAGTAAACAGGGAAGGGCAGGAGGAATCCTTTGCCGGCCCTGATCCATCCATGTCGGCGGGGGCACCCCCGTCAAATGATGCACCCATGCCAAATGATGCGTATATTCCCCCTGCAAGCGAAGAGGACGACTTGCCGTTTTAGCACCTGATGACTGACTGACAGGTTCTTATCTGCAGATTATCTGAAACTTAGAAAAAATCCTGCCATGACAGACCATGATCATTTTCGCCGGTACGGGCATATATTTGTGGACTGGCTTGCCGATTATTTCGAACACATTGAACAATATCCTGTAAAATCAAGGTCCCTTCCCGGAGATTTGCTGTCACAGCTGCCTTTGTCTGCTCCTGAAGGTGGCGAATCGATGGATGAGATATTCAATGATTTTCGTGCATTGATCATGCCTGGCATCAGTCATTGGCAGCACCCCTCCTGGTTTGCCTATTTCCCGGCAAACAACAGTCCGGCTTCGGTGCTTGCTGAAATGCTTACTTCCGGGCTTGGAAGCCAGTGTATGAGCTGGCAGACCTCTCCGGCGGCCACAGAGTTGGAGGAACGTGTCATGGATTGGCTTAGGCAAATGATCGGCCTGCCTCCGGAATTTACCGGAGTTATCCAGGATACAGCATCTACGGCCAGTTTATGTGCCCTGTTGTCTGCCAGGGAACAGGTAAGCGGTTATTCAGCCAATCAACAAGGGATGTATGAACCACCCCTGATGGTATATACATCCACCGAAGCACATTCCAGCATTGAAAAAGGGGTTAAGATCGCCGGGTTTGGAAAAGAAAACCTGCGGCTGATACAAACCAGGGAAGATTTTTCCATGTGCCCTGAGTCCCTTTCACAGGCCATTGCAAAAGACCTGGAAAATGGACGCAAACCAGCCTGTGTGGTGGCTACCCTGGGCACCACTTCCTCAATGGCCATGGACCCGGTGGAAGCCATAGCGAACATTTGCAAACAATTCAATGTATGGTTGCATGTGGATGCCGCTTTTGCGGGTACCGCCGCTATTGATCCGGATCACAGATGGTTCATGAAAGGTACCGGGCATTGTGATTCTTTTGTGTTTAACCCGCACAAATGGATGCTTACAAACTTTGACTGTTCGGCCTATTTTGTCCGCAAGCCGGATGTATTGCTGCGCACCCTTGGCATGCAGCCCGAATACCTGAAAACAGCGGCCGATACAGAGGTAAAAAATTACCGTGACTGGGGCATACAGCTGGGGCGCAGGTTTCGCGCCCTCAAATTGTGGTTCGTGATAAGGTCTTATGGTATAGCAGGCATCCGGGATCTGGTGAACAGGCACATTGCCATGGCGCGGGATTTTGCTTCCTGGCTGGAGGCCGATGCATCATTTGAACTGATGGCTCCGCAGCAACTCAGCCTGGTATGTTTCAGATTCAATCCAGGTGCCCTCAACGACAAGGACCTCAACCATATAAATCAACAACTCATGGAGCGGATTAATGCGACAGGAACGGTATTCCTTACACACACCATTTTGCGCGGCAGGTTTACCCTGAGGCTTTCAATCGGGCAGCGCACTACTTCAGCCCGGCATGTGCAACAGGCATGGCAATTGATCAAAAAGGCCAGTCTGGAGATTACAGCCTGAATCCAATGGCCCCGGTGATGCTTGCATACAGTCTCTCCAACTGGGGGTAAAGCAAACTGTCCAAACGTGTTTGTTCCTTGATCAGCCAGTTGCCATGGTCAATCATGTCCACCAACATAAAGAGTATGGCCAGAATCAATCCCCACTTTACAATGCCGATGGCCAGTCCGGCCAGGCGATTGATGAATCCCAGCATCAGGGCCGAGAACAGGTTGGTGAGCAAAGCTCCCAGCAAGCGCATCAGCGCAACCACCAGAATAAAAACAATTACAAAAGCCACCACTCTCACAACCTGAATATTCCAGCTGAAAAGGCTTTCGAAAATATTTCCAGCAATATTGGCCGAAAGGATGGCCAGGAAAACACCCGCTACCAACCCTGTCAAAACGGCCACCTCATGAAAAAAGCCTTTCTGGTATCCACGAATGGCGCCCAGTAGCAGAAAAACGGCGATAATAATATCCAGTATGTTCATTTTGATTGTTTTAATGAACCTTGCCTGGTATCTCCCAGGGATACAATGATGTCAAACGTTTCTTTAGTTAAAGGCATTACCGACAACCTGGTCTGATAGTTTCTGACACCATCCCACATGGTGCGTCCGTCTTTTACAAATTGTTGCCAGGAATATGCTGCCGGCTCACTCTTAACCAACCAATAATTCATGGATGTTTTGTTTTTGCATGGTTCAGTATTTTGTATGTCAGTTCTTTGACCAGTTCTCCCTGGTCTGTTGTTTCATTGCCCAGGCCCTTGGATTTAAGATCATAACTCCTTAACTGGCTGAATATCTCAATGATCCTGTTTGGTGAATAATTTTTTGCCGCCTGCATGTAGTCTTTTATAAAAAAAGAATGGACACCCAGTTCGGTGGCTGCATTTTTCTGGCTTTTGTCTTTTAAGCTATGATACAGGAGTACTTTTGAAAAAAACTGGTACAGGATTCCGGAGGTCATTACAAAGGGGTTTGAACGCGGGTTGTCGGCAAAGTATTTGGCGATCTGGTAGGCTTTTTGTTTGTTTTTGGCCCCCAGTGCATTTTGAAACTCAAACATGTTAAAGTCTTTGCTGATCCCGATGTTTTCTTCAATGACCAGGGGGGTAATTTCACTGCCTTTGTTCAGGTTGATGAATAGTTTCTTCACTTCATTGACGATCTTTCCCAGATCACTACCCAGGTGATCGGACAGCAATTTTGTGGCCGCAGGACTGATCCGGTAACCGTTTTGTTTTACATAGCCTGAAATCCAGTCCGGAACCTGGCTGTCGTATAGTTTTTTCCCGTTGTATACCACCCCGGAGTGGTTGAGGAATTTGTAAAACCTGGTGCGCTTATCCAGGGATTTGTATTTGTAGCAAACCACCAGGATGGTCGATTCCAGGGGCTTCTGCAGATAGGTCATCAATGCGTCGATGTCTTTCAGGTGCTGGGCTTCGCGCACAATCACGATATTATGGCTGGCCATCATGGGGTATCGCCTGGCTGTACTGATAATTTCGGGTATTTCGGTATCCTTCCCGTAAAAGATGGTCAGGTTGAATTCTTTTTCCGTGTCCGTAAGAATGCTTTCTTCCAGGTTGTCTGCAATCACATCAATATAATAGGTTTCTTCACCCATTAAAAAGTACACCGGATGCACGACTTTGTTGCCGACATCTTTCAGTATCTGATGGACATTCATTTCGGCCATGGTGAAAATGCATTGGGATATGGCAAAAATAATGAAAGCTTTCGAAGGCAGTCTCATTTTTGCTGTATATTTGTATATGCACGACCTGAACCTGCCATCATTCCCCTTAAAGATTATCAAAAAAGAAGGCAAAGAGCTAGTATTTGATATATTCAGAAAGCGGTATGTGGTGCTTAGCCCTGAAGAATGGGTGCGGCAGCATTTTTTGTGGTGGCTTAAGACCCACAAAGGTTTTCCGGGTTCCCTGATCATTGTGGAGGCGTCCCTGCAATACAATCGCATGCCAAAGCGTGCCGATGCCATTGTGTTTGGTCCTGAACGAAAGCCGGTGATGATTATTGAGTGCAAGTCGGCAGAGCAAAAGATCACACAGGATGTGTTTGATCAGATAGCAAGATACAATTTTCCGTTTGGCGTCCCTGTCCTGGCGGTAACCAATGGCCTTGAACATTATTGCTGCGTGAGGGATACCAGGGCCGGGATATGGCGGTTCCTGGATGAGGTACCCGATTATTCGGTGCTTATAAAAGATTGTGTGCTATGAATGGTGCATGTTATAAGGGATACGGGCGAATATGGTATTTGTGTGCGCTGTTGGCGTTGCTGATGCTCCCGGCCCGGGGATACATGTATCCTGGAAATGATATTCCGGCCATTGTTGAGAGTCCTTATGTTTTACCTGGCCATATCCTGTTTAAGGTGATCCCGGAAGTTTCTGACACCCGAAGCGGCACCAGCGAAATACCCCCGGCCATTGCATCTGTATTGAATGCTAAAAACGCGGGCATTCCTTACCGGGTATTTCCCCACCATGAGCCCCCCGCCGAGAAGTACCATTACTCGGGGAGGGCACTGGCTGACCTGTCGCGCATATATGAGGTGGTCATTGAAGACCATGACCGGATGCTGGAAACCATGCAGGCGCTTGCAGCCACCGGACTGACGGAATATGTGCAACCCCGTTATGTGCCTGAGCCATTGATCATACATGAACACCGGTCAGAAACCGGATATTTCCCCAACGATCCTTTGCTTGCAGATCAGTATTATCTTGAAAGCATTTCAGCATTCCAGGCATGGACCATATCAAAGGGTGATACCAATACAGTTATCAGCATTGTAGACACAGGAGTGGATCTGTATCATCCCGACCTGGTGGATGCCATTAAATACAATTATGATGATCCCATCAATGGAGAAGATTCAGACAATGACGGATACGTGGACAACTTTCATGGCTGGGATCTCGGTGAAGGCAACAATGATCCCACATTCAATAAATCTGCCCACGGGCTGCATGTATCGGGCATTGCAGCTGCAACGCCCGATAATAATGAGGGAATCGCCGGGGTGGGTTTCAGGTCGAAATTCCTTCCCGTTAAAATCGATGATGAATTTGGCCGGCTTGTAAAAGCCTATGAAGGAATTGTTTATTCGGCCGACCAGGGTGTATCCGTGATCAATTGTTCCTGGGGAAGTCACTTCAATTCAGGTCCGTTTGGTCAGGATGTCATCGATTATGCTGTGCTGAACAAAGATGTGCTGGTGGTGGCGGGTGCAGGGAATGCGAATACACCGGCTCCATTTTATCCTGCTTCCTTTGACCATGTAATTGGTGTGGCGGCCACCGACAGCCTCGACCGTAAAACGGGTTTCTCTTCCTATGGGTTTTTTGTGGACATTGCTGCCCCCGGTACCGGCATCTTGTCTACCTGGGTCAATGATTCTTACCTGTTTTCGGGCGGAACTTCGATGTCTTCGCCCATTGTAGCCGGGGCTGCCGCCATTCTCAGGTCCCATTTCCCGTCGCTTGACGCCTTGCAAACGGGCGCCATTTTGAAAATGACCGCCGATCCCATTGACAGCGTTGAAGAAAACTAAGCCTATGCCGGATTGCTCGGTCACGGACGGCTTAACCTATACAGGGCACTGACTGAAACGCACTGGCCATATATTCGCATCGCCACACACCTGACAGGTGAAGAGGACTTTTCTGCCGCCAGGCCCGGAGATATCATCCTGCTCCAGATGGAGTTCCAGAACCTCCTGGCATCAGCCCAGGGTGTTACGGCAGTTCTCACTACCAATTCCGACATGCTTGACATCACAACAGACAGCATTTCCCTGGGGGATATTGACAGCATGCAGGTGATTGACAATATTGATAAACCATTTATTATCAGTGTATTGCCCGAAATCCAAATCAATCATGAGGCATATTTTACGGTCACTTTTTATGATGAGGCACAGCAAAGAATTGGCCGGCATTCATTTCGCCGTTTTCTTAATCTTGATTATGTGAATGTTTATGCAGGTCCCATCACCACAACCGTATCCCGCAGGGGGGCGATCGGATTTAATTATCCGGATTACAGCCAGGGGAGAGGGCTCACCTTTCACAATGGCTATACCGTATTGAAATCAGGAGGTATTTTGGTTGCAAACAGCGCCTTTCAGGTGGTGGACAATGTGTATGGGCTTTCTCCGGGAAGCTTCAGTGAAACACTTGAGCCGGAGGAACTTCCAATGCTGCATACAGACCACCCGCTGGCTCCCATAAGGGTATCCGGCAAATTACGGGACCAGGCCAATAATGGACACTTCCCGTTGAATGTTGGAATTGATTACAATGCATTTTTCTGGGACAACATGCCGGCAGAAGATTTTTTCATCCTGCAATATCATATTGTCAACCAATCGGATGTTGTTTATCAGGACATGTATGCCGGTTTTTTTGCCGATTGGGTGTTGCGCAACAACAAGCTGCACCGGGCGACATTTTATGCGCCCTTGGGACTTGCCTATGCATATTCTTACGGTGGTGGTCATTATACCGGGATTCAGCTTTTATCAGAAGGGCATGGAATGCGTCATTATGCCTTCGACAACCAGGGCGCCGGTGGCAGCATTTCTTTGCTTGACGGTTTTTCTGATTTTCAGAAATATTATGCCCTGACTTCAAACCGTTTGCATGCCGGATATTACCAGGGCGACAATGATATTTCATCATTGCTCAGCAGCGGTCCGCATCAACTGTTCCCGGGAGATACCCTGGTGCTTGGTTTTGCCATCCATCTGGCTGACCAATTTGATGATATGATCGAAAATTCTTTCAAGGCAGGTGTATATTACCGGGAGTTGTCGGATTATGAAACAAGCCTTCCTTCTGTTGACGCTGTTTGCCCCGAACCCTTATATGCTTACCCAAACCCTTTTAGAAGCCGTTTGACAGTCAGGATCTGCAAAGAACTGTCTGGTCCTTACTCATTGAGCCTGGTGGACCTGCATGGCCGTGTGGCCTGGCGCGCCTCGCCCGGGGAAATATCAAACAGGGAAGTGTTCTTGGGTGAAGGCATCGAGGGGTTGCTTCCGGGAATCTATGTGTTGCACCTGCATGGCCCCGGATTCAATGCCGCCATGCGAATCATCAAATGGTAAAGCAGACAGGGGATCCGGTTTTAAATATGTAAATTTGTCGCAAAATACCATGTAATACGATGGATATACAATATGTTGGCGAACAGTTGTTCTGGGGCAATGCCGGTCGTTTTGCCCTGTTTGCAGCTTTTTTCTCTGCCATATTTGCCTCTTTTGCCTACTTCAGGGCATCCGCCACCGGCCGTTTGGATTATCGCCAGTGGAGAAGCTGGGGGCGGAAGGCTTTCAGGTTTCATTCACTCATGGCAGGCCTCGCCGCTTTTATATTGCTCTATATCCTGCTCAGTCGTTTCTATGAGTATCGATATGTTTGGATACACATAGAAAATGACCTTGCCCTGGGATATCGTATTGCCGGCTTTTGGGCGGGCCAGGAGGGCAGCCTGTTATTCTGGGCGCTGTGCCAGGCATTTTTTGGTTTGTTGCTGATACGTTATGCCAGGCAATGGGAGATGCAGGTTATGACGGTGTTTTCGGTTTCCCAGGTTTTTTTGATCAGCATGTTGCTGGGCATACGCTTCGGCAATACTGCCATTGGGCTGGATCCATTCGTGCTCTTGAGAATGGCCCCGGAAAACATCAGCAACCAGTTCTTCCATAATCCCGATTACCTGGCCCTGATTACAGATGGCAACGGCCTGAATCCCCTACTCCGCAACTTCTGGATGTTGTCACACCCCCCGGTTACTTTTATAGGCTATGCTGCGGTACTTGTCCCTTATTGTTATGCTGTGGCTGGTTTGTGGACAGGGAAGTTCCATGACTGGATCAGACCCGCCCTGCCGTGGGCCATACTGGGCATCCTATTCCTTGGTGCAGGGATATTGCTTGGGGGTGTATGGGCATACGAATCATTGACATTTGGGGGTTTCTGGGCATGGGACCCCATTGAAAATGCTTCGCTGGTCCCCTGGTTGATTTTGGTTGCAGGACTGCATCTTATGCTTGTTGCCTGGAATAAAAGGCATACGTATGCGCCTGCCCTGCTGTTTGTGATCCTGGCCTATGTATTGGTGATTTATGCCACCTATTTGACGCGCAGCGGGGTGCTTTCTGATACTTCTGTGCATTCATTCGGCAGCGATGGGATGGGCAATCATATTCTCCTGTATTTATTTACTTTTCTGTTGATGGGCCTGGTACTGTTTATTAAACATTACGGGCATTTGCCATCTAAAGAAGGGGAGCAAATATTGACACGCGATTTCTGGCTTTTTGTGGCTGCCCTTGTTTTGGTGCTTTCAGCATTTCAGATCATTTTCAGTACATCCATCCCGGTATTCAACAAGTTATTGGGCACGCGACTGGCACCCCCTGCCAACGTGGTGGCTTACTACAACCAATGGCAACTTCCTTTTGCCGTGGCCATTTCCTTGATCATGGGGCTTACCCATTTTATTAAATGGGGCAGGAATGACCTGAAAACCTTTATATTGAGAATCAGCTTTTCATTAAGCCTGGCACTGGTGGCCACTATGTTCACAGCCATATTATACGGCATTGCCGGGCTGGGACATGTCCTGATGCTGTTTGCCACCCTGTTCGCCTTATTTTCTTCGCTCGACATGTTATTCCGGTTTCGCCGGCAACTGATCAGCACCGGCGGGGCTGTATCGCATCTGGGCATGGCCCTCTTATTACTGGCCATATTGCTTACCTTCTCAAAAAAAACAACCATTTCTGAAAATACCTCCGGTTTTTCACTTGGAGAGCATTTTAAAGAAACCGAGAACCTTTTGTTGATTAAAGGTGATATCCTGCCAATGGGTGAATATCATGTGAGTTATGCGGGCAGACGTTTCGACGGGGAACGCTTTCATTACCAGGTTGATTTCCTTAAGAAAAACCAGGAGGGCGAATACTTCAAGGTATTCAGTTCGTTTCCTTCAGTCTTGTTGAATGAACGGATGGGAAACGTATATGAACCATATGCAAAGGTGTTTCCATTGCGCGATATATTCACCTATGTCACTTTTGCTGCCCTGGACCAGGACAAGGATGCGGATCCTTATACCCGGGTTGATGCATTCTCCATTGCTGTGGGAGACACCATGCCGTTGAATAATAATCAGTTGATATTTAAAGATATTATAGCTGAACCGCTCACAGGAATTGAAGATGATGACAATGCAAGGATTGTGGCCGTTATGGAGATGAACACACATTTCGGGGTTAGCTATCCGGTACAAACGGCTTTAATTTTTGTTGATGGTGTACTCATCCACGAGGATCATCTGTTGCGGGAAATGAACCTCAAATTCCGCTTGCTTCGCCTGGATGATGAACCATATACCGTTGAACTTGCGATTTATGAAGAGGAACCTGAATTCATCATCATCAAGACAGTGATTTTCCCCATGATCAATTTATTGTGGCTGAGCATAGTGATCCTGCTCATTGGGTTGTGGATCTCTTTTCACCACAGAAGGCACCATGTGCGCTGAACAAACCGGAGGAACAGTCAAACATCAATAAGGGACGAATGATGGAGATGATCGAAAAAATTGTCCTGTTGGGTGCAGGAAATGTGGCCGCGCACCTTGGATCGGCCCTGCAGCTTGCAGGTTACAACATAGTACAGGTATACAGTAAAAGGCTTGCTACGGCAGAAGTACTTGCACAAAAACTGGGCTGTGCCTTTACCTGCCGCATGGAGGCTTTGACACCCGAAGCCGACCTGTATGTAATAGCAGTTACAGATGACGCCATTGCAGAAGTATCCGCTTGTTTCCCGTTTAGGGACAAGCTATTGGTGCATACCTCCGGGACCACTCCCCTGAATGTGTTGCAAGCGGGAAGCGATCAAACTGGCGTTTTGTATCCGTTGCAAACATTTTCCAGGGATGTGCCTGTTGATTTCAGCAAAATTCCTTTATGCCTTGAAGCATTGCGTTCTGCAGACAGGGATAAACTGGAGGCCCTTGCCCGTTCGCTCAGCAATACCGTGACATGGATCCCGTCTGACCAGCGCCGGATTTTACATGTGGCAGCTGTTTTTGGCTGCAATTTCGTGAACCATATGTATGCCATGGCTGCCGGCATCCTTGAAGAAAATGGCCTTGCATTTGACCTGTTGAGGCCACTGATCGAAGAAACAGCCCGTAAAGCCATGAAAGGAGATCCCCGTGATATGCAAACAGGCCCTGCCCGGCGCCATAACAAAAATATCATGGAAGAACACCGGAAAATGTTGTCAGCCAACCCTGAATATCGCAAAATGTATACCTTTATCAGCGAAAGTATACAGAAGGCATATCATCAGTGATTAAAAAATAATGTTTTTTTTGAAACAGCCTTTACATCCGGCTTGACATACAGTGGACTGATCATATTATGGAACTTGCCCCGGCAAGTCCGCAAGTGTCCCGGTTTATGTTGCCGGAATATTAAAATTATGTACATATGAAGAACTACAAGCAACTTTTGTCGAACATCAACACCTTTATTTTTGATGTGGATGGGGTGATGACGAGCGGCATTGTTTTACTGAGCCCGGGTGGAGAAATGCTTCGCAGCATGAATGTAAAAGATGGTTATGCGCTGCAGCTGGCAGTCAGAAAAGGCTACCAAATCATCATTATTTCAGGTGGCAGTTGTGAATCTGTCAGGCATCGCTTTCAGCTTTTGGGGATTGATGAGGTGTATCTGGGCGTGGGAAACAAGCTGAAACTTTTTGAAAAATTGTTGTCAGATAATAAACTGGATCCTGTCAGGGTTTTGTATATGGGTGATGACATCCCTGATTTCAAGGTCATGAATAAGGTGGGAGTGCCCGCCTGTCCGGCCAATGCCGTGGAGGAGATCAAGGCTGTTTCCAAATATATCTCCTCATTTGAGGGCGGCAATGGTTGTGTGCGCGATGTAATAGAACAGGTGATGAAAGTACATGGCACCTGGTTTGACGACGATGGCTTTCTCTGGTAATGAAACGTTTGTATGTACTGTCTTGAAAGGTTTACACAATACGACATCATCCTGGCCTCCCAGTCTCCCCGTCGAAAAGCATTGCTGGAAGGTGCCGGGATCCCTTTCCGGATCATGGCCAGGCCCACCGCCGAATTGTATCCGGAACATTTGCCTCCTGCCGGTGTGGTGGCGCATTTGTGCCGGCAAAAAATAAGCTGCTTCGGAGATGAACTGAAAAGGCCCGGGGTGGTGGTGATCACGGCCGACACCATTGTGGTGCAGCACGGAAAGATCATTAACAAACCGGCCGGGGCAGAACAGGCTTTTAACATGTTGAGTGAATTGTCGGGAAGCACCCATGAAGTGTATACAGGGGTGTGCATTCGCCATGGTGACGACGAGAGGCTGTTTTGCGACCATTCGCTGGTTACATTCCGAAAGCTGGCTGCCGAAGAGATATCGTATTACATTGAACATTTTGCTCCCTATGACAAGGCAGGTGCATATGGCATCCAGGAGTGGATAGGATACATTGGCATTACCGGCATTCAGGGATCTTACCACAATGTGATGGGTTTGCCTGTGCATAAGGTGTATGAGGCGCTGAAGGAGATGCTTTGCAGCTAGGTTTTTTCCGGAGCAACCTGTTGGCATGTGTGTTTTAAGTAGCTATTGATCATGGCTTGTAGTTGTTAAGTAATTGGCAAATGATTGGTTCGGGGCTTGTTGGAATAAATAGAGTGGCTTATCGCTGCTGGTGGTCTGTATTGTTTCTGGGCATGATCATCTTTGCCTCGCCGCGGGCCTGGTCACAACAGGTTGTCATCAATGAGATTATGGCTTCCAATGCCGTGACCATTGCCGACGAGGACGGTGATTATGAAGACTGGATAGAGCTTTATAATGCCGGTGACACACCCATAAATCTGGCAGGTTATGGCCTTTCGGATGATTACGACAATCCATACAGGTGGGTGATCCCGGATATCACCATCGAAGCGGGCGCATTCCTGCTGATCTGGGCTTCCGTGAAAAACCGGAGCAACCCGGCACAGCCCTTGCATACAAATTTCAGTATCAGTGCAGCCGGAGAGGAGGTGCTGATCACCCACCCGGATGGCACCAGGGCAGATGAACTGGCTCCAATTCCCATTCCGACTGATATTTCTTATGGGCGGCAACCCGATGGCGGACATGCGTGGTACTTTTTCAGTGATCCCACGCCCGGGATGTCAAATACCACTGAAGGTTATGCAGGTATCCTGGAGCCCCCGGTTTTTTCCGTTCCGGGTGGTTTTTATACCGGTGGTTTTCAATTGGAGATACATCATGCCGATCCTGAGGTCATCATTGTATATACGAGAGATGGCTCCGAACCATGCATCCAGCATATTGGGGGCATCACTTATCAATATAAAAACGACTATCCTTTTTTCCCCGGTGACCCGTTTGGTGAATTTCTTGAACACAGCTTCATATCAGAAGTGTTTGATGGTGGCATTGCCATTGAAGACCGTTCGCAGGATGCAGACAAACTGACCCGCATATCCGGCACCATCCATCCGCCACTATACATGCCTGATGATCCGGTGTATAAAGGTACGGTAGTGCGTGCCCGCGCATTCAAGGAAGGCTACTTGCCCGGCGAGATCATCAGCCACAGCTATTTTATTTCTCCGGAGGGCGATGCGCGTTTTGATTTGCCGGTCATTGCCATCAATGTTCAGGAAAACTACCTCTTTGATTATCACCAGGGCATTTATACCCCTGGAGTGGATGCCGACCAGTGGCGCATCGACAATCCCGGCGAAGTGTTTGCCTGGCCCTTTTACGGCAATTTCCACCGCCGGGGTGTTGAATGGGAATATCCCGCCCATATTGAATTGTTTGAGCATCCCGGGAAAGAACGGGTGCTTGCACAGGATATCGGCCTGCGCATACACGGAGGCGCCACCCGGTCGTTTCCCATGAAATCACTGAGGCTTTATGCCCGTAACCGGTACGGCAACTCCCACCTTACCCATGATTTCTTCGAAACCCAACAACAGTCGTATAAACGCCTGATATTAAGAAATTCCGGCAATGATTTTCCGACAGATATCTGGCGGCCCGACTATTCTTCACGAACCATGTTCCGCGATGCGGCCATTCAGCATATTTTGCAGCATATGCGTTTTGATACCCAGGCCTATCGTCCGGCCATCCTGTTTCTAAACGGCGAATACTGGGGGTTGCAGAATATCCGTGAGCGGTATGACAAACATTATCTGCACCGGAACTACGGCGTGGATGAAGAAAACATCGATTTGCTTACAGGAAAGGATGAGGTAAAGGAGGGGGACAACCTGCACTTCAAGGCAACCATTCAATACATTGAAAACCACGGTGTGGAAAGCGATGCGCATTATGCCTGGGTGCTGACACGCATCGATGAGCAGAACTTCATGGATTACCAGATTGCCAATATTTTTGCCGACAATACCGACTGGCCGGGAAACAATATCGATTTCTGGCGGCTGCGCACCAGCACTTATGTGGCCGGCGCACCTCCCGGGCACGATGGGAGGTGGCGCTGGATGCTTTTCGATATGGATTTTGGCTTTGGCCTTGTTGACCTGGTGGGGGAGAACCGGGCATATAAGCACAACACCCTTGAATTTGCCACCACCGAAGAAGGTCATGAATGGCCCAATCCGCCCTGGTCCACTTTCCTTCTCAGAAGCATGCTGAAGAACCAAACATTCCGCAACCAGTTTATCAACCGTTTTGCGGATCAGTTGAATACGGCTTTTCACCCTGACAGGACGGTGGATGTCATTCAGCGTATGCAAGAGGCCATTGCACCTGAAATTGCCGAACACTATGCCCGTTGGGGATATCCTGATGGATATGGGCAATGGCTTGAACATGTGGACATCATGCTTGAATTTGCAGAAAAACGCCCTCAATATCAAAGACAGCATATCCTTGAATATTTTGACCTGGATGGCATGTACCGGTTGACGGTGGATGTATCCAACCAGCTTAAGGGCCATATCCGGATCAATACCGTGGATATCAAACCAACTACTCCGGGTGTGCCGGAATATCCATTTCCATGGCAGGGCAGATATTTTGCCGGGGTTCCCATCGAGGTAAGTGCTGTGGCGGTGCCGGGTTTTGAATTTTCGCACTGGGAAGGTTCTTTTTATTCAAACGAACCAACACTGTCTGTGGATATAGACCAGGACATCCAGTTAACCGCTCATTTTGAAAAAATTGACACCCCGGTGCTGATCCATTACTGGCTGTTTGATACAAGTATGCCAAACGATACACCCTTAATGACACTGGAGGCTTTTTACGGCGTCCGCGACGACGGGATGATTGAGTACCACAGTTCCCTGGAAGGTTACCCTTTTGATGCGTCCCACCCCTTGTGGCGCAAGGCATCAATGGAACGTCGCAATCGGCCCACGGCCATCAACTACCGTCCTGAAGGCAATCACGGCATTCCCTATCACCAGGCCAATATGCGGGGCTTGCAGGTCAGGCAGCCTTTTGCAGATAACGGCAGGGAAAATACCATGATCCTGCATTTGCCGACCACCGGATTTTCAGACATCATCCTGCGGTTCGCTGTCATGGATGAAGGGGCTGCAGAAATGCTCCTGATCGATTATCAGACCGGGGAGGAACATGAAGTATGGACCACGGCAGGCCTTTCGGAGCATCAATTGCCCCTCCAGCAGGTCTATCAGCTGTATGAAATTGATTTCAGTCAAATCCCGGAAACAGGAAACAACCCACATTTTAAAGTCCGGATCCGCTTTGACGGAGATCAAATGCATGCAGATGCCGGCAACCGGGTCACCTTCAATAACATCAGCCTGGATGGGATATCTGTAGGGTCATTTGTTGTACATGCCCTATCGGGTGCCCATGGCAGTATTTTCCCTTCGGGCAAGATCCCCGTCTACCAGGGTGCAGAAATTGAATTTTTGATCATTCCCTTCGAGAATCATCACATCGGCGATCTCACCCTGGATGGCGAGAGCGTTTTGGGAGAGATTGAGCCGGCAGGAGAAGGCAGTGCAAAATTTTTAATGACAAACATCCACGACAATCATCAGCTTCAGGTAAGTTTTTCCCTGAATGCCGAGATTATTGACGATTACAAAGATCAGGCTGTTCTGTATCCAAATCCTGCCAATGAAATGACCAGCATTGCAATGCTTGAGACCATCAAAAGCGTTCACATCTACAACCTCTCCGGCCAGGAAGTATACCAACACCAGGCCGTGAATGCCTTTAGTCACAACATCAATACACAGGCTTTCCGGAACGGCATGTATATTGTGGTTATTCGGACAGACAATGCCACGGTGTGGAAAAAATTACAGGTGATGCGATGACTTTTCCTGATCGGAGGTTCATATTGATTTTTTTTATGGTGTTGATCGTGTCTAATCAGGGCCGGGGGCAAGATATTATCATCAATGAGGTGATGGCCTCCAATGCCGGTACCATAGCCGATGAAGACGGGGATCATGAAGACTGGATTGAACTTTACAATTATGGTGAAGAGGATATTAACCTGGAAGGTTTTGGCCTTTCGGACGATTATGGGGATCTGTTCAGATGGTGTTTTCCTGAGGTGGTCATTGGTGCAGGGGAGTATTTGCTGGTATGGGCTTCGGGAAAAAACCGCAGGGTGCCTGGAAAGCCGCTGCACACCATTTTTTCTATCAGTTCGGCAGGGGAGGAGGTATTGCTTACATCCCCCGATGGAACCATTGTCGATGAGTTGGAGCCGGTCAATATCCCAACCGGGATAACCATTGGGCGCATTCCGGGTGATGTAAGCAGCTGGTATTTTTTTGATGAGCCTACACCGGGAACTGCAAATACTACGAATCCATGGGAAGGAATACAGGGGCCTCCCGATTTTTCACATCCGGGAGGGTTTTATGCGTCCGACTTTTTTCTCGAGTTGTCGGCCGGGGATGAAACAATGATCTATTATACCCTTGATGGATCCGTGCCTGATTCTGCCAACGTGGGAGGAACCACTTTTCAATATAAAAACCGGTATCCGCAATATCCCGGAACTCCCTTTGGCCCGTTTCTGGAAAGGTCTTTCAGAACCTACAAATATTCGGATCCTATTCACATTCTGGATCAGACGGGCAATCCTGACGGAATTCATCTGATCAACACCTCTTTTACCGTAACGCCCCTGGTACCCCAGGATGAGGTTGCCGAAGGCGTGGTTGTAAGGGCAAGGGCATACAGGGAAGGCTATTTGCCGGGCAAGGTGGCCACACATACCTATTTGCCGGGAGAAGGCATCTTTGATCGTTTTGATTTGCCTGTAGTGTCTGTCGCCATTCCCGATACCTCGCTGTTTGAGTATAACCGTGGTATATATGTTGCAGGCAAAGCGTTTGACAATTGGAGGAAAGAACACCCTGACAGGGAGATCTGGCCTGCTGCCCCGGCAAACTGGGGATACAGGGGCTTCGGATGGGAGCGGGAAATGCATCTTGAAATATTTGATGCAGGAGGATCGGCACTGCTGCGCCAAAATTTGGGCATGCGCATCCATGGCGGCTGGAGCCGTTCAAACCCCAAAAAATCCCTGCGGGTTTATGCCCGAAACATCTATGATACTGACAACGAAATACACTACATCTTTTTTCCCGGCCAGGGCCGAACGATTGATGGCCAGGACCCGGACATATTCAAACGGCTTTTGTTCCGGACGGGAGGCAACGGAAACCGTATCATACGGGATGTCGTGGCACAAGACCTTATGCAAAACACCCATGTGGGCATACAGCGGACAGAACCGGCCGTGCACTTTGTAAACGGGGTGTACTGGGGACTGATGAATTTCCGCGACCGCCAGGACCGCTATCATATCGCATATGAATACGATATAGACCCGGATAATGTCATCATCATAGACTCCCCGTATAAGATAACCGGAACCGGCCAATTGGAAGAAGGGGTTCCTGAGGACCTTGAGTATTTTAACATGTTCTATCGTTTGGTCACACAAAACGACATGTCGGATGATACCATGTTTGACATGGCTGCAGGCCAAATGGACATGGACAGCTACATCGATTATTACCTCTCTTTTATTTACCTGGCAAATAGCGACTGGGGCGGACGTGATCATGTGGGTGCCAAGCACTTCCGTTTCTGGAGAGTTCGCGAGAGATCCCAAAAGCCATACCAGGACGGAAAATGGCGCATGATGATTTGGGATTTTGACAACGGATTTTCAGACTATAATTACGACCTGCTTACCGATGTATTTGATCCGGAAAATGAACCGTCGGCTATCATTCTGAATCTCTCTGATAATGAATGGTTCAGGCACCGTTTCATCAACCGGATGGCAGATCTGATGAATACCCATTTTCTTCCTGCCCATGCCCTGGATGTTTTGGAAAAACGCCACCAGGCGGTCAGTCATGAAGCACCCATTGATCAGGGGCGCTGGAACAGGAACTCCATTCCCGATGTGGATCATATGCGCGATTTTCTCAACCGTCGCCCATCCAGACAAAAAAGTGAATTGATGGATGTCTTCGGGCTTCCCGACACCAGTAACGTGACCCTGAAAACCAATCCCGTCAGGGGAAGTATCCGGATCAACACCATTCAGGTAAAAGACGGTTTGCCGGGCGTTGATGATCCGGGTGAGTGGACCGGCACTTATTTTCACGGAGTACCCCTGGAAATTGAAGCCATTCCTGAACCCGGCATGGTATTCAGCCATTGGGAAGGTCTCCCGGAAGGAACCCCTGCCCGGACAACCATCACCCTGGAGCATGACACGACCCTGACAGCGCATTTCTGGGACGGCATTATTCATTACTGGCATTTCAACGACCTTCCGGACGATGATTTTGTGGAGAGTGTCAATGCGGACTACAGCCTGCATCCCGATGAGGCGCTGATCACCTATCCGGGCAGTGGCCCGGGGTATATGGACAGGGTTTCGGAGGGGACCGGGCTCAATGCACATATGGGTGTTCTGCCGGGTTATGGCCTGAGGGTGCGCAATCCCTCCAATACGCGTTCATTGCTGTTCAGGGTTCCCAGTACAGGCCATGATCATCTCGGTTTTTCCTATGCTGTGCGTCGCACAAACAATGGCGCCCGGATTCAGTCCGTTTGTTTTTCACCCGATAACGGGGTCAGCTGGCAGCCCATTGCCCCGCAAGTGCATGTTACCACTGACTATGTCAGGCACGCCTTTGACTTAAGCGAATATCCTGAAACCAACGACAATCCGGACCTGCTTATTCGAATACTGTTTACCGATGATGCGGCGGCCAATACTTCGGGCAATAACCGGTTTGACAATGTGGTGCTGAAGGTCGCCCCTTTAACACTAAGCGAGCACAATCCGCCTGCAGGCAGGATTCGTGAACATTATTCCTATTCGCTTATGGCCCGCTACGGTGAAAGCCCCTACCGGTTTGAGAAGGTGGGTGGCCGCCTGCCACAAGGCCTGGAGTTGTCTGCAGACGGCACCATATCCGGTACTCCCAAATATACAGGTTCTTATGTGTTTGAGGCAGAGGTGACAGATGCCAGACAAGCCCATGCACGCCAAACCTATGTGTTGAAAATATTCGATGATCAGCTGATACACTACTGGCATTTCAACAACCTGCCCGGTACAACCCTGGATACGGTATTTTCCGACTATAGTGCAACAGAACAAAGGGCCTTTGTTTACTATCATGGCACGGGCGATGGATATATGGACAAGGTAGAGGGCACCGGGCTGAATGCCTGGTCGGACGCTTCGGCGGGGAGCGGACTCCGGGTAAGGAATCCCTCCGGGCAACGTGAATTGTGGTTCAAAGTCCCTTCCGATGGCTTTGATTACCTGCAATTCTCTTTTGCGGTGCACCGGACAAACAATGGTGCACGCTGGCAGTTGCTGCAATATTCTCCCGATAATGGAAAGAACTGGGCCAGTGTGGGAGCCCAGTACCGCATCACCACCGACTATAATCTGAAGACATTCAATCTGTATAATTATGCCTATTCCGCAGATAACCCGGATTTGTTGTTGCGGATACTGTTTTTGGGCCCCGAATCAGACAATACATCGGGCAACAACCGTTTCGACAATGTAGTTTTGCGCGGTGTGGTTGCACCTGAATATATTGAAAAAAATGAACTGTTTGTTTTTCCCAATCCTGTGACTGATGGGGTCTTATATTTTATGGAGGCCTATAATGTGCGACTGTATGATGTCTATGGGCGGCTTGTATTGTCTGAACAAGGTGCCAGAAAGATCAGCATACCTGACCTGGCCGGCGGGGTTTATTTTTTGATAACCGATGAGGGGAAATACGCCAAGATTTTGGTTCCCTGACAGGCAGATTTTTACCTGACCAGGATCATTTGTCTGCTTTCATGTTGGCCTGAACTTTGCAGGCGTATAATATATACACCTCCAGGCAAAGTACTGCCGTCGAATACTACCTGGTGTTGGCCTGGCCCGTGAAAACCGTCTGCCAGATTGGCCACATGCATCCCGTAAAGGTTGAATACGTCTATTCTTACATGCCCCTCCTGCCGGGTGGTAAAAGGAATGGTCGTTTTCCCACGGAAGGGGTTCGGATGGTTTTGCCCCAGTCCGAAACCTGCAGCTTTGTTATCTTCCACGGACACAACTTTCCTTGTGCCGTGCAATACCACATTGTCGAACCGGTTATTCCCGGAAGTGCCTGAAGCTTCCGGCCCGGTAAACAAAATTTTCAATTTCAGGTCAGGATTGTCATTTGCCGCTGCAAAGTCCGAAAGGTCATAACTATAGACGTCAAAACTTGTGCCGATATTGTAGGTGTATGCAACCAGGTTCCAATGGATGCCACCGTCGGCAGAATAATACAGTTCCTGTTGCCTGGCCCCGTTGCTGGTCCTGTGCAGGGCAAATGAAAACTCCAGCTGTTCATATCCCCTTGATGAAAGGTCAAAGATCAATTCCCGTGTGTTTGATGGATTTCTGACCCGCAAGCCGTAACCGGCTCCTGCATTGAATCTGGCATTGAGCAGTGTTCCATCGGTACGATCCATGTATCCGTTTCCGGTACCGGGATAGCTTATGGTTGCCGGATGGTCTGTGATGTAATAATCGGCCTTCACGTTATACAGTGTCCCCTCAGGCAGATCATTAAAATGCCAGTAATAAATCACAGATTTATGTTCTACATTCAGTTCGTAGGTGTGGGCATCCTGGGCCCCCTCCTGGTCGCTTACTGTTACGGTGAATTCAAAAAAACCATGATCAGCGGGCGTTCCGGAAAGATGTCCGCCGGATGACAGGTGCATTCCCGGAGGGATACTGCCATTGGTAATTTCAAAAGTATAGGGTGGCGAACCTCCTGAGGCAGAAAAATAATGTCCCAAATAGGTTTCGTCCATAAATGCAGCAGGAGGATTGGTTTTATTTATGGTAAGGTTTATGGCTGTTCCGGACAGTACCACATTATCAAAGCGGTTGTTGCCGTCCGGTCCGGAAGCCTCCGGCCCTGTGAATACTATTTTAAATTGCAGACCGGGATTGTCATTTACCTCGTCCAGGTGCCTGAGGTCAAATGTGTACAACTGGAACTCAGGCTCAATGTCATAGGCATCTCCCAATTGTGTCCAGGTTTGTCCGTCATCAGGCGAATAATATAATTCCTGTTGCCTGGCCCCATTGGTTGTTCTGTGAGATGCAAAAGAAAAGATCAGCTCTTCGTAGCCTACAGAGGGAGCCTGAATGAGTAACTCACGGGTGTCGGAAGGATTACGCACCCTCAGGCCATAACCTGCCGTATAACCTTGGTGTGCGTTAAGGAGCGTACCATCAGTGCGGTCCATATATCCGTTACCTGTACCAGGATAAGTTATGTGGGCCGCACCCGATGCACTGTAGTCGGCTTCTACCATCTCCAGGTGTCCGTCAGGCAGGTTGTTGAAATGCCAGTAATGCAAGAGCGCGTCCTGAAAATAGGCTGTTACGCTGGTTTCTTCTTCCAGGGTAAAACCGGTTATGGGTGACAAGGTGTCCTCCAGGCCATCCCAATGACTGAAGCGGTGACCCGGACCGGGTAGGGCCTGCAGTTGAATCTCCATGTTCTTGAAATATACGCCTGTCCATGGCTGTCCCTCTGTACCTATTTCTGTTGTATTTACCCGGACGCTGCCCTGTGTAGGGTTTACCAGGGAAACATGGAGGTTGGTTTCTTCTCCAAGGCCAAATTCTTCGGCAAGGTATTGACGCATATATCCGGGCCGTCTTGTGGCGAAGTCACGCATGACCGCCAATTCCGCTTCCCAGTGATCCATTCCGTCGGGCATGCGCCACCGATGGATGTGTTCCGGCATTTCAGGCAAATACAATTCGCGCCATGACTCAAGTTGTTGCAATACATATGATGCCTTAAAATCCGTATTCAATAAATCGGCAAAACGGGCAATAAACTGATATTGGAAATTTTGGTTCTCCATCAGTTTTCGTAAAATAAAAGTTGACCAGGGAGGATTGGGCCAGTCAGGTCCGTTTGGTTCAAGTGCAAAGGCCAGGGTATTGTGGGCGGGACCTTCCTGTACGCCCGTTACATAATCAAAGTTTAATCCAAAGCCGAAATCAAGGTCAAACACCTGCCATCGCCAGCGCCCGTCCAATCCAAAAGGCGCATTGGGGTCATAGGTGTCTGTATAGTAACGCCAGTATTGAATGTTGTTGCCCGGCCAGTCGGTGTTCATCACATAGATTTGGCCGATCTGGTAATTGATGAAGTTGCCGACATCCATGCGGGTTTTTATTTCTGCATAGTTTTCCGGGTCAGCAACACCAGGGCTTTCAAGGAAATCAAGCATGTCCCAGTAATGCTGGACACCAGCCGGATTACCCCTGTCCAATTCGCCGTGTCTTTCCAGGATGGTGTAATCCATTTCGTCATCCAGGCCATAATGCGTCTGAATATACCGGTTGTCGAGCCTGTCTCGAATGTTATGGACCCCCCAGTACTCACCATTGATAAATACGATAGCTGGCCTTGAGTATTGCATGTCGAGCCCAAACCCTTTAAACAATGATTGCATGAAAGCATCCCTAATAATAGCGTCACCCCAGTCGTTTCCGCTGTTACGCAAAAGAAAGCGCTTGTAACGGTGAATTTCTTTGTTGGGAAAAAGGGGGTAATCCACCCATGTGGTGCCGTAATCGGAGCGGGCATACATGCGAAGTGATTTCCTGGGTCGGTTCCGGCTGGTACCCCCGTGTATGCGTGCTCCCATCTCTTGCGAAAATGCCAGGTTCCCGTTGCTTTCAAAAAACTCCAGGTGGACCAGGCGCTCCCATTCTTCTCCGCGCTGGAAATAATTGTTGTGATTGCCGTGGACGTATATGCCTGTGTCGGCATCGAAAAAGGCACCGGCGTGGGCATTGATGGAGATCAGCGGCATTGAATAGCGCTGGTTACCGCTTTCATGCACCAGATAGCTATGAGTGGCTGCCTGGCCACCATAGCCATTGGGTAAAAATGCCCTTGCCCTGATGGTGTTGATCTTGAATATTTCACCAGCCGGTTCCTGCCAGTGTTCGTTATATACGTGTCCGGGACCGATGTTGTTTGTTGGGATCATTGAGATGACATTGGGATCGCCGCTACGGTCGGTAATCGCGACCGGGGAGTCATAAACAGGACTGTTCCTGCCGGGAATGCTGCCATCGGTAGTATAGCGTATGACGGCTGCAGGTATTACATCTTCAATCTGGTAAATACCCTGGGGATACACCGTACCGTCAAAAGTGACGGTGGCATCATCAATGGACAGGCCATCCTGGTCGTTTACCACAAATGTTACCGAATATGTTACCGGATCGTCCGGCTCATCAACCGGGTCAATTACACCCCAGACATCATGAAAGGTTGCAGGTCCGTAGACCGAAACCACCCTGTTCGGGTCACCGCCCCATTCGCCGCCTCCCCAACCTGCATTCAGGAAATATTTGTAGGCATAATTTCCGGGTGCCAGTTGGAAAGTGATCCCGAATATATTGTTCTCCTCATCCAGTGGCTCCAGGATCATGTCATCGCTGGATCCCGGTTCGGGCCATTGCGGGTCGGCCATGGTGCCACTGATATATACCACATCGCCCGACTGGTAAGGGGAATCGATCATATCGACCTGAAACGTAACCTGAAAAGATTTCGCTGAGGCTTTTTCAGGCGACAAATCGAATGTATTTTCCTTGTTACCCTGTGCCTGAAGGGTAACCAAAATGTCCACATCTTGGTCAACAATATTGACTTCACCATGTACGGATTGATAACCGGTTTTTTCCACCTTATAGTTGTAAGTGCCGGTGTGTTCCGTTTCAAGCAATAAGTTAAAGGGTTCGCTAAAAAAACCTCCCTTGTGCGAAAAAACAGGGGATTGAATCTGAAGACTGTCTTGATCCTGATTGGCTGTAAGGCCCGGAGATGGAATGACAAGGAACAAGAATAAGATCAGGAATATTGCTGCAAAAGAACGGCTATACCGGATATAGTAACGCATAAAAAGTGTAGAAATACTAATTTTCATCAAAGAACAGGTTGACATTCTTTACCTGTGAAATCTTTTTCAGTTCCCGGGTCATTTGATTGCCTTTTTCTTCACTTGCAAGGAACACGTGATAGGAGAACTCCATGAGTTCGCTGCCTTCTTCCCCCAGGGCTTTTACATTGACCAGTTTGTAGCGCCTGCAGTATGACCGGATAACCTTTGCTGCTTGCTCACCCGTTACATCATCGGTGGACATTAGAATTTGCAGAAGGTATTCCTTCCTTGTGGCCAAGCCAAAATTAAACTGGCTGATAATCAAAAAAATAAAACTAATGAACAAGGTGCCAAAGATGGCCACGGCATACATTTTGACCCCAGCCGCCAGCCCAATGGTCAGAGAAAAAAATATGAACATGATGTCGGTGGCATCTTTCACGGCAGTCCGGAAACGGATAATTGACATGGCCCCCACCATGCCAAAAGCACGCGCCAGGTTGTTCCCGATCACCATGATGACGATCGACGTGATCATGGTCAGCATGATCATGGACACCGCAAAGGAGGAGGAGTAATTCAGACCCTTGTATGTGAACCGGTATAACAGGGAGATAATGATGCCACAAAACAGGGCCACCAGGAGATTGAATACAACATCCCTGAGGCTTACCGATAAGGTGAATATGTCTGCAAAGTCACTGGCCATGGCGTTGTTTTCAATCAATGATTAATAGTGTGCAAATGTTTTATTGACATCAAAACCGATCACATATTTGGAGAGGGCTTCGTTGCGTAGTTTGAAATCATGCACGATATTCCTGGCCCAGCCCGGCATCTTGTTTTCAAAATATTTTATTTCCATGATAAAGTGGCTCTTAAACAAAAAACGCAGGTCTTCTTCTGAGTAGAGTTCGTCGAGGCTGGGATAATTCCGGCTTCGGATATTTTTATCGAAGGTGATCCTGGTACCGGCATTAATTTTACCGTTATAGGCCTCTCTTTCGTAAGTTACCAGAACTGTGGGAGAGAAAGACCGGAGCTTGTAATGAAAAAAGAACCGTTTTGCATCATCCAGGCAAAGCTTTGGGTTTTCCACACTTGCAAAATCAATGTAGGTGTTTAAATCCCCGGTATCTAATAACTTTTGCAAGTTGCTGAAGGCTACCGGTGCCCTGTGTTTTTTTATCCTGTTGCCAAATTTACGCTTGATCTCCAGGATCACCGGTTTGTCGTTTTTGTTCGTATTGTATGCCCTGACCCGGAGTTTGCGCCTTTGCTGCAGGCCCTCTATCTTTTCATGATAGTTGACAAGGTCGGGGGTGTCAAAATATATTGACCGGACGGAATATTGTGGCAAACCGTTTCCATTGGTGGTGGCGTACAGGTCTTCACGGACAAACCCTCTTACCCGGCTTCTCAGGTCGTTCAGGAGGTAATTGGGTACCAAATATTTTCGTTCATATCGTAACATACAATCATCAGTTCTGGTAAACCACCCTCGACTGGCGGAGCAGGTAATCTTTTAACAGTACCGTATCGGTCGTGATCCGGGCATCCACGATCATGTTTGGCAAAAGGTCAGCCGCCGCCGGATTTCCGGTCAATACCGAAACGAAGATTTTCGGCCGCCGGTTTATCAATTGTACTGCATTGTCAATACCAACAACCTTGCCAATGATTTCAGGATGACGGTTGTTGGCGCGGATGCGCACCTGCTGTCCGGTTTGAATGTAGTTTTTTTCATGAATGTCGACCGGTACAAATACCAGGAAGGATGACATGTCTGCCACACGTATCACCTGGTCAGATGAGGTTTCGCCGAATTCCTGCTGGCGGATGACATGTCCCGAAATGGGCGATAAAATATTCATGGCTTCCTTTTGTTTTGCCAGTTGACTGATCTGGTCGTTGAGGGAGGCAATGCGTGAACGGATCACACCCAGTTCTTCTTCTTTTTCACCCGCAAGCAATGCGCGGTAATTGGATTGGGCAATCTCCAGTGCATACTGTTTAACCCGCAGGTCATTCATTGACAATTCATATTCCTGCCGTGATACAAGGTCTTGTTGATATAGGTTTTCTATTCTGCCGGTCAGTTTCTCTTGTGTGGTCAATTCCTGGCGGGCAAGTTCCACTTCATCCAGTGCCATGCGGATGGCTTCGGGTTTTTCGCCCGTGAGGTAAACCTCAAGGAGGGCTTCCTGATAAAGCATCTCTCCGTGCATTTCCACCATGCGCATGTCCAGGTCGTGCGACATGATCCAGGCAATGGTATCCCCTTGTTGTATGATTGCATCCTGGATCAACGCCTCATTAAACAAAAAAGACACCATATCGCCACGCTGGAATTCAAGCACTTTGTATTCATGTATGCTGCCGTGGAGGTAATTTTCCAGAATATTTACCAGGGTACCATCTGAAGATTTATATAATCCCCACTCCTGCAAGGGCTTTACCATTCCTTTTCCGCGAACGTTATAGGGCAGACGCACTACCATCACCGATATGATGGCGGCTATCAAGACAGCCATTAACAGTACGGGAAAGGTTTTTTTCATATGTCAATAAATCTATTGTTTCGGTCAGATGTAAGTCGCCAGCCGATAATCATCCATCCGTGTGGCAGCACCAAGGTATGGCTCGGTTCATCTTTCAATGATTCCGCTAATATCGTCATTTTTTATGGAATACACCACTATATATAGTGTAAACAGGCATTCACACAGGTCGGCAAACCTGTAAAGGAAGATGCTTTAAAGGCTGTTTGCAATGCCGGACAATGCCCTAATTGCGTCTTCCCAGAAAGATCATGATGTAGTAAAGCAGGGTTGCCAGAGAGGCCAGTGCAGCAACCACATAGGTCAGGGCGGCCCATTTCAGTGCATCCCTGGCATTGCTGTATTCTTCACCAACGGTCATTCCGGTATCTGTCAGCCAGGCCAGGGCGCGTTTTGTGGCGTCAAATTCTACCGGCAGGGTAATGAAGCTAAACAGGGTGGTAGCGGCAAACATGACGATACCGGTAAGCAAAATGGCAGGAAAAGCTTCTACGGTCAAAATCCCAATAAGCAATATCCATTGCATATAGCGTGAACTGACACTGATCACCGGGACCAGTGCCGAGCGCATTTTTAAAAAGGCGTATGCACGTGCATGCTGCACAGCGTGTCCGCATTCGTGGGCTGCAACAGCGGCGGCAGCTACCGAACGGCCGTTGTACACTTCAGGGCTTAGATTCACAGTCCTGTCAAGTGGATTGTAATGGTCGGTCAGGCGCCCGGGGGTGGAAATGATGCGCACATTTTCAACCCCGCTTTCCTGCAGCATTTTTTCGGCAATGTCGCGACCTGACAAACCACTGCGAAGGGGCATTCGCGAATATTTTGCAAAGCGTGTCTTGAGCTGGTTCGATACCAGCCAGCTGAGGATCATGAATACCCCAAATATGATCAGGATTTCCATATTTATGATCATGGATATAAAGGATTAATTGGTTTTTTCGTTTGAACATGCAAAATTAATCAAAAAGCGGGCCATTTATTTTTTACTGTCATTTTGGCGTCCGTTAAAAAAAGTTAAGCACTATGGATTTGTAATAAACCATATTCTGATTAGCTTTGTAGCTGAAAAAAAAGCCCTATGAAAAAAGCCCTGATTCTGATTACCAATGACGATGGGGTCATGGCCCCCGGCATACGTAACCTGGTAAAATTCATGCTCGAGCTTGGCAATGTGGTGGTGGTAGCCCCCGACAAGCCCCAAAGTGGTATGGGACATGCCGTTACCATTACCAATCCGTTGCGCCTGGAAAAGATCACCGTAGAGGGGGATCATGACGAATACAGTTGCAGCGGAACCCCTGTGGACTGCGTAAAACTTGCTGTGAACAGGGTATTGAAGCGTAAACCCGATTTGCTGGTGTCGGGAATTAATCACGGCGCCAATTCTTCGATCAGCGTCATTTACAGTGGCACCATGTCGGCAGCCATAGAGGGGGCAATGGAAAGTATACCTTCCATTGGTTTCTCCCTGCTGGATTATCGTTTTGACGCTGATTTTACACAGGCAAAAAAATATATCCAGTTGTTGGCATCCAATGTAATTGAACATGGGTTGCCCAAAGGGATTTGTTTAAATGTAAACATACCTGCAGTTAAAGAGTCTGAGATCAAAGGCATCAAGGTGTGCAGGCAGGCACGGGGCAACTGGGAAGAGGAATTTGATTACAGAAAAGATCCGCGCGGAAAAGATTATTACTGGCTCACAGGCCGTTTTGCCCTGCACGAAAACAGCAATGAAACAGATGAATGGGCGCTGGCCAACCAATACATTTCGGTTGTTCCGACACAGTTTGACTTTACGGCCCACGATCTGATCCCGGAAATTAAAAAATGGCAGATCGATGCTGAATAAAGATTCATGGGTGCTTGGGGCAGTCATTGGCATCATAACGCCTTTGCTTGTTTATGGCCTTGTATTGACCATTCTCATTCCATGGGGCCAGGTGGAGAACCTGGTGTATATGCCGCGCCCCCGGGTGCCATTCTTGCTGGCCATATTCTCTAACCTCCTTCCCTTCAGGTACTACATGGTAAATAAAAAGTATGACCGGACCGGCAGGGGAATCCTTTTGCTTACTTTTTTGCTTGCCCTGGTTTTTTTTTACTTCTTAATGTGATTTGACCACATGGCCCGTTATTATATCATAGCCGGTGAGTCTTCGGGAGACATGCACGCTGCCAATCTGATGAAGGAGATCAGGCGGCACGACCCCCATGCCGATTTCCGGTGCTGGGGCGGAGATCGCATGCTGCACGAAGGTGGTCATATTGTTAAACACATCAGGGAGTTATCCTTTATGGGTTTTTTTGAGGTAGTCAGCAACCTGAGAACCATTTTGAGCAACATCAATCTCTGTAAACATGACCTGCTGGCCTATCAGGCCGATGTGCTCATCCTGGTGGACTATCCGGGATTCAACCTGCGTATGGCCAGGTTTGCCAAAACACACCGGATCCCGGTTGTATATTATATCGGGCCGCAGGTATGGGCCTGGAAAGAATCGAGGGTCAGGAAGCTCAGGCGCGACGTGGATAAACTCCTGGTGATCCTTCCTTTTGAACAGGAGTTTTATCAACGCTTTGGCATGCAGGTTGAATTTCCCGGTCATCCCCTGCTGGATGAAGTCCTCCCATTAAGGGGATCAAAAGACCATGCATCATTCAGGGAGGACAATGGGCTGCAGGATAAACCACTGGTTGCACTGCTCCCGGGGAGCCGGAAACAGGAAATACGTCGCATGCTTGAGGAAATGATCACCATGGCACCCCGTTTCATTGATTACCAATTCGTGGTCGCTGCGGTTTCAAGCCAGGATAAGGACCTTTATTTACATTTTGCTCAACAGCCCAATGTTTCTGTGGTCTATGACCAGACCTATTCCCTGCTGGCCAATGCTGGGGCCGCCCTGGTGGCCAGTGGTACGGCTACACTGGAAGCAGCCCTGTTTGGCGTACCCCAGGCGGTATGTTATAAAGCCAACCTTTTGTCTTATTTTATCGCCCGCCAACTCATCCGTGTGAAATACATTTCCCTTGTAAATCTCATCATGGATAAGCCTGTACTTCAGGAGATGATCCAACATGATTTTAATCAGGAAAATTTGTTTAAAGTGCTGGATTCGTTGTTGCATGACACATCCTGTCGCAAGGCCATGAGGGAAGATTACCGTTTGATGGAACAAAAACTGGGTGGTCCCGGCGCATCGGAAAAAGCTGCCAGGATCATTACGGATTTTGTACATAAGGCCGGGAATATTAAACCATGATGCTTGCATAACATGCCCGGGCAATTTCATGGGGTCTTGCCGCAAAACACTCGCTAACCACCAAACGCTATAATATAGTCTTAAAATATATACTCTACAGAGGATAAATTTATATATTTATCTTCTGATGAATGGATGGCGAATATACATGCCGCTTCCCAGGTTGTTTTTGCCGTTTGGAGCTGGTATATTGGTGTATCTGAAGTATCCTGAAGTGTTTCCGGCCAACCACCTGGCCATAGGGCTGGTTGTTGGTTTCCTGCTGATGTTTTCTGTGGTATTCATGAATATTTCAGCATATGGCAAAGGATGGTATTTCGGTTGCAGCATATTTGCTGCATTGTTTTTCGCCGGATACTGGCTGGCCATGCAACACAACCAGTATAGCAGGAAAGACCATTTCAGGCATTACCAGGACCAGCCGGGGTACCTGATGGTGCAGTCGAGGGAACCGCCGGCCGAAAAGACCAACTCCCACCAGGTGCTTGCAGACGTCCTTTATTTTATAAGTGACGAAAGCCATACCCGCGTTAAGGGCCGGTTGATCCTGTATCTGGCAAAAGACAGTCTGCCCCCCGCAATAGATTACGGGGACCGCATACTTATCCACAACAACTACAATGATATTTTACCCCCGCAAAATCCCAATGCATTTAATTACAAGCAATACCTTGCCAGAAACAACATTTACCATTCAGCCTATATTCAGCGAGAACGATGGCATCATACGGGAGAGAACCATGGCCGCAGGCATATGCACCTTGCACTTCGCTTGCGTGAACAGGCCATGCTGATTTTTCAGGACAATCCGTTGTCGGAACGCGATTTTGCCGTGATCACTGCATTGCTTTTGGGGTACCGGGAATATCTGGACGAAGATCTCCGTCGTGAATTTGCAGGAGCCGGAGCCATGCATATACTCTGTGTTTCAGGACTTCATGTAGGAATTATTTTCATGGTCCTGAAAAACATCTTCTCGTTTTTTGTCCGCATACGCGGAGGCCGTTATATGCGTACCCTTTGCATCATCCTGTGCATATGGCTTTATGCAGCCATAACCGGTTTCAGTCCCTCGGTATTGCGGGCATCGGTTATGTTCAGTTTTGTGGCTGTGGGGCATCATTTCAGCCGAACGGCAAACATTTATAATACACTGGCTGCGTCTGCCTTCGTGCTTGTAATCAGCAATCCAATGATTATTACGCATATAGGATTCCAATTGTCTTATCTGGCTGTGATCAGTATTGTAAGCCTGCAACCCCGCCTGTATACCATCATACCGGTCAAACATCCCGTTTTGGAGAAAGCCTGGTCTATCATGACGGTTTCGGTGGCTGCACAATTGGCCACAGGGCCCCTTGCCCTCTACTATTTCAATCAGTTTCCAAATTATTTCCTGTTGACCAACCTGGTGGTGATCCCCCTGGCAGGCATCATCATATATGCTTCCTTTCTGACGCTTTTACTGAACCCGGTACCTGCAGCCGGTCTGTTTATGGGTTATTTGCTGTCCGCTGTACTCAACTGCCTGCATCAATCGGTTCGTTTAATCGAAGCCTTGCCTTATTCAACGGCCAGGGGAGTTTATCTGACAGCTCCGGAAACAATTCTGGTATTTGTTTTGCTTCTGTTCTTTTTTGCTTACTGGATCATGGGTTGCCGTAAATCCTTTCTGACATCGCTTCTGGTTTTGGCTGTTCTTGCATCTTCCTTTACACAAAGAGGTATCCGCAACAGCATGCAACGGACTTTTGTGGTATACAGCATCAACCAGGCAACGGCCATCGATTTTATTGTCGGCAAAACAGCCTATATGCTGGCTTGCGATCAGGTGCTGCATGATCCGGGACTCAAAGCATTCCATACAGATGGCTATCGATTGCAAAAAGGCGTTTTTCGCAACAATCAAATCATTTCCATCAATGATTCAGTCACCCGTTTTTCAGCGCATGGTTTTTTGCGGGACAGACACTTTCTGGCATTCAACGGTTTCACATTGGTGCTGATTGGCGGGGAGGGTTTTAAAAAGCAGTTGGATGCTTCAGGTCTTACTGATATAAGCGAAAAAATACCCGTGCATCTTTCTTTCCCATTTAAAGTAGACTATTTATTGATCACACAAAACCCCCGGCTTGATATGGAGCTTGTTTTTCGTGTTTTTAAACCCTCCATGGTAATTCTCGATGCATCCAACAGCCGATGGAATGCAGACAGAATGGAGGAAGCCTGTCTGGAAGCCGGGGTGAGGGTCTGGAATATGCGAAGCAGGGGAGCTTATCAGGGAGGAACAGATGTAAGTGGTCAGAACAGGGTCAGCGCAAGGGTAACCAATATGGGAACGAGCATGGTAAGCAATATGCCATGAAACAACGCAATGACTGAAAACTCTTTTCCTGAGGCCGTGGTAATGATGGGCAAACTGGTGTCCATGCTGGTGGCCCCGGCCGCACTTACAGGTGCCAGTTTTCCAAAACAGATTGCCATGGCCGGGGCCATGATCAGGGTTATGATCTCCCGAATAATGTTTGAAAGCAATGCAATAACTCCCAGGGCTTCGCTGTGCATTTGTGTAATCAGAATGCTTGACAAGCTGTAATACCCAAATCCTGCTCCAACGGCCAAACCTTCCCTGACCCCCAAACCGTCGACAAAATGTATGACTGCCAAAATCCCGGCAAAGGTTCCTGCAATGGTGGCCATTGGAAGCAAAAAAAGCCGGATCCCCTGCTCCCTGATCAATAACAGGGAACGGTGATCGGCACCAATACTGATGCCCACCAGGAACATCAAAATATACAAGGCGTATTTGCCGGGGTTGCCATCATAAGTTGCAAGGGGCAACCATCCCGAATATCCCAACAAGACACCCAGCGAAAACGCCACCAATATTTTCAGGCTGTTTTTCAAATTCTTTTTACTTTTTGTTATAAAAGAACTTCCACAAAATAAAGGCAAGGAGAATGCTTCCGGTCATGGCGGCAACACTGATCACCAGCGCGATCATCCCCAGCGAGGGAAGTGCAGACATAATCAACGGGTCGCGACCAATGGTAAATCCAAGCAGAAACAAGAGTAAAAAGATGCTCCACACCAGCAATGAGTCGAATATCCTGATCGCACGACGCCTGTGCCGCATCAGGTATCCAACAATAATTCCCGCCGACATGATGACAAGTACTTCGATCATGTGCCTTTTGATTTAAGAGGTTTTCTGTGAAGTTTTACTGTTTATGGCCGGCGAAAAAGGTATTGAAAAAAGGTACCCTTGTAATCCTGCAACAGGATTTTTTGGCCAGGCTCCGGTTCCATTCCGTAAGTCATGTCGTTTCGCCGGTAAAGGTTTTCAATCCGTATGCCGTATCTCTGGGAGATTTCTTCCATGGTGTCGCCCTGACTGACTATATGATAGGCTTCGCCTCCTTTGCGCCGCTTGGGTTGAAGGTAAACCCGCTGACCCGCTTCAAAAGGCTCCGGTCCGTCCAGGTTATTGTAATTGATGATCTGGCGCGGCCGCATGTCCAGTTCCCGGGCAAGAGAGCGCGGGGTGTCGCCTTCGCCGGCAATGACATATTTTATGCGGTTGTAGATGAGAATCCTTCGCTGATCCTCTTCCGGGCTGATATCCTCTGTTTGCTCCGCAAGCATTTTCTCTTTTTCGTCGGGTCGGTCTGCGTAAAGATGCTCCGCGGCCAGGTAACCCGGATCGAAGGCCTTGCGGTCGAAACGGTCGAGTTCATGTTCGTTGATTATCCGGATGAGCTTGTGGGCATATTGCGGATTGGTGGCATATCCCGCTTCTTTAAGTCCGTGCGCCCATGCCACATAGTCGTCCGGTTCAAGCTCAAACAGGGTAGCATACCAGGGCCTTGTCGACAAGAACTCCGAATGGTCAAGAAAAGATTGCACGGGGTCTGTATATTTCCTGAAACATTCACCGGGCTCGTCGTCATCATAATAATAAGTCATGCCCTGCCATCCATGACACTTGATGCCAAAATGATTGTTGGCATAAACGGCCAGCTCACCATTTCCAAAACCGGATTCCAGGATGGCCTGTGCCAGTTTGATGCTTGCCGGGATGCCTGATTCACGCATCTCTGCCATGGCAATGTGCTTGTAGGTTTCAATGTATTCCGGAAGTGAGATATTTTCCTGGGCAAACAGGCTGGCGTGCAAAAGAAATAAAGAAAGTAGCAGCTTTTTTAAAATGCCTTTCAATAATTGATGCATAAACACTATTTTTGATAGATAAAAATACTCAGGGAACTTTTGGCTTGTCTGACCTTTTCGGGACTCAAAAATACACCAATTCCTGCATTTGTTGAATGGAAATCGTAAAAAAATATTTTCCGCATCTCAGCCACAGGCAGTTTGATAAACTGCAGCAGTTGTGGCCGCTATACAAATACTGGAATCAAAAAATCAACCTGATATCCCGGAAGGACATTGACCACTTTTATACAAGGCATGTTCTCCATTCCATGGCGATTCTGAAAGTGATTGATTTCAACCCGGGTGCTTCCGTTCTGGATGTTGGAACCGGCGGTGGTTTTCCTGGGATCCCCCTGGCCATTTGCAGTCCGGAAACGCAGTTTCTCCTCGTGGATTCTGTCGGGAAAAAGATCAGGGTGGTTGAAGAAGTGGTCAATGAGCTTGCTCTGGACAATATACGCACTTTAAGAACCAGGGCCGAAGGGGTGGATGGTCATTTTGATTTCATTACCAGCAGGGCTGTTAAATCGCTGCCGGTTTTTTATCGATGGGTGGCGGACAAGATCAGTGCAGATCATGGACACTCCCTGGCCAACGGGATCCTTTACCTGAAAGGAGGAGAATTTGACAGCGAACTGAGGGAGTTGGATTGCCCTCACCGCTTGTTTGATTTGTCGGTATTTTTTTCAGAATCGTTTTTTGAAACAAAAAAACTGGTTCATATTTATAAAAAATATCGATAGATAAAATAAAATATTATCTTTGTTTGTATAATTATTATCTAAAACTTAAAAATATAACATCATGAGCAAAGAAAAAGAGCAAGGTGCAGCGCAGAACAAAGAACAGGCAGTCCATAAGGAAAAGATGAAAGCCCTGCAGCTGACCCTGGACAAAATCGAGAAATCTTATGGCAAAGGAACGGTGATGAAACTTGGCGATTCAGCCGTAGTTCCCGTGGATGTGATCCCCACCGGTTCAATCACACTCGACCTGGCATTGGGCACCGGAGGCTTGCCCCGGGGGCGTGTAGTGGAAATATACGGACCCGAAGCCTCGGGCAAAACGACCCTGGCCATACATGCGATTGCGGAGGCGCAAAAACTGGGCGGAGTCGCGGCATTTATTGATGCAGAGAATGCCTTTGACAGCAATTATGCGGGTAAGCTGGGTGTGGATATTGAAAACCTTTTGGTCAGTCAGCCCGACAATGGTGAACAAGCCCTTGAAATAGCAGAAAACCTGATCCGTTCAGGAGCCATTGACATCATTGTCATAGACTCTGTGGCCGCTTTAACCCCCAAGAGTGAAATTGAGGGAGAAATGGGCGACTCAAAAATGGGTTTGCAAGCCCGGTTGATGTCGCAGGCACTTCGTAAACTTACCGGAACCATCAACAAAACCAATTGCTGCTGTATTTTTATCAACCAGTTGCGTGAAAAGATCGGAGTCATGTTTGGCAATCCGGAAACCACCACCGGGGGCAATGCACTGAAGTTTTATGCTTCCGTGCGTATTGATATCCGGCGATCTTCACAGATCAAGGAAGGCGATAGTGTGATGGGCAACCGCACGCGCGTCAAGGTGGTGAAAAACAAACTGGCTCCCCCATTCCGCCAGGCTGAATTTGACATCATATACGGCAAGGGCATCTCAAAGACAGGGGAAATCATCGACCTGGCCGTAGATCAAAACATTGTCAAAAAATCCGGTTCGTGGTTCAGCTACGGCGATACCAAGCTTGGACAGGGCCGTGACGCCGTCAAGGAATTGCTGGCAGATAACCTGGAACTTGCCGAAGAACTGGAAGCAAAAATCAAGGAGGCCCTGGCCGAGTCATCATAAAATCTTTAGCAAAATCCATTTAAATAAAACATCATCATGAAGAAATTGATTTTTATCACAACATTGATTATTATGACCATTTCTGCTTCGTCCAATGGACAACCGAAAGTTATGACGCCGGAGATTCTCTGGGAATTCGGGCGCATTGGCGATGTCCGGGTATCGCCCGATGGAAATACAATACTGTTTGGAGTCACGCAATATGACATTCAGGAAAATAAAGGCATTCGCGACCTTTTTGTGCTTTCTTCGGATGGTGGCGAACCGGTAAATATTACCAATTCGGATGTTTCCGAGTCTGGTGCAGTTTGGCGGCCCGACGGACGACGGATCGGATTCTTAAAACCGGTTGATGGCAGCAACCAGCTTTTCGAGATGGATCCCGATGGGGGTAACATCCGTCAGATGACCCGCATAGAAGGTGGCATTACCGGCTTTGGTTATGCTCCCGACATGCAACATATCTACTACACCCGGCGGGTTAAGGTAGCGCAGGTAGTTGCCGACCGGCATCCCGATCTTGAAAAGGCCAACGCAAACATTGCGGATGATTTGATGTACAGGCATTGGGATCGCTGGCATGACGGCAGGTTCAGCCATGTGTTTGTGGCTACCTATCATAAAGAACAGATCGCCGAGGGCCTGGACATTATGCAAGGCGAAGCATGGCATTCGCCATTGCCTCCCTTTGGCGGCAGTGCACAGATTGAATGGGGTGCTGACGGCAGGTTCCTGGCTTATACTGCCAAGAAAAAGACCGGGAAAGACTGGACCACATCCACCAATTCAGATATCTATTTTTACCACGTGGAAGATGGGGTCACCAGGAATATGACACCTTTCAATGACGGGTATGATAAAAATCCGGTTTTTTCGCCTGATGGGCGTTATATGGCCTGGGAGAGCATGGCTACTCCGGGATTTGAATCAGATAAGAACCGCATCATGATCATGGATCTGGCTACAGGGAAATACCGGGATTATTCGGCCGGTTTTGACCAGAGTTCCAGTGGTTTTTCATGGTCAGCCGACAGCCGGACTTTGTTTTTTGTGAGCGGCATTCATGCCACCTATCAGCTGTATGCCCTTAACGTTACGTCGGGAGCGATCAGGCAACTGACAGAGGGACATCATAATTACCAGTCAGTGGCATGTGCAGGTAATTATTTGTTTGCGGAGCGCATGTCAATGTCAATGCCCACAGAAATATTCAGGGTGCATATTGAAAGTGGCGATCAGGTGCAATTGAGTTATGTGAACCGCGAAATACTCGACAGGATCAGCATGGGGCGGGTGGAAGAACGCTGGGTGACCACCACAGATGATAGGGAGATGCTGGTTTGGGTTATTTATCCGCCAAATTTTGATCCTTCCAGGAAGTATCCGGCTTTATTGTACTGTGGCGGGGGACCCCAGAGTGCAGTCAGCCAGTTTTTCTCCTACCGGTGGAATTTCCAGATTATGGCTGCCAACGATTATATAATTGTGGCACCCAACAGGAGAGGATTGCCAACTTTCGGACAGGAGTGGAACGACCAGATCAGCCAGGATTATGGCGGACAAAACATGAAGGATTACCTGAGCGCCATTGATGCAGTGAAGGCGGAACCCTATGTGGACGAAAGGCGCCTGGGCGCCATTGGTGCAAGCTATGGGGGATACAGTGTATTTTGGCTGGCCGGAAATCATGACAAACGTTTCAGCGCCTTTATATCGCATTGCGGATTGTTTAACCTGGAAAGCTGGTACGCCACTACCGAAGAGATGTTCTTTGCCAACCATGACCTGGGTGGCGGTTATTGGGAAGAGCCCCGTCCGCACAGTTATGATTTTTCCCCGCACCTTAACGTGCATAAATGGGACACCCCGATCATGGTGATCCATGGAGCGAAAGATTACAGGGTACCCTATGCCGAAGGCCTTCAGGCGTTCAATGCAGCCCAGCTTCAGGGCATACCAAGCCGTTTGTTGTTTTTCCATGATGAGAATCACTGGGTTTTACAACCCCAGAACGGGATCTTGTGGCAGCGTGAGTTCTTCCGTTGGCTCGACGAGTGGTTAAAATAAAAAGGCCGGAAGGTTTTGGCATCATGAAAAAACCATGGAACAAAGCACCGATGTGGCACCGGGCCTTCCTGATCGCCCTGGTGGTGCTGCTGGCCGTGTTAATGATATTTTCACGCGGCTATCGGGCAGCCCGGCGTATTCATTTGCCGGCCTGCGATACCGGACAAAAAGAAGATAAGGATATGATGAAAGGCGACGCATTTTATTTACCCGATATAACCAAAGACATGTTGCTGGGTCATATCGATCCTGCAAAGGATGACGGTTTTACACTGATCGACCGAAGCCATGCCAGCCGCCCCGGTATGTATTTGCGTACCCGGGCCTATGATGCATTTATGGCAATGCGCAACGCAGCCCTGGATGACGGGATCAGCCTGGTCATATTGTCGGCTGCCCGGCCCTTTAATCATCAAAGGCGCATCTGGGAAAACAAATGGAATGGCCTGCAGGTCTTGCACGGGGATATCCTGGCTACAGACATTCCCGATCCTTTGGACAGGGCACGTGAAATCCTTCGCTTCAGTGCCATGCCAGGCACTTCCCGTCACCATTGGGGTACAGACATTGACCTGAATAGCTTGCAAAATGAATATTTTGAATCGGGCGAAGGTCAAAAGGTATATCAATGGCTTCAGGAATATGCTGCCGTTTTCGGGTTTTGTCAGCCCTATACAGCTTTTGGAAAGCAACGTGAAGAAGGTTATGAGGAAGAAAAATGGCATTGGTCATACCGGCCGCTTGCATCGGAATTTCTCCGGACTTACGAGGACATGGTTTCATACGATGATATTGTTGGCTTTGACGGTTATGAAACGGCCAAAAAGCTCAGGGTCATCGAAACATATGTGTCGGGCATCGACCCGGACTGTCTTTAATGTCAATCTGAACCTTTAAACTTAAACATTATTGGAGATGGAAGAAAAAACAAACGCCCAACAGGCTTCAAAAGCACCCGTACGTGAAATCCATAAAAATACTCAGCAAAATGTGATTTACGGCATGGGTTTTATCGGGGCAGTCATTTATTACATTGCTACTGCCGTATCATTCTGGGGCGGGGTGCTTGGGGTTCTGAAAGCAATTGTATGGCCTGTATTTCTGGTATATGAACTGATGAAGTATCTGGGGATGTGATCATGAGCGGGCAGGCCGGATAAATATACCTGGTCGTTTGACTGGTTTATTCCCGGATGCTTGCCTGGGTTTTGGCGGGCAGGATGTTGAATCAGAGATTCTCTTTGTAGTTTATATTGTGAAAGATCTCCGGTCCAAAAAACGCCTGGTCTTCCACGTTGATAAATGATACATCAGCTGTTTTCAGGGCTTCGAGGATTTTGTATCTTTTTTCACTGATGGCTTGTTCAATATGCCCCAGGCAGTTTTTTGCATACAAGGCACACATGGGTTCCACGTATTTGCTATGGGTAGGTATGATGGCCTGGTGGTTTCCGCAATGATCTTGAAGGTAGGTGTAAAGTGCCGGCGGAACAAAAGGGGTATCGCAGGGAATCAGGGCGATCAAATCACTATTTGTATGGGTCAGTCCACTGTGGATGCCTCCAAGGGGTCCGCAGTCCGTAAATATGTCTGTGACGGTCTTCACACCGAAGGATTTGTAGCTTTCCGGGTCGTTGGTGCTGATAAGCACATCATCGCAAAGGGGCTGCAAAATGTCCAGGGCGTATTTCACCAGGGGTGTCCCCCTGAATGGATAAAGGCCTTTATCCATGCCAAACCGCAGGCTTTTTCCTCCGGCAAGTACCACACCACCGATTTTCGCCATTTTTTAAACGATTACCCCCTTATTGATTGGATGATTGTCTCTGCTGCCTCTCCGGGCGGGGTTTTCCCCGCATAAAACCGTGCCATGACCACCACCTCGTATTTGTTTGTGATCTCTTCAGTCAGTGTTTCCCTGACCACCCAGAGCATCGGCCCTTTATATTGTTCCATGAGTCTCAAAAGGGCAGGATCCCAGCCCATGCCTTTTAACTCAAACGGACCCAGTTCATCGATGACCACCAGGTCTTTTTGTTCGTGATCTGTTTCGAAAAGCCATTGTTCGCCGTAGCGTATGCCTTCCGGGTCAAAAACATAATTACCCGGCATGTTTTCATTTATAACCGTAGTACGCTTGCACAATGGGGCTTCCTTACCGTTTTCGATATTCCTGACCATATAACCGGATCTTTCCCCATGTTGAAAAAAAGCAGGCGCCAAAAGGCCTGCTACCTGCAGTCCCTTGTTTTTCAAAATGTCTGTAATTTGCCCGGCAAGGCTTGTTTTTCCCGCACCCTTTTTGCCAACTATCAGAAACACTTTGTGCTGGTGTTGAGTTGCGCGCAGATATTCCAATGAACAGGCCATGCTTCCCACCATGCTGGAGAGCACCCTGGCCGGACGCCGCCAGGCACTTTTCCCCGGCATGTTTTCGATCAGCATCGGGGTGGTTTGAAAAGCGATCCTGACCGCCGATAAAAATGGGTCCAGGCGCTTCCCGCGAAACATGGCTATCACCTGGGGCCGCTGCAATTCTTTGCTGATGATCCCAAATCCACCGATGACGTATATGGCGCGCATGCCCATCTCCACCCCGATCATCAATCCCCCGCGACTGAACCCGTAGTCGGGTCCCATTAAAAAGCCCGACAAGGCAACCATGATCAAAATGGCCAGCCAGAATCCGCGTTTTTTGCCAAAACGCGTCAGGAGCTGACGGTCATACATGTATAGGATCATAAGAAAAATGGCCAGAATGGGTGTGGCCAGAATGAATGGCAAATTTACCAGGCTGTAAAGTCCTGCGACAATCAGCATTAATACGCCAAATGGACGCAATAAATAAACTTTCCCGGTTTTTACAGCTTCGGTATTCAGTGTAACCTTCTTTGGCATTCCGTGCGGGATCATCCACTTGTGTGCATTTTTCTCGGCCGTTCGTGATATCATAATGCCGGCAATACCGGCGGCAGCCCCCCATAAAAAAAACAGTGACCAGAGAATCAGGATGGGCCCCCAATATCCCTGTATATGCCAGGAGGTCTGGTTGACAAAAAAATCAATCAGGTTTTGATACAATGCAATGAGCGGACTGCCGTAAAGAACGATGGTGGATAAGATCCGGTATAGGAGGTTCCAGCTAACGGCCAGCCCTCCTCCAAGGATATAGCCGGCATGGCTTCGCCGGCCTGTAATCAGGGCTGCTTCCATAAGGGTGGCCTGCATAAAGATGGAAAGCATGGGACCAAGGATAATGGGACTTGGCGACAGGGATTTCAGTGCTGCACATATCAATCCGGCCCGGATGATAAGCCCTCTTTGTGGCCACAACCGGTGTCCGGAAACCATCAGGATGATCCCGATGGCGGTCAGCATATTTCCACTGAACGGGATCCTCAGGTTGTGGAGAAAACTGCCCAGGACAATTTCAGATGCACCCCATAAACTGCCAATGACGGCTGCTTTTAACCAGATGTCGTGTTGTTTGCCCATAAAATGCGGGATCACTTGGTTTATACACCTACCCTGTAATAGGAAGCGTAGAAAATATATTTGCCGGCAATTTCAGCAAGAAGCAGGCAGCCTGCAGACAGGTATATCAGCCATGAAGTGCTGCCCCCGGGTGAAGGCAACTGGTAAGTAAACCAGTAGGTCAGACCACTGAACCCTGCCAGCAGAAATAGAATCCGGGCTGTTTTCCACCACTGCGAAACATGGGGAAGCAGAAAACTGCCGGTGGCGGCACTGATGTCGGGTTGTATAAGAAGCATGTTAAGCAGGGTAATGAAAACCGCGAAGCTTACCAGGTAAAACATAACCGATTGTAATTTCGTGATCTCCGGCAGTTGAACATGTTTGCCTGCCAGCACACTGATCATTAGCAGGACCATGCTACCGCCAAGAAGCAGCGTTGTGCTGAAAAAAGCGACGGGTGTGGCCGGGGTATTCCATAAAGGTACCGTCGGGATCATGTACACACGTGAAATGGCCCAAATCAGTACCAAACCAATGATCAGTGAAGCCAGGTAAAGCTGGTTGAACAGATTGCTGTGGGGTACATTGAAGCGAAGGGATGTGAAACATATTGCCAGGGTAAACAAGTACAGGGAGGCCAGGATGATCTCCCTGCTCAGCCAGGAAGCGCCTGCATTGCTGAGGGCATATATTGAATGCAGGGGGGAGGCAAGATGCAGAAATGATGTCAGCAGTGCAATGCCCATTAAACAAAAAGCACTGATTATAAACACCTTTTTGAGTATATCCATGGCCGGGGACACTGAATTTTTTGTTGCCAGCCACAAGGCCAGGCCCCCGATCAGAATGCCCACACTGATCTGCGACAGCAGGGTGAAGAATACCAAAGGCCATTCGTTGTTGTTCATGGCTTAACCTCCTCTTTATTTGCAATACTTAATTCATTATTGCCAGCTTTCCTGGTGTCCCGGTGCGGGGTGATGACCAGGGCCGGTTTGGTGTATTTCTCTTTTGGCAACGGAAAAAATTCGTTGTCTTTTCCATACCGCTGCGTCAGTTTATCAAGGTGGCCATAGTCTAAAGCACGCATCGGACAGGCAGAAACGCATGCGGGTGGCTTGCCTTCTTCCAGGTAGTCGGCGCAAAAGGTGCATTTTGTCATGACTTTTTTAATCGGGTCGAATTGCAAGGCACCATAAGGACAGGTCCATTCACAATATTTACAACCCATGCACCGGTCATAATCGATCAACACGATGCCATGATCGTCTTTTACGATGGCTTTGTTTGGACAGTCATCCAGGCAAATGGGTTCTTCACAGTGATTGCATGCCATTGACATATGGTAGGCATAAATGTTCGGGATCCAGGCCGGACCCTTCCGGACCCAATCACCTCCGCACACTTCATAAACCCTGCGCCAAAGCACAGCCATGGGGGAGTTGTGCTTGTCCTTGCATGCTACCTGGCAGGTTTTACAGCCCGAACAGGATGATGCGTCAAAATAAAAGGCCAGTTGCTTCATGTTTTTCTTACTTCAACCATTATTGTATGCTGGGCATTGCCAAAAGCCAGGGGTGTCCACCGGTGACTGGTCAATACATTTACATTGCCGCGGCGGTCTATGCCGTCCTGATCAGGCTCCCACCAGGCTCCCTGGGGAATGTTGACCACCCCGGGTATGATTTTCATGGTGATCCGGCATGGAATCATTATTTTGCCCCGGTCGTTGAATACAAGCACATTGTCTCCGTCATTGATCTCCCTGGCCCGGGCATCGATTGGATTGATGAACACCCGTTGCGGAAAGGCTTCTTCGAGCCAGTCGATGCCATCGTGGGTGGAATGTACCCGCGACATATAATGGTGACCGATGGCCTGCAGCGGGTATTGTTTGCTTTCTTCACCAAAAGGGCTTTCCCATTCCTGGATGTATTTTGGGACGGCCGGTATGGTATCGGGCCTGCCCATATCAAAGAGGGTTTTAGAAAAAATTTCCACCTTTCCCGACGGGGTGTTTAAAGGGTGTTTTTCCGGGTCTTTGCGAAAGTCACGGAAAGCTATCTTTGGTTCATGCACGGGCCTGGTAAACACACCCCGGTTCATTTCATGCAACTTTTCCAGGTCGGGTATGTCGGGGAAGCGTGTATTCCGGTAATATTTTACCGCCCATTCGATCCAGTCGCGCTCATTGCGCCCGAGGGTATATTTTTCCTTTAAACCCAGGCGTTTTGCCAGGGCAGCAGCAATCTGGTAGTCACTTTTTGTCTCATGTGGCGGTTCAAGCACTTTGGGCATCAAAATCACTTCGTCACCATATTTCCAGCCATCTTCAAGCCCCCACATTTCAAACTGGGTGCACACTGGCAAAACCAGGTCGGCAAATCTTGCCGAGGGCGTCATGAACTGGTCCTGTACCGCAATGAATTCAACAAGGCTTTCGTCCTGCAGGATCCTGGCACTCCGGTTGGTGTCGGCATGCTGGTTTATAAGTATGTTGGAAGCCACGCACCAGATCAGTTTGATGTTATTGTCGAGCCTGTCTGCACCAATCACACCGTCTTCAGCCCCCATCTCCTTTCCGCGCAGGATGGCTTCGGTCCATAAAAACACCGGGATCATGGCACTGACCGGGTTTCTTCCAGTTGGGAATATGTTCCAGAATGGTCCGCCGTCATCTGCCTGCAGGGCAATCCCGCTGGCCCACCCACCTGGTATGCCTACATTGCCCGTAATGGCTGCCAATACGCAGCCGCCCAGTACCGGTTGTTCACCATATGCGCGGCGTTGCATCCCATAACCCTGATAAAGCATGGCTGGCTTGATGGATCCGTATTCCCTGGCAATACGTATGATGGTGTTTGCCGGAATGCCTGTGATGGCTTCTGCCCATTGTGGCGTTTTGGGCTGACCATCGTGTGTCCCGAAAATATAATCACAATAGCTTTCTTCGTTTTCCATGCCTTCGGGCATCTGTGTCTGGTCAAAACCAACGCAGCAACGGCGAATAAACGCCTTATCATGAAGGTCTTCGGAGATGATCACATGGGCCATGGCACTCATCAGGGCGGTGTCGGTACCAGGCCGGATCGGGATCCATTCATCGGCCAATGCTGTGGCGCTCATGCTCATGCGGGGGTCTATGCATATGATCCTGGCCCCTCGCTCCCTGGCTTTTTTCAGAAAGTATTCACTATTGGTCCCATCGCGCATTTCTGCCGGGTTCCAGCCCCAAAGGATGATGTATCTGGAGTTGATCCAATCTTGTCGCTGGTTGCCTGTCACCCCGGTACCATATACATAAGGTGTGGCCCGGCTGATGCAGGCCCAGGAGTAGCTGTTGTAAAATCCCAGCGAACCCCCGAACAGATTCATAAGCCTTGCCGCTGTTTGCCGGCCGTTTGTCTGATTATAACTGCCGGTTCCGTAAGGCACAAGGATGGCTGAATTGCCATAGGTTTTTTTTACCCTGTTTAGCTCCGATGCCATCAAATCCAGGGCATCATCCCATGAAATGCGTTCAAATTTTCCTTCGCCGCGTCTGCCCACACGCTTCAGCGGGTATTTTAAGCGATCAGGATGGTATTGACGTCGGCGGTAAGCACGACCGCGAATGCAAGCCCGGAGTTGCGGGTCGCTGATGTCGTCGCCGGGTCGGTCGTCTGTTTCTATACGGACAATTTCTCCTTCCCTGAGGAATAGCTTCAATACACACCGCCCCCCGCAATTGTGGGCAGGGCAGCCGGCACGCACAACCACTGTTCCGTCTTTTTCCAGGCGTCCGGGCAGGCGGATGCCCGCCTTATCACCGGTGCATCCAAAAAGAGAACCCAGGCTTGCAATACCACCGGCAAAAACAGCTCCTGTTTTTAAAAAACATCGGCGGTCCATGCCCTGATGGTCCGGATTTCCGGGGGGTGGAATATGATCGGGCTGGTGTTCTATCATGGTCTGAATGTCGGAATGTCTAAATGTCTAAAGGTCTAAGGGTCTAATGGTCTAAATGTCTAATGGTCTAAGGGTTAATGGGTTCCAGGGTTATGTTGGGCATGTTTCCAAGTTCTGTTATGCTCATTGTAAGCACTTTAATTACATCGCGCATGATCTCAACATCAATCTGGTCCATGGTGTCTTCAGGCACATGATACAGGGTAGGGGTGGTGGCCCCGCGGGTTCCGAAGGTGATGGCCGGAATTTTTTCCATATAGAATACCATGCCATCGGTGCGTGGACGTATTGGGGGTTGCCAGGGGCTGCTCCTTGTCATAAAGGGGCGGTGGACCCAACGGTCGTTGTTGCGTTCCAGAACTTCCAGCAAATCGCTCCAGGGGTCTGCTGTAACCGCAAAAAAGGCGTTGCCCCTCCCCACCATATCCAGGTTGATCATCATCCTGATCTGCTCTTTGGGATGGGGGAAACGTTCCACAAATTGTCGCGCTCCCACAAGGCCCACCTCCTCAGCCCCGAATAACAGGATAATCAAGGTTCGCTTCAGTTCCATCCCGGATGTAGCCAGGGCTTTGGCCACTCCAAGGGCCAGGGCACAGCCTGAGGCATTGTCGAGCGCGCCCGGAAACAGCACCGGCATCATGCCCAAATGGTCAAGGTGTGCGCCGACAATCAGGTATTCGTCTTTCAGATCCGGATCGCTTCCTTCAATCATGGCCACCACATTGGCCGTGGTTCCGTCAGGATAATACTCCGACCGGAGTGCCAGCGTGGCTTCCTTGCCTGTGCTGAACGACATCGGTGTCAGGGTATTTTTGATATGTTCCCTGACTTCCTGCAGGTCTTTTCCGGTGCCTGCAAACAAATCCTTAACCACCAGGTCGGATGCGGCCAGAAATATAAAATCAGGGTCTGCTGTGGGCCTTGGGCTGGCCACATGATAAGCAAAGATGAGGCCTGCCGAACCATTTTCAAGGGCGAACTTCACTTTGTTTGAATGATCCACATAGGGTTGCCACATCATCAGGCTGTCCCGATTATTTCCACTGTATGGGATACCCAGTTCGGTAATGACGATTTTGCCCTCCACGTCGATGCCGGCATAATCATCATAACCAAGCTCCGGGGCAGAAATGCCATGTCCGGCATAGATTACTTCTGCCGTTACTTCGCCACTGCCTGATATGCCCCATGGCCAGTAGTCATCCCCGTATTGATAGTGTTTGGTAATGATTTCATCGCCAGCCGGGATATGGATTTCCAAACGGCCCTTGTCTTTGATCAGGGTGTAAGGCTGGTCAAATTTTTGTAAAAAACCTTTTTCTGGAAAAAAAGGCTGCAGCCCCCAGGACTCGAATTTTCCGGCCGCCCAGTCAGCAGCCATATCGTAGCCGATATCTCCGGCCAAACGACCACGCATTTCGGGAGATATCATCACATGCATCCAATGGGAAATATCATCTTCAGATACAGCATGCAAGGCCATGATAAGCGTTTCCTGGTCGTTGCTGCCATATTCCGTTACAACTTGTGCCGGCAACAAAAGAGAAGGAAAAAAGAAAACGAGTATGATGAAAAAATTTTTTGCGGGTTGTAATTTCATACTTTGTTTGGATTTTTTATATGTATGCCCAAATCTACGAAATTTCTTTTGCAGGAATGCGATATTGCCTTAACTTTAGCGCGAAATCCATACATTGATCACCTGGCTAAATTATCTCAATCATGAAACAAGTATTTTGTTTAACCCTGGCCTGTTGGCTCTGGGGAATGTCATTGTGGGCAAATGAAGGCACGCTTTTGTTGCGTCAGCCCACCATCAGCGATCACCACATTGTTTTTGTTTACGCCAATGACCTCTGGGTAGCCGGACGCGATGGCGGCGATGCCTGGCGACTGACGAGCAACGAAGGTTCGGAACGTTTGCCGCATATATCCCCGGATGGCACCATGGTGGCCTTTACCGCACAATATGATGGCAATGACGACATTTATGTGGTACCTATAGAGGGAGGCCAGCCCAGGCGGCTTACCTGGCATCCGGGAGCTGATCAGGTCTGTGGGTGGACTCCTGACGGGGAACGGGTTTTGTTTACTTCCGGCAGGGAAGGTGTGCCCACACGCGAATCGCGTTTTTACACCATACACAAAGAAGGGGGAATGCCCGAAGCTTTGCCCATTCCCAGGGCGGTCACAGGGCAACTTTCGCCCGATGGCCGGTTCATGGCATACCAGGAAGTCAGTTTTACCGATCCTGAGTGGAGAAACTATCGTGCCGGCCAGGCAAAGCCCATCTGGATTGTCGATATGCAGGATTATAGCCTTGTCACCACACCCCAACCTGATGGTGAACGGCAAATGAATCCTGTATGGCTGGGGAACACTGTCTACTTTATTTCTGAACGCGATTATGCGGCCAACATCTGGTCGTTCGATGTGGATACGGGAAACCTTAAACAGGAGAGTTTTTTTGTTGATTTTGATGTAAAAAACATCAACAGCGGCGGTGGTGTTCTGGTTTATGAAAAGGCCGGCACCCTGCATATTTTTGATCCGCAAAGCGACCGGCATCAACCATTGACCATTCACGTGCGCGGCGATTTTCACTGGTCGCGTACGCGCTGGGAAGACATACGCCCTGTGGCTTTGCAGAATGCATCCCTGTCGCCAACCGGGCAGCGTGCCTTGTTTGAATACCGTGGCGATATCTTTACCGTGCCCAAAGAACACGGAGACGCCAGAAACATCACCCGCAGCTCCGGTGCTGCCGACCGCTCACCGGTCTGGTCGCCGGATGGAAACCGTATCGCATGGTTCTCGGATGAATCTGGCGAATACCAGTTGCATATTGGCGACCAGTCGGGTATGGGCGACATTAAGGTCATCCCGCTTCCGGAACCCACATTCTTTTACCGGCCCGATTGGTCACCCGACGGCCAATACATTGCCTATACCGATACCCATTTGAACCTCTATTTTGTAGATGTGGAGTCCGGAGTGGTGACGCTGGTTGATACCGACCGTTATGTCAGGCCACAGCGCACAATGAACCCGGTGTGGTCGCCTGACAGCCGCTGGATTGCCTATGCACATACCCTGGAGAGCATGTTCAAGGCCATCATATTATATAATGTGGAAACCGGTGAAAGGATTCAGGCGACAGACGGCATGGCCGATGCCATCACACCTGTTTGGTGCGCTTCGGGCGATTATTTGTATTTTCTGGCCAGCACGGATTATGGCCCCAATACGGGATGGCTCGATATGAGCGCTTACGACAGCCCGGTTACCCGTTCTCTATACATCATGGTGCTTGCCCGCGATGGTGTTTCCCCGTTTTTACCCAAAAGCGATGAAGAAGAGCAACATGATGCCAATGAAAACGACCGTGGCGAACAGAATGATGATGCCGTTCGGATTGATCCGGACGGGTTGATGCAGCGCATTGTTTCTGCCGACATACCGTCCCGTGATTATACCGGTTTGATAGCCGGGCCTGAGGGTTATGTGTTTTATTTTGATCAAGTACCGAATCAACCGGGATTTACATTGCACCGCTACGATTTTAATGAGATAAAAACGGAAGTTTTTTTATCGCCGGTGCACTACGCGGTGACTTCGCACGACAGAAGTTCCCTGCTTTACCGGAGTGGCAGCACATGGGGCATTGTGCCGGCAGGTGGCGCTACACGAAACCCGGGCGACGGGCGCCTGGAAGCGGTAAACAATATGCGTATGCGGATCGAACCGAAAGAAGAATGGCGGCAGATGTTCAGGGAAGGCTGGCGCCTGCAGCGCGATTTTTTGTATGTGGACAATGTCCATGGTGCCCCCTGGGATGATATTTACGGGTGGTATCGTCCATGGGTGGAACATGTGCGTCACAGAACTGACCTTAATTATGTGATCGGTATCATGGGAGGTGAGGTCGCCATTGGGCATTCTTACATCTTTGGCGGTGATATGCCGCAGGTAGAACGGGTACCGGTTGGTTTGCTCGGTGTGGATTATGTCATTGAGAACGGAATGGTCAGGATCGCAAAAATTTATGACGGGGAAGACTGGAACCCCAACCTGCGGGCACCACTTGGTGTGCCGGGGATCAATGTTTACGAGGGGGATTACCTGCTTGAAGTAAATGGCGTTCCAGTTGACCCTGAACAAAATATCTACAGGTATTTTGAAGGAACTGCCAACCGGCAAACACAGATCCGGGTGAATGAACGGCCGGTTCAGGAAGGTTCCCGCCTTGTGACGGCAGTGCCTGTAGCCAACGAATACCAGTTGCGCATGATGCACTGGGTCGAAGACAACCGCAGGCGCGTGGATGAATTGTCTGATGGACGGTTGGCCTATGTATATGTGCCCAACACCAGCGGCCTGGGTTACCAGTTCTTTAACCGCTATTATTTTGCCCAGCAGGACAAGAAAGGGGCGGTTATTGATGAAAGGAACAACGGCGGTGGTTCTGCGGCCGATTACATGGTCGATATCATGTCTCGGCAGCTACATGGTTATTTCAATTCCCGGGCAGCAGACAGAAGACCCTTTACCACCCCCATGGCCGGGATCTGGGGCCCCAAAGTGATGCTTATCAATGAACGCGCCGGATCAGGCGGTGACCTGTTGCCCTATATGTTTCGGAAAATGGGGATCGGTCCATTGATCGGTACCACCACATGGGGCGGCCTGGTGGGCATTTGGGATACCCCTTCCTTTATTGATGGCGGCCGTATGATGGCACCCCGTGGAGGGTTTTTCAATACGGACGGCGAGTGGGCTGTGGAGGCCGAAGGCGTGGCCCCGGACATTCAAGTGGAGCAATTGCCTGCGCCGGTAATAAAAGGGCACGACCCGCAACTGGAACGTGCCGTGGAGGAGGCTCTGAAACTGTTGGAAACAGAAGCGATTGAACTGAAACCGGAGCCGGATCCGCCGGTGCGGTACAGGAGGCCGGAAGAGGAAGGAAGAAGTAATTAGCAGTTAGTAATTAGTAATTAGTATTTAATATTTGGTATTTAGTGTTAAAAAGTAGGCTATTGTATAAAAATGGGGGTGGATCGGTCGGTTGATCAGCGGTTTGGGACCCGGGTTGGTTTGTTGCTCAGCGCGCTGGGTATTGCCGTGGGCACGGGGAATATCTGGCGTTTTCCGAGGATTGCCGCACAGAGTGGGGGTGAGGAAGGGGCCGGGGCCCTGATCCTTGCCTGGGTTGTTTTTTTGCTTTTGTGGAGCATTCCGCTGATCATTGCCGAGTACATGATTGGCCGGAAATACCGTTTCGGCGTCATAGGTTCTTTTGTAACGGGCATGGGCAAGCGATTTGCCTGGATGGGTGCTTTTGTTGCTTTTGTGGCCACGGCCATCGGTTTCTTTTACGCAGTGATTGTGGGTTGGAGTTTGTATTACTTCTTTCAGATGTTATTCTATCCACTACCCGCTTCCAATACAGACTCTATGGCTTTATGGGACAATTTTCAGTCGTCCTGGTGGCCTTTTGTGATGCATTTTATAGCTGTGGCGGCAGGCGGACTGGCCATATGGAAAGGGGTGAAGTCCATTGAAAGAGTCAACAAGGTGTTGATCCCGGTACTCATCCTGATCATTATAGCGGCCGTTGCCCGTGCCATATCCCTGCCGGGATCAGGTGATGGCATTGCCTATTTGTTCCGGATCGAATGGTCGCAATTAAAAACACCGGGTGTCTGGTTGCAGGCCCTCACCCAAAACGCCTGGGATACCGGTGCCGGCTGGGGGTTGTTCCTCACTTATGCCGCCTATATGCATGCCCGGCACGGAACGGTAAAAAATGCATTTATCACCGGTTTTGGAAACAACATCATTTCACTGTTGATGGCCACCATGATATTTGGTACGGTTTTCTCAGTGCTCCAATACGGATATGGCTATGCCGATGCCCAGGTACTCGAGGTGATGAAAACCAGTGGACCGGCGTCCACCGGCCTGACATTTATATGGATGCCACAGCTTTTTGAACGTATGAACGCAGGGGGTGTCCTGGCTGTTTTTTTCTTTCTGGGGCTTGCTTTTGCCGGTTTTTCATCCCTGATGTCGATGCTGGAACTAAGTACGCGCACACTTGTCGACAGGGGGATACATAGAAACAAGGCGGTGCTGGTTATTGCAGCCTTTGTATATATTTTGGGCATTCCTTCGGCCATGAGCTTGAATATACTGAGCAATCAGGATTTTGTCTGGGGGCTTGGCCTGATGGTAAGCGGGGTTTTTATTGCCTTGTTTTGTGTTAAATACGGCATCACAAAACTAAAAAATGAAACCAGGTTTGCCCCCTCCGATTGGAAGCCCGGAAAATGGTGGGATATTCCCATTCGGTATTTTGTACCCCTGGCTGGTTTGATTTTGCTGATATGGTGGATGTGGCTCTCCATTACGCAGTTTGCCCCTGATGCATGGTTTAACCCCCTGAACCCCTTTAGCCTGATGACCGTATTGTTGCAATGGGGGATTGTCATTGGCCTGTTTTTGATCTTTAACAAAAAGATCGGAAGGCTATACCGGTAAAACTGCAAAAGCGTTTTCAGTGTGAAAAATTCCGGAAAAGCATATTGCAGGCATAAAAATAAAGATGGCGCAGGATGCAGGTATGGAAAAAATGTATCTTTGAAGTCAGAATATTTTATGCCATTATAAATCTTAACCCGTAGAAGGATGAAAAATTTATTGTATTTGTTAATACCTTTAAGTATGATGTTATCCGGTTGTGCTGACCGCAGCCCGAATCCGTTTTTTGCGGATTACAACACCCCATTTGATGTTCCTCCGTTCGACAAGATCGATGACGAGCATTTTCTTCCTGCCATCGAGGAAGGGATCCGCCGGCATCAGGCCGAAATTGATGCAATTGTCAACAATCCTGAGCCCCCGACTTTTGAGAATACCATCGTGGCCTATGATCAGTCCGGTGTTTTGCTGCGTCGTGTGAACCCTGTTTTTGGTGGTTTACGAAGTGCTGAAACCAATCCGCGCTTGCAGGAAATAGCCAGGGAAACCACGCCGATGTTATCGGATCACAGCAACTCCATCAGAATGAACCAGGAGTTGTTTGCGCGCATCCAGGCAGTGTACGAGCAGCGCGAAGCACTTGGCCTGGACCGGGAACAAATGAGGGTTGTGGAGAAATATTACCGAGATTTTGAACGCAGTGGTGCTGCTTTGCCGGAAGAACAGCGAGAACAGCTGGCCGCACTCAACTCGAGGATGTCGATGGTTTCTTTGCAGCTTGGAGAAAATCAGCTGGCCGAAACCAATGCCTTTCAACTTATACTGGAAACCGGGGAAGATCTTGCCGGGCTGCCTGGCAATGTGAGGGCTGCTGTTGCTGAGGCGGCTGAGCAGGCAGGTGTGGATGCCCTGGGTATTGTCACTTTACATAATCCTAGCTGGATTCCGTTTTTGCGCTATTCCGAAAGGAGGGATCTGCGTGAAAAAGTATTCACCGCTTATTTTATGCGGGGCGATAATGACAATGAACATGACAACAAAGACCTGTTTGCCGAATTGATGCAACTTCGCCAGGAAATGTCGCGCCTGTTGGGATACAACAATTATGCGGAATTTTTCCAGTCGATCCAGATGGCCCAGAATCCCCAAAATGTATATGATTTTCTGTATCAAATATGGGAGCCTTCGCTGGCACTGGCTAAAAAGGAAAGAGACCAGATGCAGGCCATTATTGAACGCGAAGGCGGTGATTATGCCCTTGCTCCCTGGGACTGGTGGTATTATGCCGAGATTGTGCGCAAGGAGCAGTATGATCTGGATGATGCGGAATTGAAGCCTTATTTTGCCATTGAGAATGTACGAGAAGGCAATTTTATTCTGGCCAACAAACTGTTTGGGCTTACATTTGAAGCACGTCCGGATGTTCCGGTATATCACGATGAGGTGGAGGCATATGAGGTGTTTGACCGCGACGGCAGTCACCTGGGGATCCTCTTTATCGACCCGCATCCACGCCCGGGAAAGCGCGGTGGTGCCTGGTGCGGAACCTATCGCAGTGGTGCATACGAATACGGGGAAAAGATCTATCCCATCGTAACCATCGTGATGAACTTCAGCCGTCCTTCCGGCGGGCAACCGGCTTTGCTGACCTGGGATGAGACCACCACCTATTTTCATGAATTTGGCCATGCCCTCCACAATTTCTTTGCTGATGGCCTCTACAGGCGAACCAGTCGCAGTGTCCCGCGCGACTTTGTGGAGTTGCCCTCCCAGATCCTTGAGAACTGGGCCGGGGAACCTGAGCTGATGAAGGAATATGCACTGCATTTTGAAACGGGCGAACCGATGCCGGTTGAATTACAGGAAAAGATGCGCAATGCGGAGTTTTTCAACCAGGGATTTATCAACACAGAATATATTGCGGCGGCCATCCTGGATATGGACTGGCACACTGCCGACCATGGTGAAGAGATCGATGTGCGTGCCTTTGAAGCTGCATCACTAAACAATATGGGCCTTATCGAAGAGATCAAACCCCGTTATCGCACCACCTATTTTGGCCATATTTTTGGCACGGGTTACGCGGCCGGATACTATGTATACCGCTGGGCAGGTGTCCTTGATGCTGATGCTTTTATGGCTTTTAAGGATTCCGGAGACCTGTTCAACCAGGAACTGGCTGAACGCTTTCGCCAATATGTCCTGGCAGAAAATGCACTCCGGGATGGCATGGATGCGTATGTTAAGTTCCGTGGAAAAGAACCGGATATTGAACCCTTTCTGGTCAGAAGCGGATTAAAATAACCCGGCTGTAAAAGCAAAAAAAGGAGTACCTGTAACGGGTGCTCCTTTTTTGTTAATTTTATGCAGTGAAACCCCAAATTGATTGTGATGGCTTTTGATACGATCATCGAATTAAAAGATGTCCCGGTATACCAAAAAAACATACTGGTTCTGTCTGATGTGAGCTTCAGTGTGGAACGGGGGCAGTTTTGTTACCTCATTGGCCGGACCGGATCGGGAAAAAGCAGCCTGCTTAAAATCCTTTATGCCGACCTGCCCATGGTGGATGGGTTTGGCAGGGTTGCAGGAACAGACCTGATGGGGATCCGCGACCGGGAGATCCCGTTTCTCAGAAGAAAGATCGGCATTGTGTTTCAGGATTTTCAACTGCTTAATGACCGGACCGTGAATGATAATCTTTTGTTTGTGATGAGAGCCACCGGCTGGCGCGACAAGATCGCCATGGAAGAAAGGATGGTGGATGTGCTGGAGAAAGTCGGGCTGGGAACAAAGGGTTTTAAGATGCCCCATGAATTATCGGGTGGCGAACAGCAGCGTGTGGTCATTGCTCGTGCCCTGATCAACGACCCGGATGTGATCCTTGCTGATGAGCCTACCGGAAACCTTGACCCGGAAACCAGTGAAGGGATCATGGAGTTGATGTTTGATATCAGCACCAGTGGCCGAGCGGTTTTGATGGCGACACACGACTATAGCCTGTTCCAGAAATTTCCGGCGCGTATTTTCAAATGTGAAGGCGGAAGGCTTATGGAGATGGAACCCGAAACCACAAAGACACCGGAAGCCTGATTACCTGACTATCGCAGGCCGGGAAGGCAGAAAACGTTTATAGATGTCCCGGACAGTCTTTTCCTCATTCTCCCAGCAAAGTTCCTTTGCGGCATTCAGTGAGTTCTGATGCCAGGTATTCCACCTGTTCTTGTCGGCAAGCATTTCGCCAATACACTGTGCAATATGCGCCGGATCGTGATTCCGGATCAGCATGCCTGTATTGTATTTTGTGATGACGGCCTCAACTTCCGGAAGCCTGGTTGTCAACTGGGGCACTCCCGCCATCATGTAGTCAAACAATTTGTTGGGAAGGCTGAAGCGGTAGTTCAGGTTGCTGTCTTTGTCGAGCGATGCCCCGATTTTGGCGTGAATGGTATATTCATGCAATGATTCCGGTGACATTTTGTCTAGAAACCATACCCTGTCATGCAGCCCTTCTTTTTTGACCATTGTTTTGAGCTTGGGGACCACATCGCCTGCACCGATGATCAGCAGCAACACATGTTTTAATCCGTATTCCGGGCGCATGGCCATGACCAGTTCTTCAGCCCCGCGGTCGATGTTGATCCCGCTGCCCTGCAACAGGATGATGTCCTTCTCAGAAGGGAGGCTCAGCTCATCTGCAGGAATGCATCCACGGGGTGCTTTGTAGCGTGGAAGGTTTCTGACCACATGCAGTTTTTTGCCATATTCACTGCCATAAAGCGCTGCCATGGAGTGGTTTACCGTAATAATGGTTTGTTGCCGTGGGAACAATATCTTTTCAAGGGTTTTCCAGAACCGGTGTACCAGGGGGCGGGAAACAACCTCGGGCGTACCGGTAAAGTATTCATGGGCATCATACACCAGGGGTTTTCGCCTGAGCAATGCAGCCAGGTGATTGGGCAGCAGGGTGTCCAGGTCGTTGCTCACCAGCAGGTCATATCGATTGAACAGCAGATGGAAAAACAATTTCAGGTTGTATTCGGCATAAAATAAAAACTTCCGGTGAAACAGCATGGGAATGCGTCTGACCCTGGCATACCCTGGCGAATAAGCCTTGCTGTGTTTCCTTTTGACGCCTGTTATGTAAACATCAAAACCCATGGCATTCAGGGTTTGTGCCATTTTGTTCACACGTTGATCGGTGAACACATCATTGATAACCGAAAGGTGCACTGTTCTCATACTGATTCTTTGTCAGTTGCCCCGGTGTTTGCCTGCTTGTTTTTTCCAATCCTGGAAATCCGGATATTCAGATAGGCAAATAAAATGGTCATAAACGGACTGATCAGGTTAAAAAAGGCATATGGGATAAAAGCAACAGTGGGCACACCCAGTACGGCAGATTGAGTCGCCCCGCAGGTATTCCAGGGAACAAGGACAGAGGTTACCGTGCCACTGTCTTCGAGGGTCCGGCTCAGGTTCTGGGGATTCAGCCCGCGCTTTTTGTAGGTTTCTGCAAACATTCGTCCCGGAACGACGATGGCCAGATACTGATCGCTGGCCGTAACGTTGAAAAACAGGCACGTGCCTGCGGTTGCCGTTACCAGGGATCCGGTATTGTGGGCCAGCTTAATGACGGATTCGGTAATGCGCTGCAATAATCCGCTTGATTCCATGATGCCTCCGAAGATCATGGCGCATATGATGAGCCATACCGTATTCAGCATACCACTCATGCCGCCTGTTTCGAGCAGGCTGTTGACCATGGCGTGGTCGGTGATCACCGCAATGTCGGTATACATGGCTTTCATGATGGCCACGTAGGCGGCTACCAGGAAGTTCTCTTCCATCCCGCTCACCTGGTAAATGATGTGGGGTTGAAAGATCAAAGCAAACACACCGCCTGCCAGTGTTCCTGCCAGCAATGCCGGCAGGGCAGGAACCTTGCGTATGATCAGGGTTATCACCAGTGCCGGGACCAGGAACAATACCGGGGTGACGCGGAAAGTGCCTTTGATGGCAGACAGCACAGGCTGGATGTCGTTTATGGCGCCGTCCTGTGAGCGGGTAAAGCCAATTATCATGAACAGGATCAGGGCAATGGAAATGGATGGCACTGTGGTCCAGGCCATATAGCGAATGTGGGTAAACAGGTCGGTACCAGCCATGGCCGGGGCCAGGTTGGTGGTGTCGGACAAAGGGGACATCTTGTCGCCAAAATAGGCACCGGAAATGATCGCCCCCCCAATAACCCCTTCCGGAATCCCCAGGGTGCGCCCAATACCCAGCAGGGCAACACCCAATGTGGCCACTGTGCTCCAGGAGCTTCCGGTGGCCAGTGAAACAATTGCACTGACCACACAGGCCGCCACCAGAAAAATGGTGGGATTCAGGATCTGTAAACCATAATAGATCATCGAGGGCACAATGCCACTAAGCAACCAGGTACCGGCCAGGGAGCCGATGAGAAAAAGGATCAGGATGGCCGACATGGCTGATCCGATCGCCTTTACAATCCCCTTGTGCAGGGTTTCCCACCGGTGTCCCAGGTTGATTGCCACAATGGCCGCCAGTGCAGCAGACAGGATCAGAACCATCTGATTGGATCCAGCCAGTGCATCGTCACCAAAAATCAATACATTGATGGATATTAAAATGGTCAGGAAAATAACCGGGATCAATGCCTCGAATAGCCCGGGCCGTCTGGGGGATTTATGCATGACTCGCACTTAAGGTTGCCGTTGAGGCCGTAAAATAACGTGATTTTTTTTACATGCGCAAGGAATCTCATGAATTTGTCATCGTTGTATACTCGACAGATTGAACCGGCCGGTTATGATGGTTACACCGTTTGGTTACCGGGTCAAAGACAGAAAATGGATTCTGATCTGGTCTTCCCCGGCAAAATCGCCCTGCATTGCCTTGTGGGCTGCTTTCTCAAACGCTTTTGAAGTATGCGATCTTTTGATCGCTTCAAAGGCTTCTTTGCCTGCTGAAAAAATGCCCGACAGGTAATGCCAGACGGCCTTCATCCATCCAATTTGTTTTTTTTCTCCGGAAATCCGGGTCATGGCAAATTCCCATAAGTCATTGTGGAAAGCATCCAGCCGGGTTCTTTTTTGATCGTCCGGCAAAAAAACATTGTGTATTTCCATGGCCAGAAAGGGATTGATCAATGCACCCCTGCCAAGCATCCATTCTGTCTGTCCGGGAAACATTGCCTGTAATGCTTTGTATTGCGAGTGATTATATATATCCCCGTTATACACCATCGGGTGTGATGACAAATGAAGACATTCTGCGTATTTACCCGGATCTGCTTTTCCCCCATAGCGCTGCCTGCCTGTACGGGGATGCAGGATAATTTTGTACAGGGGGTGGCGATTAAACACTTCCAGCACAGGGTTTATCTGGTCGGGACGATCGTAGCCAAGCCTGGTTTTAACCGACAGGGCGATTTTTACCTTGCTGAACACCCTGTTGAGTATCCTATCTATCTCATTGGGGTAGGGTAGCAGCCCGCAGCCCCTTTTTTTATTGGCGATACGTTCAAAGGGGCATCCCAGGTTCCAGTTCAGATGCCGGTACCCTTTTTCGTACAATACATTGCCAAACAGGATGATCTCCCCGGGATCGTTGCTGATGATCTGGGGGATCACCGGCGCTTGATTGCCTGTAAAGGGAATGAGGTCGATCATTTTGCCGGGATGGATCTTTCCCTGTCCCAACCCGCTGACAAATGGCGCATAATAGGCATCAACATGCCCCATATGTCTGGCATGGGCATTGCGGTATGCTTTGTGGGTAATCCCCCTGAAGGGTGCCATGTATAAGGAGACAGCCGTCATTTTGGATCGTTCATGCCGGAATAAAAACACCAATGGTTGCCGGGTAATTGATGCCCTGGCAACCATTGGTAAATATACGCTTTTCCCAGGTGTGAAAACCTTTAGAACCAGAAAATTGGTTTAAATTCAACCCTGCGATTGATGGCCTGACCTTCGGCTGTTTGGTTGGTGGCGCGAGGTTGTTCCTCTCCGAATCCCTTTGTGATCAACCTGTCGGGGTTAACGCCCCTGGCAACAAGGTGCCTTTTGACCGAAGCAACACGTCTTTCAGACAACCCCATATTATATGCAGCCGTTCCCGTAAAGTCTGTATGCCCGCGAATTTCAACACGCAATTCGGGGTATTTATTCATGAGCTGGTGAACTATTTCGAGTGTGTTGTGATACCTTGAATGAATCTCTGTGCCATCCACGGTAAACCGGACGAACGCCAGTTCAGGATCCAGTGCGGCTTCAACTTCCTGTTTGATCTCCAACCGTTTTCTTTCCTCTTCGGCACGCCTGAGCTCTTCTTCGGCACGCCTTCTTTCTTCTTCGGCTTCACGCAGTTGTTTTTCCGCTTCCAATTGTTCCTGCTCAAGCCTTCTGCGCTCTTCCTCTTCGCGCCGGCGTGCTTCTTCCTCTTCTTCAATACGCCGCTCCATGGCTTCCAGATCCACCACGTCCACCGGCGGTTCAACTTTTTCTTTCGGGCCGAGATTTATGATAAAACCGGCATGGTGCTTAAGGAACTTATCGTTTTCGTCATTTTCCACCAGGTCCCTGTTGTCGCTGTTCAGCATATTATAGGTGGACTGGAACTGAAGGGCGAAGCGATTGGTCAGTTGAAAGCGCAAGCTAAGTCCGGTGGCCAGCAAGAGATCCATTCCTTCGTCATCGATGCCTCCCGGGCGTACGTCCAGTTCATTATAGAAGGCAACCCCCGGTCCGAGAAGGAGCGATGGGGCAAACCAGCTGTCAGCCGGTAGCAGGTAGCCATTGTTCAGCTTGTAGGAAAACATCAGGCTGAGGTCGGTCTTCATCCCCTTAAAGTTTACGTCGTTATCTATCCAGCGCCCAAAACGACCCATTGTCCCTTCAAACCTCAGGTCAAATGAGGGGGATACATACCTGTTGACAGTCAGTCCGAGGTATCCGTAAAAAGCCTTGCTCCAATCGAAGAATGCGTCGTCTATATCGCCCTTGTATTCATTCTTCCCGGCGATGACGCCCACGGCCCATTTTTGGTCCTCGTTCTGTGCATAGGTGTTGATGTCAAATACATGTAAACACAAAGACAGCACAATTGTGATCGTAATGATTTTTTTCATAAATAGCTATTTTTTAATGTTTAATTAGAATGAAATGCCATATCTGACAGAGGATCTTTAAGATGTCCATGTCACAAATATATGACCAAGTTAAACAAATATATTATTTAATGCAAATAAATCTTAAAATTTTGTCCGTTTTCAGAAGGCGGCCCCTGCCAATACCAACGCCACAATGGACACCAGTTTGAGCAGGATGTTGAGCGAGGGACCGGAAGTGTCTTTCAGCGGATCACCTACCGTATCGCCTACCACAGAAGCTTTGTGTGCTTCGGAGCCTTTCCCGTGTTGAACGCCGTTGAGCGTGATCCCTTTTTCAATAAGCTTTTTGGCATTATCCCAGGAGCCACCGGCATTGGACTGAAGGATCGCCAGAAGCACTCCGGAAACAGTAACACCCGCCAAAAGTCCGCCAAGTGCTTCCGGACCAAGCAACAAGCCGGTTAGTACGGGAGTGGTTACGGCGATAATGCCCGGCAGGATCATTTCCCTCAGGGCAGCCCGGGTCGAAATGGTCACACAGCGACCATAATCGGGCGATCCTTATGCCGCATCGATTGTATCTTTATCCTCTTTGCTCCATTGGTCAGGCGATTTGCCGTTGTTTTTTTTCAGAACGGCCAGGGCTTTGTTGAGCGGTTCAATATTGGCAAACTGGTCCCTGACTTCTTCGATCATCGACCGGGCGGCATCGCTTACGGCTTTTATGGTCAATGCAGAAAACACGTATGGCAGCAAGGCCCCTACAAAAACAGAAGCCATTACAAAAGGCTGCGATACGTCTATGGAAGTAATGCTTGCGGCGGTCATGTAGGCACCAAAAAGCGCCAGGGCCGTCAGTGCTGCCGACCCGATGGCAAACCCTTTGCCAATGGCTGCAGTGGTATTGCCAACGGCATCCAGTTTGTCGGTGCGCTCCCTTATTTCCGGTGGCAATTCCGCCATCTCGGCGATGCCGCCTGCATTGTCAGAAACCGGACCATAGGCATCCACCGAAAGCTGTATCCCAAGATTTGAAAGCATTCCGACCGCTGCAATGGCAATGCCATACAGGCCCCCAAGATGAAACACAAGCATCATGGATATGGCAATGGTCATAATGGGTATGATGGTGGAAAGCATGCCAATACCCAATCCGCTGATGATGTTTGTGGCTGAACCTGAGGTGGACTGGCGGGCAATGATGCGCACCGGCAGGTAATTGGTGCCCGTAAAAAACTCCGTGGCATAGCCAATCACCAGTCCGGCCATCAGTCCAATAAAGGACGAAAGGAAAATATTGAAGGAGGTCACGGTTCGTTCAATTCCGCCGTACAGGATGTCTGTAAAGGTGATGGATGCAGGCAATATATTGGTGATAAGAACATAAGAGAAGATAACCATGATCAGGGACGAAATCAGTTGTGCAATGTTCAGGGCGTTCTGGGGATTCCCACCCTCCCGCACGCGTATGAAAAATGTCCCGGCGACCGAAGCAATGATTCCGGCTCCGGCCAAAAACAATGGCAGGATCACAGGAGACAATCCATTGAATGCATCCGTATAGCTTGCTGTAAGAAAAGTCGCCCCCAGCACCATGGCGGCAATCATGGATCCCACATAGGATTCAAACAGGTCGGCACCCATCCCGGCAACATCCCCGACATTGTCACCCACATTGTCGGCCACCGTGGCGGGGTTTAACGGATGGTCTTCCGGAATGCCCGATTCAACCTTTCCGACAAGGTCAGCTCCCACATCAGCCGCTTTGGTAAAAATACCTCCTCCCACGCGAGCAAACAATGCGATGGAGGAAGCACCAAAGGAGTATCCCGTAACTACGGTCAACACCCTGTTCACACCCTGGATGCTTTCAACACCAAACAGATGGGCATACACGATGAATAATATGCTCAGGCCAAGGATGCCCAGGCCTACCACGGACAATCCCATTACGCTCCCTCCTGCAAAGGCGATGCGCAAGGCAGGGTTCAACCCGGTCCGGGCCGCATGGGTGGTCCGGACGTTGGCTTTTGTAGCTATCCTTAATCCGATAAAGCCGGCCAAACCGCTGCTCAGGGCGCCCATGATAAAGGAAACAGCCACCAGTGGGGACGAATTTTCGGTACCTGTGGCGAAAGCCAACAATATGGCAATGGAGACCACAAAAATTGTCAGTATCTTGTATTCGGCCTTGATAAAGGCCATGGCACCGTTTGAAATGTAGCCGGCTATTCTGATCATCTTTTCATTTCCCTTTGGTTGTTTTTTGATCCACAGGGCTTTTGATAATGTGAACAACAGGGCAATGATGCCAATAATGGGGATGAGGTACAGGTAAAGGTTGTTCATGGAATATAATATTTACATAGCTAAATGAATGTGTAAGTATTCTTAATCGGGTATTAAACAAGCATTTGAAAAAAAAGTTTATTTAAAGGAAAAACCTATCTTTACCTTATGAGAGAAGAAAAGGACTTTATTGGCCCAGTGCAAATCCCCCGGGATGCCTTGTTTGGCATTCATGCCTGGCGATCGGCACAAAATTTCCCGGAAGGTCCGGGTTTTCACAAAGAGTGGTATTGTGCCGTTGGCCTGGTTAAACAAGCTTGCTATCAATGTATCAGTGCTTTCCATGCCGCTGCCACCGGCCGGTATCCTGCATCTGCCTTACCGGCCGGGATGGAGGATATTTCTGTATTTGAATTGTTGGAAAAAACTGCTGGAGAGATTGCGGCCGGTGATCATTTTGACCACTTCATCATTCCAGCCTTGCAGGGGGGGGCAGGAACTTCCATCAATATGAACATCAATGAAATTCTGAGCAATGCCGCCCTGGTAAAAAAAGGGCTGGATCCCGGCAATTATGAAATCATTGACCCGTATAAACATGCCAATTTGTTTCAGAGTACCAACGATGTGATTCCCACGGCATTGAAAATTGCCACCATGCAGCTGTTGCACAAACTGGAAGATACCATCAATGCATTGCGTTCGGAAACCGAGCGGCTTGAGACCACCCATCGCAATCATTTGCGAATTGCCTACACACAAATGCAGCAAGCACTCCCTTCTTCTTTCGGGATGCTCTTCAGCGCATTCAGCGAAGCCTTGTCGCGAGACTGGTGGCGAGTTTCCAAGTGCTTTGAGCGCATCAAAGTGGTCAATATTGGTGGCGGAGCCACGGGAAGCGGCATGGCCATACCAAGGTATTTTATCATGGAAGTAGTGTCTTTTTTGCAAAAACTTACGCAATTGCCTGTTACCCGCAGCGAAAACCTTCCCGATACCACACAAAACCTGGATGCCCTGGTGGAAGTGCATGCCATTTTAAAGGCCCATGCCGTAAACCTGGAAAAGATCGCTTCGGATGTACGCCTTCTATCAGCTGGGTTGAATGATCGGCCTGAATTATCTATCCCTGACTGCCAGCCCGGAAGCAGCATTATGCCGGGAAAGGTAAACCCGGTCATCCCGGAATATGTCATTGGCGTTGCCCACAAGGTTTACAGCAATGACATGCTGATTTCCTCGCTTTGCGGCCAGGGGTCCCTCGACCTGAACGCTTACCTGCCGGTAATCGGGCATGCTTTGCTGGACAGTATAAAGCTCCTTATTGCTGCCGGACAAAGCCTCCGGGATCATGTATTGAAAGATTTGAATGTACACACCCCCGATGCCCATGCCAAATTGATGCACAGCCCTGCGATCACGACGGCCCTGATCCCTTACATTGACTACAGGAATGCTTCCCGTTTGGCCGGCTATATGAAAGAAAAAGGGTGTGATGTACTTGCAGCCAACAAGTCACTCAAACTTATTGCCGAAGATAAACTCAGGAAACTGCTTAAACCTGAGAACCTTCTAAAACTTGGGTATTCCATTAAAGACCTTGATGGATGATGGTTTTAACAGGCCCGGTATTTTTTATGTGTGCCTGTGTGTAATTCCCCATGAAAAAAAATTCGTGTACTTTTGCTTTTCACCCAGACGGAAAAATATTTAAATACCATCCAATCTGTCAATATGAAATCTTATACACTATTTTCACTACTGTTGACCTTTGTTTTTTTTGCTTCATGTTCTTCGCTCAGATCATTGGATGAATTGTCTGAATCGGCAGAATCGGCTTATAAAGCCGGGAATCAGGAAGAAGCTTTCGAAGCCTACAATCGCCTGATTTCAGCCCACAGGAACCATGGCAGGGAGCCTGATGGCCAAGTATATCAGCGGGCCGGATTACTTGCATTTGAGTTGAATGAAACGGCAAAAGCCATTGAATACCTGGAATTGGCCAGGCACAGCCAGGCTGTTGATGATAAAACCTATCTTACACTTGCCAAAGCATACAGGGAAATAGACAACCTTTCGCGCGAGATTACCATGCTTGAACAATATGTGGGAGGATACCCGCATGGTCCGGATTTTCAAGACATGCAGCGACGGTACTTTCAGACCCTGGTTGAGAGCCTTAATTATCAGCAGGCTTATGCACTCTGGCCTCAGTTGTCCGCAGAGGCGGGGTCGGACGAAGCCTTGCTGACCGCTTATCTGCAAACCCTTCAGGCACTTGGTCATGAAAGGCAGGCAACACTTAAGGCTGAGGAAATCCTTAGCCTAAACAGAAACAATATCAAGGCACTGGACTGGCTGGCCAAAAGACATTTCAGGCAGGCAGATGAACTGTACCGCCGCGAAATGCAGGCGTATGAACAAAACCGCACACACAGGCAATACGCGCAGCTGCTGGAAGCCCTCGAGGTTATCAATACAGACCTTCGCATTGCCCTTGATTACTTCAAAAGGTTGTATGCGCAGGATCCACGAAGTGAATATGCGCGTTATTTGGCCAATATCTATGAACGTTTTCAGGACGATGAAAATGCCAGATATTACCGCCGCAGGGCGCCATAATACATTCAATAAACAACCCCCATTGAGATGTTGCAGAAAACATATTGCAGTTATTTATTCGTGATTTTTTTCCTGTTGATCAGTGCAGGAATCAATTCCACCCAGGCCAACCGGCCGATAACCTATTTTTTAGAAGACATTGAATATGATGCATCTGTTACCAGTCCGGAAGATTTCCTCGGGTTTCAGATCGGGGATTGGCACCTTGACCATGCACTTTTGGTACAATATATGGAACAGCTTGCAGAAACATCGGGCAGGGTGGTTATTCAGGAATACGCCCGATCATACGAGTTCCGGCCATTGGTGCAGCTGATCATTACTTCTGAGCAAAACCACCGCAGACTTGAATCCATCCGTACCAGGCACCTGCAGCTAACTGATCCGAAATTGTCTGCAGATATTGACATCACGGATATGCCGCTGGTGGTGCG
>PWON01000214.1 GCA_003557385.1 Bacteroidales bacterium | reverse complement strand
GAAACTCTTCCAAAATTAACGATTCTTCTCGATATCTTGAGTAAGGATCCGCACGCACTAGACTTCCAAACGGGGTATGTGCAACTCGGTGGCTGGGATACTCCAGCGATAGGTATTTCCGATCCTGATGACTGGATCGCGGCTGGCTTCAAGCCACTGTTCTACTTTGGTAGCGATTGGGATGAGGTGATGCACTGGGGCTGTGAAGGCCGTGGCCTACTGCTCTACAAGAGTAAGCGCTGCGTTACCGGCACCCTTCTCGACTGAGCCTGGCTGACACAAGCTCCCTGCTTCTCTATGAGGAGCAGGACCATGAGCGATATCACGATCACCGAGCGCCAGCAGTACTGGCTGGAGCATGTGCAGGCAGCCGAGGCGTTTGACGGCACCCTGGCCGAGTACGCCCGCTCGGCGGGGCTCAAGCCCCAGACCCTGTATTCCTGGCGAGCAGTCCTTCGCAGCCGCGGGCTGCTCGAGCCGCAGGCCTCAGAGCGTCCGTCGGGCTTCGTTCAGGTGCTGGGTCGGGGTTCTACCCCGTCCGCTGCGGCACCCCCCTCAGCCGTAAGCCTGCTGCTGCCCAATGGCGTGCGCCTGGCCTGCCACGGCGAGCTTGGGCCCGAGCAGCTTGAGGCACTGGTGCTGGCGGCGGGCCGGCTGCCGTGATCCGGCCCTCAGGGGCGGTGCGCATCCACCTCTACCGCCAGCCGGTCGACCTGCGCAAGGCCATCAACGGCCTGGTCTCGATCGTCGACGCCGAGATGGAGGCCGATCCCTTCAGTGCCGATCTGTTCGTGTTCTGCAACCGCGCCCGCACGCTGGTCAAGATGGTGGCCTGGGAGGGCAATGGCTTCGTGCTGTGGATGAAGCGCCTGGAGGACTCGCGCTTCAAATGGCCCTTGTCAGGCTCCGAAGCGGTGGTGCAATTGACAGTACAGGAGATCAACTGGCTGCTCGACGGGTATCCGCTGACGGTGACCCGGGCCAACGGATCTCTGCCGCACCACCGGGTACTCTAGATGGATCAGTCACAACGCAACCACGCGACGATGCGTGCCACGCCAGCCCCAGCAGGGCTGCCGGGCAGCGTCGCCGAGTTACGCACACTGGTCCTTGAGCAGCAGAAGAAGCTTGAGCAGCAGGCGCTGTTCATCGAACAGCTGCTCGAGCAGATCCGACTGGCCCGCCATCAGCACTTCGGTGCACGGAGCGAGCGCTTCTCGGTCGACCAGCTGGCGCTGGCCTTCAACGAGGCCGAGGCCGCAGCTGCGGACACGGCTGAAGGCGCGGATGTGGTGGGTGAGCCCCACCCAGGCGCACAGCCGGATCTGCTCGGCACTGTGGCCGTGCCGGCGCATCGCCGTGCCAGGGGCGGGCGCCGCCCCCTGCCGAAGGCCTTCCCGCGCGTGGAGATCCTCCACGAGATCGAGCCGGGCGAGGGCCCCTGCGGAGGCTGCTGTGGCACCCTGGTCCCCATCAGCGAGAAGGTCTCCGAGCAGCTCGACATCCAGCCCGCCCGGATCCGGGTGCTGCGCCATGTCAGAAAGACCTACACCTGCACGGGCTGCCCGGCCTGCGAGGGCAAGCTCGTCACCGCCCCGATGCCGCCCCAGCCGATCCCGAAGAGCCTGGCCTCGCCCGGGACGCTCGCTCATGTGGCGGTGGCCAAGTACGTCGATGGCCTGCCGCTCTACCGGCAGGAGAGACAACTCGCCCGGATCGGCGTTGAGCTGCCGCGCTCGACGCTGGCCCACTGGATGTTCAAGGCCGGGGCGCTGGTCCAGCCGCTGGTGAACCTGCTGCGGGACCAACTATTGGCCTATGACATCGTCTGCATGGACGAGACCCGGCTGCAGGTGCTCAAGGAGCCCGGCAAACGGCCCGAGCGCCAGTCGTATCTGTGGGTCCAGCGCGGTGGACCGCCCGATCACCCGATCGTGCTCTACGACTATGATCCCTCGCGCAGTCGACAGGTGCCGATCCGACTGCTGGAGGGGTTCTCGGGCTATCTGGTCACCGATGGCTATGAGGCCTATGCGGAGGTCTGTGCCCAGTCCCGGCTGACCCCCGTAGGCTGCTGGGCGCATGTCCGGCGCAAGTTCGACGAGGCAATCAAGGTCCAGGGGCGACTGACACCCGAGAAGCGCAAGGGCTCGCTGGCCGCAGTGGCGATGCTGAAGATCCAGCAGCTCTACCGCATCGAGCGGGAGACGAGGTTACTCTGCCCCAAGGAACGACAGCGCATCCGCCAGGCGCGGGCTGCACCCTTGCTGGACGAGCTCCGCGCCTGGCTCGACGCGCACCTCGCGCTCGTGCCGCCGCGCTCGGCGCTGGGCAAGGCGATGCACTATGCCCACCACCAGTGGCCGAAGCTCATCGTGTACGTCAAGGACGGGCTGCTGCCCATCGACAACAACCTGACCGAGAACGCGATCCGGCCGTTTGTCGTTGGCCGCAAGAACTGGCTGTTCTGCGACACGGTTGCAGGCGCCCACGCCAGTGCCAACCTCTACAGCCTGATCGAGACCGCCAAGGCCAACGGCATCGAGCCCTATGAGTATCTGCGCACGGTGTTCACCGAACTGCCACAGGCCACGACCGTCGAGGCGATCGAAGCACTGCTGCCGCTGCAAGACGACACCTCACCTCTCGCGCAGATCCGCTGAGCGTCGATACTCTGACGCGGCATCAGTGTGCGCCGCAGCAGAGACGCTGACGGCCAACGCATGCACTCGGTAAGTGACTGAGATCCAAACAAGCCGTGTCACCGTCCCGCCGATTTGACCGGTTGCCAGATTACGCAGCCAAGAGGTCCGGACATTCGGAAGAGTGTTGACATCAATACTCGTATCATATTTTCTCGTTCTCAGCTCCGGCGCATTTGCAGTTCATCCGTAGTCTGCTTGAGAGAGATTGCCGCGATGCAAGGACTGACACTCGCACGACGCTTGACGGCCAATGCCTTCTCGCTTGACGCTCCGCCGAGCCGAGCCGAGCCGAGCCGAGCCGAGCCGAGCCGAG